>NZ_JBGGGT010000002.1:300000-590000 GCF_041276405.1 Microvirga sp. TS319 | reverse complement strand
GCAGGCTCGCCTCGCACCTCCGCAATCGGTTTTGAGAGTGCAATCGGCTTTGAGAGTTCGGCAAGGCGCAGATCGATGCGGCGCTTCTCGGCAATGGCATCCGTCGCAGCCCTCACCATACCGGCTTCCGCCTCCGAAACGGAGTTCTTCAAACGCGCCGTGAAGGTCGTCTCGAGGCGCTTGAGCGCAAGATCCAGGGCGGTCCGAAAGTCGACCGGCGCAGGAGACGCCACGCGAGCGGCCTCCACCCTGTGCGCGGGCTCTACCGCTCTTGGCAATGTTGCCGTGCGTGCAGGCAGGATCATCTTCTGCAGCGCAGGCTTCTGCGGGACGGATTTCGCTTGGGGTTCGAAGTTCTGCAGCGGAGACTTGGGGGCCTTCGGCCGTAGCGTCTCGGAGGCTGTAATCTTAGCAAGCTTCGAAAGATCTCTGACACCGATCAACCCAAGATCCTGCATCTTCCAGCGGATCTGAGTGACGGTTCGTCCGAGTTCCTCCGCAATGCGTTTATCCGTCATTGGCGGATCGGCTGACACCAACGCTCGAAGACGTTCGACGCTGACCTCATCCCATGGTTGATGGGTTTGGACAAGTGTTCCGATCAGGCGGGCTCTGGCATAGGTTGCAGGCACTGGCCTGCCAAGCTTCGCCGCAGTTACCGGCACAGGAACTTTCGCAGCTCTGTCTTGGCGCAGAATTTCGAGTTCTTCTTCCGTCCATACCCTGTTCACTTCAGGGCTCTCCTTCTTTCAGTGAGGCTGGGATCCCGGCGGTCCTGCATCACGGTCGAATGGAGATGCGAAATGAAAGGAAGCCGCCGGTTTCAGCCGGCGACAACAATGTCTAGTCCGGCTGTGAGAGGTAAGGCGCCACACGGATGGTGCCGGTTGGTGTGGGGCCCATCGGTTGCGGCGAAGGTGCGGGTCCAGGACCGGATCGCTGCTCCTGCCCATGGTTCGGCAGACAACGGCTCCTGACGATGCCAATGCTTCGCCAAGCTGGTCGTTGCGATCTGATGGGCGTGAGGTGCGGGTACATGAGGATTGTTCGATTTGGAACGCGCCAGATCTGTAGTCGGCTTTCCTCGGAAACTCAACCGGACTTCAGCCGTTCAAAGCAGGCGGACCGCGTCAATCGCCTGTGTGCAATCGTCTCAATGAGAACAAGCTGACGAGAGTAAACGAACGCAATCACTGGAAGACTTGCACTGGGCGACTTGCACTGGAAGACTTGCACGGAGGACTTGCACGGAGGACTTGCACGGAGGACTTGCACGGAGGACTTGAAGACCGGGGCTTCACATGCCATGCGAAGTCGTCGGTTCACACGTCGGCGACACGGTAAACCTTGAACGAATATCATGCCTTGGTCATTCACGTGAAACCGACCGATCAGTTTCAGAGGATTCATGTCCGTCGGTATCCGTCACAATAAGTGAGATGTATTTCTTCCGATGAAAACCGAAACTTCACAAAAGCCCTTTCGGGTCGGACGTTCCCTGACCGGTTTGGGCCTATTTGCGACCCTTGAGATCCAAAAGGGCACATTCATCATCGAGTATGTCGGACCGCGTCTCTCGAACGACGAGGTCAGCCGCCGGAGGAACACGCGCTACCTCTTTGAGGTCAATAGCCGCTGGACAATCGACGGGTCCCCGCGTTGGAACATCGCTCGTTATATCAATCACTCGTGTCGTCCGAATGCCGAAGCTGTCGTGTCCCGAGGCCGGATCCGCATCAAAGCCATCAAGCGCATCAAGCCAGGTGATGAAATTACCTATAATTACGGCAAGAGCTACTTCGATACATTCATAAAGCCGATCGGCTGCAAGTGTGGGGCCTGCATGGCGCGCGCAAGGGCCTAGAGCATCGGACGTGAAAAGTGGATTCCACTTTTGGGATTCGCTCCGATGCACCAGTCCTTCAGTGGCGCATCAGTTTTGCGAAAAGCCGGGCTAACTTTTTCGCACGATGCGCCAGCACCGACTCACCATTTCAGTGCAGGGCAATGCCAAGTGCTATAGTGGCAAGGACACTTCCCTCCGGGCAGACGATGTTCAGGCTCCAGCCTTTCCAGTCTTGAGGACCATACTCAGCTTCCTGCCGCAGATCATTGATAACGTCCAAGGCGCAAGCTCGGGCGCTCTCAAGATCGCTCACCTCGATACCCGTATCATCCGGGATCGTTTCCGCACCATTTATAAGGTGGAAGAAACAACGCATCGACAGATCCTTGAAGCCTATACAGTACGATTGCGGCCTGGAGCTGCAATCCTCGACAACAGGGATGGACCACTACAGCGTCGGACGTGAAATCGAACTCACGTCCGACGCTGTCAGTCTATGGTCTTGAGCATCTTTTCACGCAAAACCGGTTCCCACCTTTGCGTCCGATGCTCTAAGCCAAGTCTCTGGCCGCAGCGGACATGTCATGAGCGCTCAGAGGTTGAAGGTTCTCAAGAGAGACCCAACCGACATCCGATTGGGGAACGGGAACAAGGTAGGCCCGATGAGCCTCGATCCGTTCTATCCTGCAGGCAATTGCTCTCTGATCACCCGGCGGCCGATAGACGACGATCGTACCAACTCGAAGCTCCTGCGTGCGAGCTCTATCGACGGGCAACTCTCTCGACGAGGCAGGCTCCGTCGCCGCCACGCTGGCATTCGCTGCGGCCCTGAAGCGATCAAGGGCCGCGATGGCGACACGGGCTCTATCCAAATACCGTTCACTGACGGCTCTCAGCAGTGTCCCAGGGGTGCGCCCGGGATACCATGAGGAGCCTCCCACCTTCGCAAGCTCCTGCGCGACCGCCTCAACTTCATCATCCGTCATCTGTCGTGCCCCTATCTTCCCAACGGAAAGGATAGCATGCTCAGCCCTTGAGAAGATATTAACAGAACTCAATACCTGTAAAGAAACAGTAGGAAAGAAGAGTAACACAATTTGCGCTTTTGAGTGCGCCGCTGCGACAACTACATGCTCTTCCTTATCTCATTTTTTCGAAGCAGGCGGCTCCTTCATATCCTGCCTTCTTCAATGAGAATGGGATGGCTAGAGCATCGGACGTGAAAAGTGGAATCCACTTTTGGGATCAATTCGATGCTCCCTTCTTGGAAAGAGCGCATCGTTCTGGCGAAAAACCGGGACCACTTTTTCGCACGATGCGCTTGCACGGGAGCAGCGTGATCTTCGTTGCTTCAAATGACGCTTTTGCTCCCATCGATAAGGATTGCGCGACGCACACGGTAACCTGGCGGAACCCGCAGGCGGCGCGACCTGCATTCTGTGCATGAACCCGGTCGACCGACGAGGAACCTTTTCCTCGCGTTGCAGCAAATATGGACACCATCGTCGTGAATATTGCCGGATAGAGCCATGGGACACTCTCGCCGGACGCCCTGAGATTCCACTCCCAAGCCCAAATAAGTTTCAGCTTCAACCACGCCTCCCGATGAAACGGACGAACGGGCGAACGGGCGAACGGGCGAACGGGCGAACGGGCGAACGGGTTATCGGCGGCGGGAAGCCTATCCCCCTCAAGGCAATTCTTCAGACATTGTTAACCGCGAAAGCCGGAAATGAGCCCGGCTGGACCTAATCGCGGATCCTGCTCTGGACTCAGTGAGTTCCCACGATAAGCCGTCCACTTCGCACGATTTCGCGCAGGCACGATCTCTCATGCTCCGAACGATCATTTTCATTCTGCTCATTGCCGTATTCGCCTATCTCTATAGGGCTGTTCTCTTCAGCCGCGCCCCGCTTCTCAGCAAGCTGAAACGCATCCCGCTCCAGACGTTTGTCTTCGCCATCCTGGCACTCTCGGTGGTCAATGGGTTCCGTGGCGACCCGGAGACTTCAGCCCCTCGCTTATCCGACGAAAAGCAAGGTCACGACATCGAAACGGCGTCGGCAATTGCGCAACCGGTCGCGCCCGAGCCTCTTCGCCCGGAGGAGGCCGCAGCGGCCTGCGTTGGATATGCGCTGAACGAAGCGAACGCGACAGATGACCTCGTGGCCCAAACCTGGTTGTCCTCGGTGGCAGGATTCCTGGAAACGGCCCCGGGAGAGATAACTGTCCAGTTTTCCGTGGGACCGAGAGTTGGGCCCTCGAACGGCCCTCAATGCCGCTCGGAGGCACGCCTGACCTGTGCTATCCATGGCCGGGACGTCAAGCCCATTACGCCCGTTCACATGACAGGAGCCCAGATCGCCTGCTGATCCAGGGAATGACCGATGCGCTCTTTCCAAGACGGGAGCATCGGATGGAATGCCAAAAGAGCAAATCCACTTCCCGCGTCCGATGGACGACAGCACCGGACGTGAAATCGAACGCACATCGGATGCTGTAAGTCGATGCTTTTGAGCATCTTTTCACGCAAAACCGGTCCCCACTTTTGCGTCCGATGCTCTAGCTCCTGAAATCGCGGCTCCTGCGTTTGTCTCCGTCACGGGACCGGACGCAGGATCGCGATCAGGATGAGAATGATCCCGACCAGGGATACAAGCCACACCAGCGTTCTGAGGTAAGGGACCCCAAAAGCATAAAGAGGCAGATAGACGACACGAGCCCAGAAATAGAGCACCGCTCCCCACCAGGTCAGCGCCCCGCTTCGACCGGCGATATGGGCGATAATGATGCCGACGGCGAAGACGGGCAACGTCTCGAAGAGGTTCCTTTGGGCGCGCTGAAGACGCCCTGTGATCTTGCCAACAGGCGGTCCTTCAGCGTCACGCGCACCCACGTTGTAGTTCACTCCCGTCTCGCCCGTGCGCAACATGGCGGCAAGGAGAATTTGAACGAGTGCGAGGACGAGCGTCCAGGCAAGGCATGCAAACTCGGTGGTCATGGCTTCCGCCGACTGGCTGACGCAGAAGACACATTATGGGGCGCCACACGAATCGGGCAATCAGGAAGCCCATCTGGATCCCGGGCACAAGGGGGGCGAGCGTTGCTGGGGCAGAAGGGCCCTTCCTTTTACCGATGGGGCCGTTCGGATCCCTGGTCCACGGCTCGGCGCGATGTGCTCGCGCATCGTGCGAAAAAGCGAACCCGGTTTTTTCGCGAGAACGATGCGCTGTTCTGGAGTGGGGGCATCGGATGGAATCCCAAAAGTGCAAATCCACTTCTCACGTCCGAGGCTCTAGTCTTCGGACTTACCCGAGACCCTTCGGAGGGCGGCGTTGATGCGGTCTTGCCAACCTGGACCATCCTGTTGGAAGAATTCGAGCACATCCTGATCGATGCGCAGTGTAACCGTCTCTTTGACGCCCGGGATCGCGGGAGCTTTGGCCGGCCCTGCGACAGGCTTTGTCGTGACTTTCTTAAACGCTGCCTCGGCAGCCTTCAAAGGATCGACCGGCCGGCGTCCTCCTGGTGGTCTCGGCATGTTACGCTCCCATCAAGTCATGTTGTCCGCAAGCGTACCACAAAGACTGGCTCAGGTCAGATCGCATTCCAAGACATCAGAATACCAATCACTTCCTTGCCTCCTACCCTACCTCCGTGGGCAGCAGGCCCACGAGAGGGTCGGCAGTCTTAACGTTTTTTGTCACCACATATGTGAAATATCGCTCGATCCCTAGGTCGAGAGTCAGCAGCCTATCGATCAATCTCTGATAGGAATCGATATCCTCGGAGACGATCTTGAGGATGTAGTCGACTCCCCCGCCCGTTGCGTCACAAGAGACGATCGCGGGTTCCTTCAAGACAGCCGCCTCGAAGCGCTGGAAATCGGATTGCTGGTGGCTCTTGAGCATGATTTCGACGAGAACCGTCGTACGGCGCACCAGTTTGTCGGCATTGATGCGGGCCGTGTAGCCGGTGATCACCCCGCTTCTTTCGAGACGGCTGAGACGCTCCCAGCATGCCGTGGGCGACAGGTTGACGGCCTCGGCAAGCCGCAACTTGGTCATCCGGCCGTCGCTCTGGAGAGCCGCAAGGATCTTCAAGTCGATTTTGTCGAGTTTCATGACTATTCCAGAGTTCCAATCCAATGTAATGATTACTCCATTGCAATCGCTTGAGACAATCCTATGCGTGAGCTTCCTCACCTCCAAGCCAGCCGGGACGCCTTGATCGATTCGGAGGAAGGGCTCGTGGTGGATTGGCGGCCAGGGCTGACCAAGCGGAAAGGGGTGACGAAGCACCGGCTGCTGACGGAGCGGATCATCGCGGATATCGACGCGGAGGTCCTGCCGGCCCATGCGCGCATGCCCACCCACCGGGACCTTGCGCGGCAGCTCGGGGTGTCTGTGCAGACGGTGAGTCTCAGCTACAAGGAGGCCGAGCGGCGCGGCTATCTGCGGGGCGAGGTCGGCCGGGGCACCTTCGTCCGCAGCCGGGTCACCGAGAAGGCCGATCGCTTCATGCTCGATCGCGACCCCGGCGAGACCGTGGACCTCTCGATCATCAGGGCCGTCTATACCGAGGCCCACGAGGATGCGTCCCGGACGGTGCTGCGGCGGCTCGCCCAAGGCGACGCCAGCGCCTTCATGCGCCCCTGCCGCCCCATCGCCGGACTGGAGCGCCACCGCACTGCTGCGCGGGAATGGCTCAAGGCCCTTGGCGTCGAGGCCTCGACGGACCGCATCCTGATCACCAACGGGGCGGCCCATGGTCTGTTCCTGGCGGTCGCCGCCATCGTCCGCCCGGGCGAGATCGTGCTGACCGAGAACCTGACCGATCACGGCATCATCGGCCTTTCCAACGTTCTGGGCTTCACCTTGCGGGGCCTGCCCACCGACCGGGAAGGCATTCTGGTGGAGGCCTTCGAGGAGGCCTGCGCGGCCGGGGGCGTCACCGCGCTCGTGCTCATCCCGACGCTCGGCAATCCGACGAGCCACGTCATGGGGGCGGCGCGGCGCAGGGCCATCGCCGAGGTGGCGCGCCGTTACGGCGTCTACGTCGTGGAGGACGAGGTCTACAAGCCCCTCGTGGAGACGCCCCTCCCATCCTTCGCGAACCTGCTTCCCGAGCTCGGGTTCTTCGTGACGAGCTTCACGAAATCGGTCCTGACGGGGCTGCGCGTCGGCTATCTGGTGGTGCCGTCGCAATACACGATCCGGGCCGCGAGCATCATGCGCGTGACGTCCTGGAGCGCCACCAACCTGCCCGCCGAGCTTGCGACCCTGTGGGTCGAGGATGGCACGGCCGAGAGGCTCGTCGCCTTGCAGCGCAAGGAAGCCCGGGCGCGGCAGGCGATGGTGGCCGAGATCCTCAAGGAGCATGTCGCCCAGGCCCATCCCCTGTCGCTCTGCGCCTGGCTCAAGGTGCCGCCCCGGTGGACAGAGGACGGCCTCGTGCGGATGCTGGCTCAGAAGAACGTCGCCGTGACCCCCTCCGATCCCTTCAAGTCGGGCCCCGACAGTCCCGGCGGCATCCGCATCTGCCTGGGCGGACACCTGTCCCACGCGACCCTCGGCCGCTCCCTCCAGACCATCGCCGAGACGTTCGAGCAGCTGCCGCCTGTCTTCGATGCGGGCACCATCGCGTATTTCGACGCGGGCACCATCACGTAGACCCACGTCGCCGCGCATGTGCGTGCAAAGGCCTCGTCTTTTCCCGCATAATTGTTTCATGACAATATAAACATTGACATGAAACCTGGTGCGACACACCATCGCTTTGTCCTGACAAGAGGTGATGGATGTACGCAGTCCACACAGGGATGCTCACCCCTGGAGCAGTTCAATCCGAGGCCCCGAGCGCACGCGCCGGTCTCGTGTCCTCCATTCCATCCAGCGGCGTCCCCGCAGCGGGGTCCCGGCCATGATCGCGGTGGGGATCGACAGGATCGCCGAGGCGCGGGGCCGCATCGCCGGCCGCATCGGACCCACCCCGCTGGTCTCGTCCTTAAGCCTCTCCGCCCGCTGCGGCGTCCCGGTCTACCTCAAGCTCGAAAGCCGTCAGCTCACCGGCAGCTTCAAGTTGCGCGGCGCGACGAACGCGGTTCTCTCCTTGAGCGACAAGGCACGCCGTCGCGGTCTCGTGACGGCCTCGACCGGCAATCACGGCCGCGCGCTCGCCCACGCGGCGCAGGCCGAGGGCGTGCGGGCCGTGATCTGCATGTCGGCCCTCGTGCCCGCCAACAAGGTCGAGGCGGTGCGCGCGCTGGGGGCCGAGGTGCGCATCGTCGGCCGCTCGCAGGACGACGCGCAGGACGAGGTCGAGCGCCTCGTGCGCCAGGAAGGCCTGACGGCCATCCCGCCCTTCGACCATGCGGACGTGATCGCGGGCCAGGGCACGATCGGCCTGGAGATCGCCGAGGCGCGCCTCGACACGGAACTCGTCCTCGTGCCCCTCTCCGGGGGCGGATTGGCGGCTGGCGTCGCCGCCGCCATCAAGAGCAGGCTGCCGCAGGCGCGGGTGATCGGCGTCTCAATGGCGCGCGGAGCCGCCATGCATGCGAGCTTGAATGCGGGAAAGCCCGTCCAGGTCGAGGAAGTGGAAACCCTCGCCGATTCGCTTGGCGGCGGCATCGGCCTCGACAACCGCTACACCTTCGCCATGTGCCGCGACCTCCTCGACGACGTCGTGCTGCTGTCGGAGGAGGAGATCGCCGAGGGCATCCGCCACGCCTTCACGGAGGAAGGCGAAACGGCGGAGGGAGCGGGCGCGGTCGGCATCGCGGCGCTCCTGGCAAACAGGATCGCCGTGAGAGGCCCGACCGTCGCCCTCGTCTCAGGACGCAACATCGACGAGGCGCGGCACGCGACCATCGTGAACGCAACCATGAAGGCCGCCGGCGCGGCCAAAGGACGAACCCTGTGACTGACATGCTCGTGCTCACGGAACCGGATCTGCGTCGCATCGTGCGGCTCGACGCGAGCGCGGTCGAATGCGTCGAGAACGCCTTCGCGGCGCTTGCCACGAGGCCCGTCGTGATGCCGCCGATCCTGCGGCTCGATCTCGTGGAAGAGCGCGGCGAGGTCGATGTCAAGACCGCCTATGTTCCCGGCCTCGAGGGCTTCGCCATCAAGGTGAGCCCCGGCTTCTTCAACAACCCGAAGCTCGGCCTGCCGAGCCTCAACGGGCTGATGATCCTGTTCAGCACCAAGACCGGCCTCGTGAAGGCCCTGCTGCTCGACAACGGCTATCTCACCGATGTGCGCACGGCCGCTGCCGGAGCGGTGGCAGCCAAGCACCTGTCGCGGGAGGATTCGCATAATGCCGCGATCTTCGGCGCCGGCATCCAGGCCCGCCTGCAGCTCGAGGCCCTCACCCTCGTCCGTCCGATCCGGCAGGCGCGCATCTGGGCGCGGGACTTCGCCAGGGCGGAGGCCGCGGCCCGCGACCTTTCCGCGGCCCTCGGCATCGCGGTCGAAGCGGTCCCGACCCCGCAGGCCGCCTGCGCGGACGCGGATATCATCGTCACGACGACCCCGGCCGAACAGCCGATCCTGGAGGCGCAGTGGCTCAGGCCCGGCCAGCACGTCACGGCCATGGGGTCCGATTCCGAACACAAGAACGAGATCGACCCCACGATCCTGACCCGCGTCCGCTACGTCGCCGACAGCCTGGCGCAGACGCGCCGCCTCGGCGAGCTGCATCATGCGATCCGGTCCGGCCTGATCGAAGCGGAAAGGTCCTTCCCGGAACTGGGACAGGTCATCGCCGGACAGGCGCCGGGCCGAACCGACCCTGAGGAGATCACCCTCTGCGACCTCACCGGAACGGGCGTCCAGGACACCGCCATCGCCACCCTCGCCCACGCTCGCGCCCAATCGGCCGGAGCGGGCCGATCCATCGATACGAAGACATCAACGGGAGACCTTCTGTGAGCGCGCCCCATCTCAATTTCAGCCGAGAGGAATATGCCGAGCGCCTCGCCAAGACGCGCAAGGCGATGGAAATGGCCGGGATCGATCTCTTGATCGTCACCGACCCGTCCAACATGCACTGGTTGACGGGCTACGACGGCTGGTCGTTCTACGTGCATCAATGCGTGCTGGTGCCCCCGCAGGGCGAGCCGATCTGGTTCGGCCGCGGCCAGGACGCTAACGGCGCGAAGCGCACCGCCTATCTCGCCCACGACAACATCATCGGCTACCCGGACCACTACGTGCAGTCGACGGAACGCCACCCGATGGACTACCTGTCCGGGATCATCGAGGAGCGCGGCTGGGATAAGGGCGTCATCGCGGTCGAGATGGACAATTACTATTTCTCCGCCGCCGCCTTCCTGTCGCTGACGAAGCATCTGCCGAACGCCACGTTCAAGGATTCCCTGTCGCTCGTGAACTGGCAGCGCGCGGTCAAGAGCGCGACCGAGATCGACTACATGAGGAAGGCCGGCCGCATCGTCGAGGCGATGCACCGGCGCATCCTGGAGAAGGCCGAGCCGGGCCTGCGCAAATGCGATCTCGTGGCCGAGATCTACGATGCGGGCATTCGCGGCGTCGACGGCTTCGGCGGCGACTACCCGGCCATCGTTCCGCTCCTGCCCTCGGGCGAGGAGGCATCCGCCCCGCACCTGACCTGGGACGACCGCCCGATGCAGAAGGGCGAAGGCACGTTCTTCGAGATCGCGGGCTGCTACAAGCGCTATCACTGCCCGCTCTCACGCACCGTCTTCCTGGGCAAGCCGACCCAGGCCTTCCTCGATGCCGAGAAGGCCGTGCTGGAAGGCATGGAGGAAGGCCTCGCGGCCGCCAGGCCCGGCAATGTCTGCGAGGACATCGCCAATGCGTTCTTCGCGGTCCTCAAGCGCTACGGCATCGTGAAGGACAACCGCACGGGCTATCCCATCGGCCTGAGCTATCCGCCGGATTGGGGCGAGCGCACCATGAGCCTGCGCCCCGGCGACAGGACCGAACTCAAGCCCGGAATGACGTTCCACTTCATGACGGGCCTCTGGCTCGAAGACATGGGCCTGGAGATTACCGAGAGCATTCTCATCACCGAAACCGGCGTCGAGTGCCTCTCCAACGTGCCGCGCCAGCTCTTCGTGAAGCCATGAACGCATACACCCCGATCCAGCGCCCCTCCCCCGTCAGCGCCGGGGTCGATTTCGACGCCGACGGCGTGCAGCACGGTTTCCTGCGCCTGCCCTACAGCCGGGACGATTCGGCCTGGGGCTCGGTGATGATCCCGATCACGGTGATCAAGCGCGGGGACGGCCCGACCGCGTTGCTCACCGGCGGCAATCACGGCGACGAATACGAGGGGCCGGTCGCCCTGTTCGATCTCGCCCGAACGCTCAGCGCCGAGGCCGTGCAGGGCCGCGTCATCATCGTGCCGGCCATGAACTACCCGGCCTTCCGGGCGGGAACCCGAACCTCGCCGATCGACCGCGGGAACCTCAACCGGAGCTTTCCCGGACGCCCGGACGGCACGGTGACGGAGAAGATCGCCGATTACTTCCAGCGCGCCCTTCTGCCGCTCGCCGACATCGTCCTCGATTTTCATTCGGGTGGACGCACCCTCGACTTCCTGCCCTATGCGGCCGCGCACGAACTGCCCGATAAGAAGCAGGAAAAGCGCTGCTTCGATGCGGTCGCCGCCTTCGCGGCGCCCTACTCGATGCGGATGATCGAGATCGACGCGGTGGGCATGTACGACACCGCCGCGGAGGAGATGGGCAAGGTGTTCGTCACCACGGAACTGTCCGGCGGCGGCACGTCCTCGGCGAAGACGATCGGCATCGCCAAGCGCGGCGTCATGAACGTTCTCAAGCATGCCGGGATCGTCGAGGGCAGGCCCGAGACCGCGCCGACGCGCTGGCTCGACATGCCCTCCGCCGAGTGCTTCCGTTTCGCGGAGGATGACGGTCTCGTCGAGCCCTGCATCGACCTGGGCGATCCGGTCCGCAAGGGCGACGTGATCGCCAGGATCCATCCCGTCGGACGCACGGGACAGGCCCCGGCCGAATACCGGGCGGCCCTCGACGGCGTTCTCGCCGCCCGGCACTTCCCCGGCCTCGTCAAGACCGGCGATTGCCTCGCCGTCGTCGCAACCGTGGAGGAGGATACTTAAACCCAACCGCCAGCCATCCCGCTGCAAGCCGGATCAACCGGCACGCGGATCTCAGAGCATCGCAACCGAAAAGATGCTCGAAGCCAAAAAGTCGGAACACCAGAGGAGAAGATAAGATGAAGTCCATGATCCGTTACAGCGTCGCCGCTCTTGCTCTCGCGGCCGCCATCGGGAGCGCTCAGGCGCTAACCCTCGAAGAGGTGAAGAGCGCCGGATACATCCAGGGCGCGACTGCGAACGAAGTGCCCTACGGCTACATGAAGGAGGACGGCACGGCCGCCGGCATCGGTCCCGACGTCGCCATCGCGGTGTTCAAGCGCATGGGCGTCAACGAGGTGAACTGGACCGTGACGCCATTCGGCACGCTCATCCCCGGCCTGAAGGCCCGCCGCTTCGCCTTCGCGGCAGCCGAGCAGAACATCTCGCCCGAGCGATGCAAGCAGGTGGCGTTCACCGAGCCGAATTCCAGCTACGGCGAGGGGCTCCTCGTGAAGAAGGGCAACCCGAAGAAGCTGACGACCTATGCGGACATCGCCAAGGACCCGTCGCTCAAGGTCGCCGTCGTCTCGGGCGCCAACAACATCGACTTCCTGCGCGCCGTCGGCGTGAAGGACAATCAGATCGTGATCATCCAGGCCAATGCGGACGCGCCCGCGACGGTGCAGTCCCGCGTCGACGCCTATGCGGCCACCGAGCTCACGGTCTCGAAGCTCGCCGAAGGCAGCGAGGGCGTCGAGCAGGTGAAGCCCTTCACGGACCCGATCGTCAACGGCAAGCCGGTGCGCAACTATGGCGGCTTCGCGTTCCGCCTCGAGGACAAAGAGCTCCATGACGCGTTCAACAAGGCGCTGGTGGAATTCCGCAAAACCGACGACTATCACAAGATCCTCACGTCCTACGGCCTGAGCGACGAGAGCATCAAGGCCGCGGCCGCCAAGGACGTCGCCGACCTCTGCGCTGGAAAGTAATCCGGCATCGTTCGAACCCCCCGGCGAGCCTTCCCGCCCCGCCGGGGGAAACCCGTCAGGAGTTTCGACGATGACATGGACGCAATATCTCGCTCCCCTCCTGAAGGGGGCGCAGGTGACGGTGACGATCTCGCTCGCATCGATCGCGCTCGGCGCGATCCTCGCCTTCGCGGCCGGGATCGCCCGTACGTCGAGCAACCGGCTCCTGTCCGGCATCGCCTTCATCTATATCGTGCTGTTTCGCGGCACGCCGCTGCTCGTGCAGCTCTTCTGGTTCTATTACGCGCTGCCGCTGATCGGCATCTCCTTCGATCCGATCACGACGGGCATCATGACCCTGTCGCTCCTCACGGGCGCCTTCGGGGCCGAGGTGGTGCGCGGCGCCCTGCTGGCGGTGCCGCATACGCAGCTCGAAGCCGCGCGGGCGCTCAATTTCAGCAAGACCTATACCCTGTGGCACATCTCGATGCCCCAGGCCATCATCGAGATGATGCCGGCCTTCGGCAATCTCGCCGTCCAGAACCTCAAGGACACGGCGCTGGTCTCGCTGATCTCGATCGCCGACCTGACCTTCCAGGCGCAGTCCATGCGCAACATCACGCTCGACAGCGCGACCGTCTATACCATGACCCTGCTCGGCTACTTCCTCATCGCCCTGTGCCTGATGCTGATCATGCGCTTCATCGAGGCGAAGCTGAGGCGCGGGCCGGCCTTCCCCAGGAGCGCCCATTCATGATGTACGGTTATACCTGGGATACTTCGACGCCGCTGACCTTCGCGCTGTCCATCCTGCCGATCCTCGGGATCGGCCTGATCGTCACGCTTCAGGCGGCAGCGGTCGGATACGCCATCGCGCTCGTGCTCGGCCTCGTGCTGGCGCTCCTGCGCCGCAGCCGGTTCAAGGCGATCTCCTGGACGGTAGCGGGCTTCACCGAGTTCGTGCGCGATACGCCGCTTCTGGTGCAGCTCTTCTTCCTCTATTACGTGCTGCCGGATTTCGGCATCGTGCTGCCGGCCTTCATGACCGGGGCGCTGGCCCTGGGCCTGCAATACTCGGCCTATACGTCGGAGGTGTATCGCGGCGGCATCGACGCGGTGCCGCGTGGCCAGTGGGAGGCCGCGACGGCGCTCAATCTCACGCGGCTGCGGACCTATCGCGACATCGTGATACCGCAGATGATTCCGCGCATCGTGCCGGCCCTCGGCAACTATCTCGTGTCGATGCTCAAGGAGACGCCGGTTCTGTCCGTCGTGACCGTGCTCGACATGCTGGGCCTCGCCAACATGATCGGCGAGCGGACCTTCGAGTATCTCGTGCCGCTCTCCATGGTCGGACTGATCTTCCTGCCGATGACGCTCATCTGCTCGGCCCTCATCTATCTGATCGAGAGGGCCCTGCCCAAAAGTGGGATTCCCCTGCGATGACACCGATTATCCGCTTTGAGAACGTCACCAAGCGCTTCGGCGCCCTGACCGTGCTCGACAACTTCAACTTCGAGGTCCAGCGCGGCGAGAAGGTGACCCTGATCGGCCCCTCGGGCTCCGGCAAATCGACGGTCCTGCGCATCCTGATGACGCTCGAGCCCTTCCAGGAAGGGAACCTGGAGATCGACGGGATCAGCTATCACGAGCCCAACGGGCACGGCCCGTTCAGGGCGAGCGAGGCGCACCTCCACAAGATCCGCGGCAATGTCGGCATGGTGTTCCAGAGCTTCAACCTGTTCCCGCACATGAGCGTGCTGCGCAACGTCGTCGAAGCGCCCGTCGCGGTTCTGAAGATGAAGCGCGAGGAAGCCGAGAGCCGCGCCACCGAGCTGCTGCGCATGGTCGGCCTCCTGGACAAGAAGGACCATTTCCCGAGCCAGCTCTCGGGCGGCCAGCAGCAGCGCGTCGCCATCGCGCGCGCGCTCGCCATGCGCCCCCGCGTGCTTCTGTTCGACGAGCCGACCTCCGCGCTTGACCCGCAGCTCGTCGGCGAGGTGCTCGGCGTCATCCGGGCCCTCGCGCAGGAGCACGACCTGACCATGCTCCTCGTCACCCACGAGATGCGCTTCGCCCGCGAGGTCTCGGACCGGGTCTGCTTCTTCGACAAGGGCCGCATCGTCGAGCAGGGTGACCCGGAGCTCCTGTTCACGAACCCGCAGCAGCCGCGCACCCGCGAGTTCCTGAGCTCGATCCTGGGCGAGCAGCCTTCCGCCGCGGCGCGAGAAAGTCTCCGGTCTCTCCCGTGAAAACCGAGAGACTATCGCCCTTTGGGTGCAAGAACCGAAATCATCTCGCCGCCTGACGGGCTAGCCTTCTTCATCGGCTTTTGATTCAGGAAGGGCGAGACGCATGAACGCCATCACGCAAACCAACGTGGCCGCTCCCGCCAAGGCGGACAGCCACCCGGCGCTCGGCCGCCTGAGGGATCCCCGCCTCCTGCGCGAGATGGCCTATATCGACGGGCGCTGGACCGCAGCCGCCGGGGATGCGCGCTTTGCGGTCGCCGATCCGGCCACGGGTCTGACCGTCGCCCACGTGTCGCGTCTGGGCGCCGAGGCCGCAGGCCAGGCCGTGGACGCCGCCGCCCGGGCGCTTCCCGCCTGGAAGGCGGCTCTGCCGCAGGAACGCGCGCAGCGCCTTCGCGCCTGGCACGCCCTCATGCTGGAGAACCGCGAGGACCTCGCCCTCATCATGACTCTGGAGCAGGGCAAGCCGCTCTCGGAATCCCTCGGCGAGATCGATTACGCGGCCTCCTTCGTGGAATGGTACGCGGAAGAGGCCAAGCGCCTCAACGCCGAGAGCGTGACGAGCCACCTGCCTGGCGCCGAGATGCTGGTGCGCCGCGAGGCCCTGGGCGTCGCGGCCCTGCTGACGCCCTGGAATTTCCCCTCCGCCATGCTGACCCGCAAGGCCGCCGCGGCGCTCGCCGCCGGCTGCACGACGGTCGCCCACCCGTCCTCCTATACGCCGCTTTCCGCGCTCGCGCTCGCCGAGCTCGCCGAGCGCGCCGGCCTGCCGGCGGGCGTCTTCAACATCGTCACGGGCGATGCCGAGCCCATCGCCAATCGCTTCTGCGACGATCCCCGCGTGCGCGTCGTCAGCTTCACGGGCTCGACCGAGATCGGCCGCAAGATCGCCCTACGCTGCGCCCCCACCATGAAGCGCCTCGTGATGGAACTCGGCGGCCACGCGCCGCTGATCGTGTTCGACGACGCGGATCTCGACAGGGCCGTCGAGATCGCCATGGGGGCGAAATTCGCCACCTCCGGCCAGGACTGCCTCGCGGCCAACCGGATCTATGTGCAGCGTTCGATCTACCCCGCGTTCTGCGAGGCCTTCGGCCAACGCATCGCCGGACTGAAATCGGGTCCGGGCCTCGACAGGGATGTGGAGATCGGCCCCCTCATGCATCCGAATGCCGTGGCGAAGGCACAGGCGCAGATTGCCGATGCGCTGGCCCTCGGAGCGCGGCGCGTCACCGCGGACACGGCCGCCGAAGGCCCGCTCTTCGTGACCCCGACGCTCATCGCCGACGTGCCGGACGACGCGCTGATCATGCGCGAGGAAACCTTCGCGCCGGTCGCGGCCGTGACGCCGTTCGACACGGAGAGCGAGGTGGTGGCCCGGGCGAACGCCACCGAATACGGCCTCGTCGCCTATGTGGTGACCGAGAACGGCGCGCGTGCCCTGCGGCTCGGCCGGGCGCTCGAATACGGCATGGTCGCGGTGAACCGGGTGAAGATCACCGGCGCGCCCATTCCCTTCGGGGGCGTGAAGCAGTCGGGCCTCGGCCGCGAGGGCTCGCGCCACGGTCTGGAGGCCTTCACCGACCTGAAATACCTCTGCATCGACACTCACTGACCGGAGTCAGCCATGCTGAACGAAACCAACACTCTCGACAACGAACTCAACGCCTGGGACCGGGACCATTTCTTCCATCCCTCCACCCACATGGCCCAGCACGCGCGCGGAGAAACGCCCAATCGCATCATCGCGGGCGGCGAAGGCGTCTACATCGTCGATCGGCAGGGCAAGCGCAGCCTCGACGCGTTCGCGGGCCTTTATTGTGTGAATGTCGGCTACGGCCGCACCAAGATCACCGACGCCATCGCGGCCCAGGCCGCCGCCCTGCCCTATTACCACGCCTATGTGGGCCACGGCTCCGAGCCCTCGATCCGTCTCGCCAAGATGATCATCGACCGCGCCCCGAAGGGCATGAGCCGCGTATTCTTCGGCCTCTCGGGCTCGGACGCCAACGAAACCAACATCAAGCTCGTCTGGTACATGAACAACGTGCTGGGGCGGCCCGAGAAGAAGAAGATCATCTCGCGCTGGCGCGGCTACCACGGCTCCGGCCTGATGAGCGGCAGCCTCACGGGCCTCGCCGCCTTCCACAACCTGTTCGACCTGCCGCGCCCGCCGATCCTGCACACGGAAGCGCCCTATTATTTCCGCCGGCCCGACCGCTCCATGAGCGAGGAGCAGTTTTCGCAATATTGCGCCGACAAGCTCGAGGAGATGATCCAGGCCGAAGGCCCCGAGACAATCGCCGCCTTCATCGGCGAGCCGGTGCTCGGCACGGGCGGCATCGTGCCTCCGCCGAAGGGCTATTGGGAGAAGATCCAGGCGGTGCTGGACAGGCACGACATCCTGCTCATCGCCGACGAGGTCATCACCGGGTTTGGCCGCCTCGGCACCATGTTCGGCTCCGACCATTACGGCATGAAGCCTGATCTCATCACCATCGCCAAGGGCCTGACCTCGGCCTATGCGCCGCTCTCGGGCGTGATCGTGTCCGAGAGGGCCTGGCGCGTGCTGGAGCAGGGCTCCGACACCTACGGGGCCATCGGCCACGGCTGGACCTACTCGTCCCATCCGCTCTGCGCTGCGGCGGGCGTCGCCAACCTGGAGGTCGTCGACGAGCTCGATCTCGTCACCAATGCCCGCGAGACCGGCGCCTATTTCAACGCCGCCCTGAACGAAGCAGTGGGCTCGAACCGCTTCGTGGGCGAGGTGCGCGGCGAGGGCCTGATGGCCGCCGTCGAGTTCGTGCGCGACCGGGACGACCGGGTCTTCTTCGATGCATCCGAGAAGGTCGGCCCGCGCATCACGGCGGCGCTCCTGGAACGCGGCGTCATTGGCCGCGCGATGCCCCAGGGCGACATCCTCGGCTTCGCGCCGCCGCTCTGCCTCACGCGGCAGGAGGCCGACATCATCGTGAGCGCCACGAAGGACGCCGTCGAGTCGGTGACGTCGACGCTTTGATGCATCGCGAGGGCCGTCGCCCCCCGCGTCTTGCGTCAGACCGCGCCTTTCTTCGGCGAACCGGATCCGGTTCGCCGAAGCCGAAAGCAAGAAAGGCGGAGCGACCACGGGCCGCTCCGCCTTTGCAGCAAGCACTTCAGGGCGAATCGCACCCGATCAGTCGATGAGCCCCTTGAGAGCCTTGTCGATGGCCGCCTTCTGGGCATCGGTCACGCGCTCCATGGGCGCGCGCGGATGATAGAGCGGCAGGCCCTGGCGATGCTGAATGTACTTGACGCAGGCCGGCAGGTTGTCGTGACGCAGGGAGTTCCACAGCGTGTTGAGCTGCCAGTGGATCTTGAGGGCTTCGTCGTGGCGGCCCTTGTTGACGAGATCGAACAGCTTGGCCGTGATGCCTGGCAGCGCGGAGGTGAGAGCCGAAATCGCGCCGTCCGCACCCAGCGAGAAGCCGGAATAGAGCAGCGCATCGATACCGCTCAGCACGATGTTGTTGGGCTTCACCCGCTGCACGAGATCGGAGAGCGACTTGAGATCGCCCGAGCTCTGCTTCATGCCGACGACGCCGGGAACCTCGTCCATGATCCGCAGCATCAAGTCCACGGAGAGATAGTTCCAGGGAATGACGTTGTAGATAAGGATCGGAATGCCCGTCTCTTCGTAGATCGCCCGGAAGTGGGTGATGGTGGCTTCAGCATCTGGCTTGAAGAGATAGTGAACCGGCGTCACCTGCAAGGCCTCGACCTTGAGGTTCTTGAGCATCTTCGTGCGGTCGATGGCTTCGCGCGTCGAGTTGACGATCAGGCCAGCCACGAACGGCACGCGCCCTGCGACGGCGTCGTGCGTCGCCACCATTGCATCATAGAACTCTTCCGTCGAGAGCGTGTGGCCCTCGCCCGTGCTGCCCCCGGCGACGACGCCATGGACGCCCGAATTGACCATGAGGTCGATCTGCGCCTTGATGGCGGAGGGAGCGAGATTTCCCTGCTCATCGAACGGCATGGTAACGGGCGGAAGAATACCGCGAAGACGCGTCTTCAGTTCTGCGGCTTGGCTTTCATTCATGGTGTCACAACCTTTTCTCGGTTTCTCATGGTGAGGGTTATCCTGCCGCCATCCGTCCTCCATCCGGCGGCGAAGATAGGTTCGTCTGTCATGCCTCCAGGCGGCGGCCCGTCTGAGCGTTGAACAGATGAATGTCGGGGGCCTCGGCGGCCAAACGGATGCTGTCGCCGCTCCTTGCCTGGTAAGAGGTCGGTAGAACGGCCGACACGGGTCCCGCTTGCGTATCGACGATCACGTAGTCGGAAGGGCCGGTGGGCTCCACCATCTTGATGCGGCCGTTGATCAGACCGGGTCCGGTCGTCGGCTGGAGATGCTCGGGCCGAATGCCGATCAGGATCTCGCCGTTTGCCGTCGATGCCTTGGGAAGGCGGATCGGAACATCTCCACCTGGGCAGCGAACCTCCCTGTCGGGACCGCCTGGCAGTTGGCTGCGCACGAAATTCATGGTGGGGGCCCCGATGAAGCCGGCCACGAACTCGTTCGCCGGCGACCGATAGAGCTCCATTGGCGTGCCGATCTGCTCGACGTTGCCGTCGCGCAGGACCACGATCCTGTCGGCCATGGTCATCGCCTCGACCTGATCGTGCGTGACATAGACCGTCGTGGTGCGCAAGGACTGGTGAAGAGACTTGATCTCCGACCGCATGGAGATCCGCAGCTTCGCGTCGAGGTTCGACAGAGGTTCGTCGAACAGATAAAGGCGCGGGTTGCGCACGATGGCGCGGCCCATGGCGACGCGCTGGCGCTGACCACCCGACAGATTCTTCGGATACCGGGTCAGGAGATTTTGGAGACCGAGGATCTCGGCCGCCCGGCGCACGCGGGCATCCGTATCCGCCTTCGGGTTGCCCCTGAGCTTCAGGCCGAACGCCATGTTGTCGTAGACCGTGTAGTGCGGATACAGGGCATAGCTCTGGAAGACCATGGCCACGTCGCGCTTCTGCGGCGGCAGGTTGTTCACGATCTCGCCGTCGATCACGAGTTCCCCGCCGCTGATCGGCTCCAGCCCCGCGATCATGCGCAGCAAGGTCGACTTGCCGCATCCTGACGGGCCGACCAGAACGACGAATTCGCCGTTTTCGATCGGCAGATTCACCCCGGCGATGATGCGTGCGGCTCCATAGCTCTTTGATACCTGGCGAAGCTCGATACGGGCCACGGCGTTGTCCTACCTTTATGCGTGCCCGCCCAAAGCCGATCCGGGAGAGCGCGATACAGTTCTTGGATTCATATCCCGTTTTTCGGGATTAGCTCCCGCAAGATTGCGCAGCTGACGGGATGTGTCAAGTCGCGAGCCGCGTATCGAACCTCATGCACCGATGCCGTCGAAGATTGCCCCTTGAGCCTTCAGGAGACGCTGGAGCGCAGCGACGTCGATAGCGGGCATCGGGCAGCCCTGCGTGGCCGCCAGGGCGGCCGCCGTACCGGCCGCCTGTCCCATCGCCATGCATGTTCCGGTGATTCTCGCGCTGGCCAAAGCCCTGCGCTCGGCCGAGATGCAGCGACCTGCGACGATGATGGACGGAAGCCCCTCCGGAAGAAGACAGCCGAACGGGATGTCGTATCTACGATGGTCGAGGCTTCATACGCAATGCGCCCCGACTTGTTCTCGATAACGACGACCGTGCGATCACCCTCGCCCTTCAGGACGGCGGCAACGGGCGAGTGAACGAGAATGTCGATCCCGGCCTCGGCAATCCATCCCGTGACGACCGATTTGAATTCCTCGTGACTGACCGGGAAGCGATAGAGCGTATAGCCCGTATCGTCGCGCACGTGACCCGCCGATGCACCCTGTGCGACGACGCGCTCGACAAGCTCGTCGGGGATGCCGCCGACGATCTTGCGCCCCTTCGCGTCGAACCATCCGGCACTGTGTTCGAGCAGTTGCGTCGCGATGTGTCCTCCGAGAAATCCACCGCGTTCGACCAGCAGCACGCGCGCGCCGTTGCGCGCAGCCGCGATCGCGGCCGTGATGCCGGCCGTTCCGCCGCCTGCGACCACCACGTCGTAGCTGCCGCGAACCGGGATCTCCCGTCGCGGCTCGATAACGCTTCTCATCCCTTGACCTAGTTGCTGATTGACTGGCGCGGGAGCGTAGTCCATTATACGGGATAAATGCAAGCACGATAAGATTGCTGAACGCCCGCCCCCAAGGAGAGGAAACCATGCCACGCAACCGGACTTTTCGGCGCGCCGTGTCCGCTCGAGCACGCTCGGTGCCCCTGAAGGGCGCCCTTCTCGCAACCGCTCTTTCCGTCGGGATGGGCGGCATCGGCGGAGCCATGGCGGTCGAGCTGAGCTTCTGGACCAACCTGACGACCGCCGCCCAGGCGAATGTCATCAAGGCGCAGGTCGATCAATGCGCCGCCGGGATCGCGGACCTGAAGGTGAATTTCGAGACCGTTCCCTTCGATACGATGTATACCCGCCTCATCACGTCGATGCGCAACGGCCAGGCGCCCAACATCATGAATACCCTCGAAGGCGCGGTTGCCTTCGTGCAGGCGCGCGGTGGCCTCGTTCCCGTGACGGACGTGGTGAAGAAGATCGGCGAGAACGATTTCCTGCCCTCCTATTTGAACGCGGTTCGGAAGGACGGCGAGGTCTGGGGCGTTCCCGACTGGGCCCTGCACCAGGAAGTCTGGTACCGCAAGGATCTGTTCAAGGCGGCCAATATCGAGATTCCCGTCTCCTGGCCCCAGCTGATCGAGGCCGCGGAGAAACTCACGGTCGACAAGAACAAGGACGGCACGCCCGATACCTACGGCTTCGCGGTTCCGATGGGCCGCTCGCTCGTGGCGCCGCAGACCTTCTTCCAGTTCTTCTATGCGGCGGGCGGCACGATCTTTGATCCGAAGACGGGCGAATACGTCTTCGACAAGCACAAGGACGAGGCCATCAAATCCCTCGACACGATGTTGACCCTCTACAAGAAGGCGTCCCCGCCCGCGAGCGTCGAGTGGTCGTGGAGCGATTACCGCAACGCCTATGTCCAGGGCACGGTCGCGATGGCCAACGAGTGGGGCGCGGTTGTTCTGATCGCGGCCGAGCAGAATCCGTCCATGCTCGATAATATGGGCGTGTTCCCCCTCCCCGGCCCCGAGGCCGGCAAGCCTCCGGCGGCGGCTCTGAACGGTGGCTATTACTACCTCGTTGGAAAGTCGACGCCCGAAAAGGAAGCCGCCTCGAAGGAGCTTCTCTCCTGCCTCTACACGCCGGAGAAGGTCGCGAACCGCGCCAATTCCCGCCCGATCTTCGCGCTGCCCGCCACGCGCAGCGCTTTCGAGAGCCAGGCCTATAACGACAATCCTTACGTGAAGCGGTTCAAACCCGAACTCGATGTGATCTTCAACAAGGTCATGCAGAACTGGTACCGCTATGGCCAGGAGGCAGGGCTCAATCCGCTGACGGGCCAGATCGAGGCGACGAGCTTCATCGGCGACGCAATCCAGAACGCCGCCCTCGGCAGGACCACCTCCCAGCAGGCGGTCGAACAGATGGCGACGCAGCTGAAGGCGCAGGTCGCCCAGATCAAGAAGTAACCGCGGCCGCCACGGCGGCCTCAAACGTCGGAGAACGGGGCCGTCCCGCACCCCCGTTCTCGCGGACCGGACAGGACGACCGCCGGGTCAAGACGGTCCCGAGAACGTCCATGCAAACAGGATCGCTATAGTGGCCAGCACCAACATGCTCGATCAGCAGCCGACGGCAGAGATCCGGATGACCTCCCCGCCCCGTGCAACCATCTTCCATCAGCAGCAATTCGTCGGCGGGATGTTCATCGTCCCCGCCGTGCTCTTCATGCTGATCTTCGTGGCCTATCCGGTTTTCGACGCGATCCGGCTGAGCTTCTACTCGCTGAGCATCTTCGACAATTCCGAGCAATTCGTCGGCCTCGGCAATTATCTCGAAATTCTGACGTCGCCGAAACTCCCGACGATCGCCTGGAACACCTTCGTCTGGACGGTCACGTCGCTGGCCGGCTAGTTCGCCTTGGGCCTTCTGGCGGCCCTATGCGTCAACAGCGATCTTCCCGGGATGAAGATCATCAGGACGGTCCTGCTTCTGCCGTATGTCGTGCCGGTGATCGCCCTTGCGCTGTTCTGGCGCTGGATGCTCGACGGGAGCTTCGGTATCGTGAGCAGCGTACTGCAATCGATGGGCCTTCTGGCTCCCAACCAATCGCCCCTGGCGACGCCTGCGGGCTCGATGGTGAGCGTGGTGCTGGCCAATATCTGGCGCGGATTTCCCTTCGTGATGATCTCCTACTGGGCGGCCCTGCAATCCATCCCGCAGGACCAGTACGAAGCGGCCGCCGTCGACGGCGGCTCGACCTGGCAGCAGTTTCTCTACGTGACGCTGCCGCACCTGGCTGACGTGACCAAGGTTCTGTTCCTGCTGCGCCTTATCTGGACCGTGACCTTCTTCGACATCATCTGGCTGATCTCCCGCGGCGGCCCGGCCGGCACCACCGAGCACTGGCCGATCTGGATCTACCAAGAAAGCATGGGCTTCTTCCGCTTCGGCTACGGCTCCGCCCTCGCGGTAATGCTGGGCCTCATCCTTCTGGCCGTCATCTCCGTCTATCTTCTGGTCCTGAAGCTCGCGAGCAGGCGCTGATCATGTCCAACCCCAACTCGATCACGGCGAACGCCACCGTCTACGCCGCGTCTCTGGCGCTGATGGCCTTCATCGGCTTGCCACTCCTGTGGATGATGATCTCGTCCCTCAAACCGCCGACGGAACTCTTCGTGTCTCCGCCGGCGATCCTGCCGGAATCCTTCACCCTCGAGTGGTACCGCGCCATCTTCACGGCGACATCGGCCCCCACCTTCTTTCTCAACAGCTTCATCGTCGGAGCCCTGACCACGATCGTCTGTCTCGTGATCGGCGTGCTCGCGGCTTATTCGGTGACGCGTTTCGACTTCCCGGGCAAGAACCTCTTTCTCTTCGCGGCCCTGATCACCTACATGTTCCCGGCGATCGTCCTGTTCGTTCCCATCTACATGACGCTCGCCTTCCTGGGATTGACCGATACCTATCTCGGCCTCGTGATATGCCATTCGATCCTCACCTTTCCGTTCGCCGTGTGGATGCTGCGATCCTTCTTCGCCGGGATCCCGCGAGAGATCGACGAGGCGGCCTGGGTCGACGGCTCATCCTATTTCTCCACCTTCGTGAAAATCATCCTGCCGCTTTCGCTGCCCGGCATATTCTCGGTCGGCATCTTCGTCTTCGTCCAGTCGTGGAACGAGTTCCTGTTCGCCAGCATCATCATGTCGGCTGCACCAATGAAGACGATTCCGGTCGGCATCTCAGAGTTCATCACTTCCTTCGATATCCGCTGGGGCGAGATCATGGCCATGGGCACGCTCGCGACGGTTCCCGTGGTGATTCTGTTCATGTTCGCGCAACGCTACGTCCTGCGCGGCGTCCTGTCCGGAGCCGTGAAAGGCTGATCCGATGCGAGGCAAGGAACGGAGACGCTGCAAGGATGGTTACCTTGGCGTGCGCAGGCCTTGCTCCTATCCGTTCCCGCATCGGTGGCGCCGCATCAGGTTCCAGCCTTTGGACCGGCCTCAGTGCCTAAGAATTGACCAAGCCACTTTAACTATTATAATCCCGTGATGTGGGATTGAAGGAACCGGCGTTTAGAAACGCCGCCTTGATCCTTCCAAGGACATAGCAAAAGCAAGTATTTCAAGGGACGGTTTCAATGGCTACATCGCGAGTGAAGGACCAGGTAGCCGCATTGACCGCCGAGGCGCCAGCATCTTCAGAGAGCACTCCTACGCCCAAGACGACCAGAAGCAAGTCGTCTCGCGTGGATGGAACAGGCGCTGAGGCCAAGGCCGGCCGCAGCGCGGACGACAATCTCAAGTCCCTGTCCAAGCTGGTGCGCGTTCTCGACTGCTTTTCCGTCAACGACAGGAATCTCTCTCTGGCGGAGATTTGCCAGCGCACGGGCCTGCCCCGCTCCACCGCTCATCGGATGATGGCATCCCTGCGCGATGTGGGCTTTCTCGACCAGGACCGAGAGCGCGATCGCTACCGGCTGGGCCTCAAGCTGTTCGAGCTCGGCAGCGTGGCCTTGTCCAATCTCGATCTGCATCGCGAGGCCCGCCCGATGGTGGACGCGCTGCGCCGGTTCAGCGGCCAATCGGTTCACTTGGCGGTGTTCGACGGATCCCGCGCCGTGGTAATCCAACGTGCCGATTCCGCCTCGGAGAGCTCCGGATCGATGACCTTCATCGAGAATGCGCCGGCTCATTGCACGAGCGTCGGAAAAGCCATTCTGGCCTATCAGCCCGATGAGGTCGTCGACCGTCTCATCGCAGGCGGTCTTACACGCTTCACGGAATCGACCATCACCAAGGGGGATGTTCTCAAGGCGGAGCTGAAGAAGATCCGCAAGCGCGGATATTCGGTGGATGACGGCGAGCATCAGCCGGGCCTGCGCTGCATCGGCGCTCCGATCCGCAACCAGTCCGGCCAAGTCTTTGCAGGCTTGTCGATCAGCGGGCCCGCCTGGCAGCTGCCGGTGTCGGAAGTCGAGGATTTCGCGAAGGTCGTCGTGCACCACGCCAATTCGATCTCGCAGAGGCTGGGCTACAATCACTGACGCGCCCTGAAACGGCGCAGACCTGGAGCTGTTTCCATGTCAGCGGAATCGGCTCTTTTCTTCGGCTCGGCTGCATTCTTGGACGGCGAACCGGATCCACTTCGCCCAAAATGCTCTACAGCATCGAACGCAAAACCGGTGCCCACTTGTGCGTTCGATGCTCTAAGTCTATGGTTTTATGAGCATCTTTTCACGCAAAACCGGTGCCCACTTTTGCGTTCGATGCTTTAACGAGAAGCCAGCGCCATCGCGGCTCAGAATCCTGCAATCGCGTCCGTCAGCCGGACGAGGGCCAGCATTCCCGGATCGTCCATGCCACGGCTCTTGTCGCCGAACATGCGCGCCCGCCCCATCCGGCAGGGCTCGTCCCGGAAGCGCGCGAGGACATCCGCCGCGGAGACGCTCGCCGCGCGTGCAAGAGCCGTGCCATCCTCGACCCCGCGCGTTGCATTCGCGACGGCGTCAAGCGCATCGATCACTGTCTTGTCGCCGA
This sequence comes from Microvirga sp. TS319, assembly GCF_041276405.1. NCBI lineage: Bacteria > Pseudomonadati > Pseudomonadota > Alphaproteobacteria > Hyphomicrobiales > Methylobacteriaceae > Microvirga > Microvirga sp. TS319. The sequence goes on along the minus strand of NZ_JBGGGT010000002.1, from coordinate 563,628 downwards.
GCTTGGCGCCTCCACGGGCGAGCATGGCATCCCGCGCCCCCGCCAGGAGATCGCCCAGCTCGGACCACGGCACATCTGCCCGACCGCGCGTCGCCTTGGACATGGTCATCAGAGCGGTCGCCAGAAGAGTGCCGAGGCTTGAGCCCGTCGCCGAAACCGCAGCGCGGGCCAGCGCGGAAAAGGCCGCGCCGACATCCTCGGTGCCGTTCAAATTTTCCTCGGAGAGGCGGTCGATGACACGGGCCAGCATTCCGCCCGTATCACCATCTCCAAGGTGGGAATCGGCCGCATTCAGATCCTGCTCGAGCGTGGCCATGCGCGCCTTTGCCCGCGCGATGGCCGCGGAGATGTCGGATGTTCCGAAACCCATCAGCCCACCCTCCAGAACGGGCACGATGCCGGCGCTGCGAGAAGCTCCTCGAGCTCCGGATCGGTAAAGCACAGGCTGACCGACGCTCCCGCCATTTCCATCGACGTCGTGTAGCGTCCGACGAGCGGGTGGACGATCGTGATCCCGGCCTTGTCGAGCTGCTGCGCGATGCGGCGATAGAGAATGAACAGCTCTTCGAGAGGCGTCGCCCCGAGGCTGTTCACAAGAAGCGAGACGCGATGTCCCGCATCATCGGGCCTGTCAGCGAGGAGGCGCTCAACCATCTCGTCCGCGATCGCATCGGCGGGCTTCATCTTGTTGCGCCAGATTCCGGGCTCGCCATGGATGCCCATTCCCATTTCCATCTCGTCGTCGGCAATGGTGAAGGTCGGCTGCGCCGCGCCAGGCACCTGGCAGGGAGCGAGAGCAATCCCTACCGTCCGCGTGCGCGCGACGGCCTTGGCGGCGACGGTGGTGACGTCCTGCAGGGACCCGCCCTGCTCCGCCTTCGCGCCCGCGGCCTTGTACGCATACATGATGCCGGCGACACCCCGGCGCCGGTCCCGTTCCTCCGGAGAACCGCTGGCGATGTCGTCCGTCCCGAGCACCGTCGTGGTCTCGATCCCCTCATCGGCCAGAAACTCACCGGCCATGTTGAAGTTCATGCGGTCGCCGCCGTAATTGCCATAGAGGCACAGGACGCCCTGACCGCCATTGGCGAGACGGATGGCATCCATGCAGGAATCAACGTTGGGCCCTTCGAAAACATTGCCGATCGAGCAGGCGTCGAGGAGCCCCGGCCCCACATAGCCGGTAAAGAGCGGCAGATGGCCGGAGCCGCCGCCGGACACGACGCCCACCTTGCCCTGGCGAATCCGCTCGGCCCGGCGGATGACGCGTCCGCCAGCTCCATCCCGGACGAGAGAGGGATTGGCCATCACCAGCCCGTCAAGCATCTCGTCCACGTAGGTGGACGCGTGATTCATCAGCTTCTTCATTCGATTGTGCGCCTTCCGCCCTGTCTGGCCGTCTAACCGTCGCATAAGGCGCAAGGGCCGAGGCCTCTAAATCGTCCCAAATTCGGACCTGAAAACCGTATTCCGGAATTGGGTCATTTTCAAGTGACCTCGACCGCGCGACGACCGCCTCGAAGAAATCGTTGAGAGACAGAAGGATCCTTCAAATTTCGTCCTCGAAATCCATATCCCAGGCCGGACGCACCATGCGGCCATCCGGGCGCGCGAGGCCCGAAATATTCCGCATCTCTTCACCCGACAGAACGAAATCGAAAATGTTCAGGTTTTCCGCAATGCGCTGCCGATTGCCCGATTTCGGAATCGCGACGGTCCCTGGCTGTTGCACGTGCCAGCGCAGCACCACCTGCGCGGGCGTCTTGCCGTATTTTCCCGCAATGGCCTCGATCAGCGGCTCCTGCGTCAGTTCACCTCGCCCGAGGGGACAGTAGGACGTGAAAGCGGTTCCATATGCCCGGCAGGCCGCACGCACGCGGCTCTGATCCAGATAGGGATGGTACTCGCATTGGTTCACCGTCAGCGGCTCGCACGATTGCTGCACGGCTTGTTCGAGCAGACGCGCCGGGAAGTTGGAAACGCCGATATGGCGTGTCAGGCCGCTCCGCTTCGCCTCGGCGAGAGCATTGAGCGATTCGGCCAGCGGCACATCGCTGTTCGGCCAGTGGATGAGCAGAAGATCAACCTGCGAAAGGCCGAGCCGTTTGAGACTCGCTTCTGCGGAGCGCCGGAAGTCATCGAGACGCAGATCGCTGTGCCACACCTTCGTGGTGATGAAAACCTCGTCGCGGGCCAGTCCGGACGCCCTGATCCCGGCGCCGACCGCCGCCTCGTTCTCGTATCGGGCAGCTGTATCGATATGGCGATAGCCTGCTTCGATGGCCCATTGGACGGCATCGGCGCAGGCCTGATCCTGCAACCTCCATGTGCCAAGCCCGATTGCAGGAATATTCGCCCCGTTCGCTTCGACAAGATCGGCCTTCATGATCACACATTCTCCTCGTTGAATCGGATGAACTCCTTGAGGGGAATGTCGGGGGATTTGGCAATCCCTCCATCTGGGGAACGCATAAGGGCACCGGCCCGATAGAACGCCGAAACGGGGCCGGCATCTCGAGCAGTGCCCGCCATTTGTTCAAGAGCCCCGATCCAGGCGCTAGGCTTCGTCCTTTAGGATGAAACGCCCTGGCTCGGAGAGCGGATCGGAACATTGCGCGATTGACACTTGTCCTGCAAACCGGGATAGATATTCGGAATGTGGACAACAGCGTGCTCAAGATACGCTCCACGACAATGGTGCGCGACTTTCCGGTCGCGCCGCTCACATAGCTCTCTGGGAGGAGTGAATGAAGTCGATCAAGACGCTTGCCGCTGCCGGTCTCGCACTGGCTCTTTCTTTCGGAACGGCGCTAGCCGAATATCCCGAGCGGCCGATCACGCTGATCGTTCCGTGGGGTGCGGGCGGTGGCTCCGACGGAACGGCCCGCATCGTCGCGCGGCTGCTCGAGGAGAAGCTCGGCCAGCCCATCAATGTGGTCAACCGCACGGGTGGCGGTTCGGTGATCGGCCATACCGAGATCGCGCGGTCTAAGCCGGACGGATATACGCTCGGCAACATCACCACCGAACTGTCGATGTTCCACTGGCTCAACCAGGCTCCGGTTTCCTACAAGGACTATACGCTGATCGGCCTCTACAATGCTGATTACGGCGGGGTGTTCGTGGCCGCGGACTCGCCCTTCAAGACGCTGCAGGATCTCGTCGACGCCATGCGCACCAACGCGGCGGCGATCCCCGCGGGCGGTGCCAATCAGGGCGGCGTCAATCACCTTTCCTATGCGGCGATGGTGGCCGCGGCCGGAGCCAAGGGCGCCTTCTGGGTACCGAGCGAAGGTGCCGCGCCGGCCCTGCAGCTTCTCACCTCGGGCGCGATCAAGGCGGCGATCGTTCAGTTCTCGGAAGCCAAGGCTCTGATGGATGCGGGAGAGATCCGCGCTCTCGCTACGCTCGACACCGAGCGCAACTCCAACTTCCCCGACGTTCCGACCGTTGCCGAAGCGTCCGACATCGAATTCTCGATCAGCGGCTGGCGTGGTCTCGCCGCCCCCAAGGGCCTGCCGCAGGACGTGTCCGCCAAGCTCGAAAAGGCCTTGAAGGATGTGGTCGCGAGCGAAGAATACAAGAAATTCATGGCGGATCGCCAGTTCGGCGTAACGTTTGCCGGAGGATCCGACTTCGAGGCTTATCTTGCCGCAAAGGACAAGCAGTTCGGCGAGGGCCTGAAGGCCGCGGGACTCATCAAATGATGTCGGCCCAAAACAAGAATGAACCCGCCTCCCTGGAGGTGGGTTCTCCGCCTCTCGCGGATTTCGGTCTGGGGCTCGCCTGCGTGCTTGGGGGCCTCGGGCTGTTCTTCGGCTCAAGGGATTTCCAGCCGATGATCCCCGATACGCTGATCGGACCAGGACTCCTGCCGTCCATCTGCGCCTTCGTACTGGCATTCTTCGGCGCGGCGTTGTGCATCACCTCCATGCGCAACTGGCGCGCCGGAGCGCAGACCGTCGACAACGAGGAAGATGGAGGAGGCTCCGCGTTCTTCACGATGATCCTGCTGGGTGGGCTTGTGCTTGTGATTCTGCTCATTCCCTATTTCGGCTTCATCATCACCACGTCGCTCTATGGCTTTGCCGTGACCTGGGCAGGACGCGCGAAATGGTGGGGAGCCGCCTTGTCGTCCGTCGCGCTGACGCTCGTGGTCGACTACCTGTTCGCCCACGTGATGCGCGTGCCGCTGCCGACGGGCATTCTCTTTTAAGGACCAGGTTCATGGACAGTTTCATCAAGGCCCTGGCTCTGGTGGGAACACCGGAAACCATCGTCGCCATCACGGTGTCGTGCCTGTTCGGGCTTTTCGTCGGAGCGATCCCGGGGCTGACCGCCACGATGGCTGTCGCGCTCCTGGTGCCGTTTACCTTCTACATGTCGCCCATTCCGGCGATTGCGACGGTGATCGCCTGCACCGCCATGGCGATCACGGCCGGCGATATTCCGAGCGCTCTTTTGAAAATTCCCGGAACCCCCTCGTCCGCCGCCTATACGGACGAAGCTTATGCCATGACGAAGAAGGGCAAGGGCGCGCAAGCTCTCGGCATTTCCATTGTCGCCTCCTGCATCGGCGGCCTGTTCGGCTTCGTGGTGCTGGCTTTCACGGCTCCCGCTCTCGCACGCGTGGCGCTGCGCTTCTCGAGCTTCGAGTATTTCTGGCTTGCGATCCTGGGCCTGTCCTGCGCGGCCCTGGTCAGCTCGAGCGGCGTGATCAAGGGCGTCCTCGCGCTGTTCCTGGGCCTCGCCCTCTCGACCATCGGCGCAGACCCACTGACCGGCACCGCGCGCTTCACGTTCGGCAATCTCGATCTGACCGGCGGGCTTTCCTTCGTGCCCGCGATGATCGGCCTCTTCGCCTTAGGAGAGTTGCTGCGCTACACCCCCGGCGCCCCCGGTCTCGTCGCCGCCACGAAGGTCAAGAACCCCTATGCCGGCGTGATCGGCATTCTCAACAAGCATCAGGTCAATCTCTGGAGAGGCTCGGCTCTCGGCACCGTCATCGGCGCCCTGCCGGGGGCGGGCGGCGACCTCGGGGCATGGATCTCCTACGCCATGGCCAAGCGCTTCTCCAAGACACCCGAAAAGTTCGGCAAGGGGCATGAGGAAGGCCTGGTGGAAGCTGGCGCCTCGAACAACTCGGCCCTGTCCGCTGCCTGGATTCCCGCGATGGTCTTCGGCATTCCCGGCGATGCGGTCACGGCCATCGCTGTGGGAATCCTGTTCATGAAGGGCCTGAATCCGGGCCCGCAGCTGTTCACGAGCCATCCCGAGAACTTCTATGCCGTGATGCTGATCTTCGTGATCGCCAACCTGCTCCTGATCCCGCTCGGCTATCTCGCGGTTCGCGCTGCGAACGTAATCTTCGGCGTACCGCGGGCCTATCTGAACGGCGCGATCATGATCTTCTGCCTCGTCGGCGCTTATGCTGCGAACAACTCCATGTTCGACGTCGTCATCATGACGGGCTTCGGGGTTCTGGCTTATCTCCTGCAACGCGCGGCGTTCCCGATCGCGCCGATCATCCTTGGAATGGTGATGGGTCCTCTCGTGGAGCAGAACTTCCTGACCTCGATGATCATCTCGCAGGGCGACATCCTCGGCTTCTTCTCGCGCCCCATCGCGGCGGGCTTAGGCATCGTCGTGATCGTGCTCTGGTCCCTGCCGCCGATCAGCTGGGTCTATGGACGCCTGCGCGGCAAATCCATAGTGAGCCTGCCCGTGACGGAGTAAGGCCGGAGCGAGCCTTCACACCCATCGCCAGGAAGACAATGATGGCGCCGGCGCAACCCGCCGGCGCCATCGTCATTCGGGTAGCGGGACGCTCGATCTGATCGCCCATTCCTCGATCGGAGTCTGCTGAGACGAGGAAACGATGCAGATTCGGTCGAAGCGCACGCTCATGCCCGCGAGCCGTTCCCGCAGGTCTCCCATGGATCGGGACTTTTCAGGGCCTTCCTGGACCCCATAGGCCAGTGAGATATGCGGCATGAAGCTCTCGACGTTTCCAACACGGAAGACCTCGACGGCTTTCGTCTTCATGACGCGCAGAGGCTGGACGACCGGAAAGCGCGCATAGAACGAGCGATAATACAGGCCGCTTTCCTCGACCGTCTCGACGGGCGCGTCGAACGCGCTCGCATCCTCGGCGACCTGCGCGAGAAGAGGCTGCAGCTCCTCACAGGTTCTCGGCATATCCTCCACGAGGGTCAGATGCGGCTGGAAGATCGGGCTTTCGAAGCGTCCGGCGAGATCCCGGACGATGCCCGACAACATCCTCTCCTGCGTGGCGCAGGGCATCAGCCAAATGGAATGATACTCGGTCTTCATGTCGTTCCCTCGAACGGGGCGGCCGGATGGTTGCCCCTCACATGCCGTCCTTCAGCGGCCGGACGCTTCCACGATAGATCAGAGGCACATCGAGCACCGACACGATGGGCGGCGCCTTCGGGTCGGCCTGCCGCCGATCCAGAACCCGGATGGTTTCCGCGGCGAGCGCCTCCTCGTCCTGATGAAAGGTCGTCAGACGATAGGCGCTCCAGCGGGTTTGCGGAATGCCGTCGAAGCCGATGACCGAGAGGTTCTCCGGGATCGAGAGATTCAGCACGTCCCGGGCAAAATCCATCAATCCGAGCGCCATGAGATCGTTGACGCAGAAAACCGCCTCGACCGTCACGCCCGTTCCCAGGAGCAGGGACGCGGCGGCCTGACCGCCCTCGTAGTCGGTGTAGCCCGCCCGCTGAACCTTGACCTCGAGGCCCCGCTCCCTGGCCGCCGCGACGAAGGCCTCCTCCCGTTCGATCAGGTTCGGGCTACCGACGACCGATGTAACGAGGCCGAGCTTCGTCAGCCCTCGCGCCAGGAAGACCTCGACGGCGACCTGCGCCGCGCGGGCATTGTTGATCCGGACGTGGTCCGGACCGTGCTCTGTCCGCCCTACGACGATGAGCGGCTGCCCGTTGCGCTGCGCCAGTTCGACGATGGACGAGGACGGCATGCCGGACAGGACGATCGTCGCCTCGGCCCTGTACCGCAGAAGCGTCGCGTGGGCGGCCCCGACCTGATCCTCTCCGGGCTCGGTCGGAATGAGAACGGGAACGCTTCCCCGTGCGACGAGGCGCCTCGACAAGGCCGCGACCTGCAGCGTCCGGAATGGGCTTGCAAGATCCGAGGCGACAAGGCCCACGAGGCGGCTGCAATTGGCGAGAAGCCCGCGCGCCAGATCGTTGACCTGGTAGCCCAGCTCCGCTGCGGCCTTCATCACCTTCTTGCGCGTCGCGGGGGCGATGCTCGCTCCCGGCGTGAAGGCGCGCGAGACGGCCGAGCGCGAGACGCCGGCGCGTTCGGCCACCATATGGGCGCTGACGAAGTGCGGTCCGGTTCCGTCGATCTCCGTATCCATGTCTCCCGCCATTCGATCAGCGCCCGACCTTGGAGAGCACGTCGGACCGGAGAAAGCGCTCGACGACGAACATGAAGGCGATCGAAGGGATCAGCAGGATCAGGGCCGTGATGGAGGCGATCTGATAATTGCCCCCCGAGCCGGCCGTGTAGAGCAGAAGGGGCAGGGTCGAAACGTCGGGGGCGCCGACGAAATAGGTGCCCGTGAACTCGTCGAGGGATTCCAGGAACACGAAGATGGCACTCGCCAGAAGCCCAGGTGCCGCAATCGGCATTGTAACGTCCCAGAACCCACGCAGCGCGCTTGCGCCCATGGAACGCGCGGCCTCCTCCAGTTCGCGGTCGATGGCGGAGAAAGCCGCGGTCGCAATCCAGACCGCATAGACGAGACCGTGCGTCACATGGACGAGGACCACGCCGAGAACCGTTCCATTGAGGCCGTATTGATAGAAGATGCGCGCGATGTTCACATAGACCGGCAGGTTCGGGAAAGCCTGAGGAATGAGCAGCGCCAGCAGGATGAGGCCGCGGAACGGCAGGCGGAGCCGGGCGAGCGCGTAGCCTGCCGGAATGGCAAGCCCCAGGGACACGATCACCGTCAGGGCGGCGATGACGATGCTCGTGCCTAAGGAGGACATGGCGTTCCCGCGCGGCGAAAAGACATTCGCCCAGAACGTGAAGCCGTATTTCAGCGGCAGGACATGCGGGAAATACCAGCGCTCCGCCACGGTCCAGAGCAGAAGGTTCACCAGAGGACCGAAGACGATGAAGGCCAGGATTCCAAGCCCGATCCCACGGGGGATCCATTTCCAGTCGAGGCGCGCGCTCATCGGCGATGCTCCCTCATGGTTTGACGCAGATAAATCCAGGCAACGACGCTCGTCATCAGCAGCGAGATCAGCCCGAGGGCATTGGCGACGCCGTAATCCCTGTAGGCGTTGATGCGGAACGCCATGTTGGCCGTGATCATCGTGGGCGATTGCGCATTTATCATGAGCGGAACCGACAGCACGGACATCATCGTCACGAAGCTCAGGATGATACCGACCAGAAGGGTCGTGCGGACCTGGGGCAGGACGATCTCGATCAGGATCCGCAGGCGCTTGGCCCCGAGATTGCGCGCGGCCTCGATGGTGCTGTGATCGATGGAGGCCATTGCGCCGGAGAGGAGCAAGGCGACGAAAGGAGTCTGCTTCCAGACGAACGCGATGACGATGCCTCGCCAGTCGAGAAAGGACATGGCCGACAGAGGCGTCATCAGGCCCAGTTCGATGAAGATGTTGTTCATCAGGCCGTTCTTGGCCAGGAACGTGCGCAAAATCTGGCCGACGACGATGAACGGAATGAACAGCGGCCAGCGGTAGACCCATCTCAGGACCGCGACGGCCCGCGGGTTCGAGCCGAGCGTGAGATAGCCGCCGATCATGATGGAGAAGAGGCCGATCAGGGCCGACGACAGGGTCACGATGGCGAGCGTGAAGAGCATGTCGCCGCTGTAGAGCTCGAAGGCCTTCGTGAAATTGCCGAAACTGAATGCGCCTCCGACGTCGAACGCCCCCGTGACCGAGCTGGCGAGAGGCACGATGAAGAGGAACACGACAATCGCCAGCGCCGGAGCGACCAATAGAAAACCCAGCATGCGAGGCGGCATGGCAAGTCGTCCGCGCTCCGCATTCGAATGGCCCGGCTGCATGTTGCGGGATGCACGATCGGCGTCGGGCTGGGGAAGCCTTCTGCTTCCCCAGCCGTCGGTGACGTCAGTTTCCAACTTGGCGTTCATAGGCTTCCAGGATCGCGCTGTTGTACGGAGCAATCGGGAACGGCTTGCCGTTCTTGGCCAGGTCCTCGGGCGAGATGTCCGTGAAGAGCTTCTCCCAGGTCGCCTTGTCCAGGTTCGCCTGAACGTGCTGCGCATCGATTCCGGGATACCAGTTGAAGCGCTTCACGATCCCCTCGGCCTGCACCTTCGGGCTGGTCGCAAGCGCGACGAACTTCTCGGCGAGGTCCTTGTTGGCGCTCTTTTCCGGAACGACGTAGTGCATCGGCTGGCCGGGCATGCCGGGAGACGGCAGGACCAGCTTCATCTCCGGCGGCAATTGGCCGTTCGCCTTCCAGGAATAGAACATGTCGACCCAGACCGGCCCGATGGCGATCTCGCCACGGCTGAGCATGTCGAGCGTGCCGGCATTGCCCGGGGTGAGCGTGGCGTTGCGGGTGAAGTCCTTCAGGGACGCGAAAGCCTTGTCCCAGTGCTTGGCCTCGTTCGGGTCGAACGGGCCGTTCATGAGCTTTTGCGCATCGCCGCCGCCATAGGCATAGACCCAGCCCATGACGAAGCTGACGCCGGACGCTCCGCCCTTGATGCCGTTATAGCCGAACTGCTTCGGGTTCTTCTTCGCGAACTCGACGATCTCGTCGTAGCTCTTCGGCGGATTGGGAACCAGAGCAGGATTGTAGGCCAGGGCCGTCTGGCTGTTGAACATGGGCATCACGTAGCCGTCCACGTTCGCGCCGAGAGCCATCTTGGCATTTTCGCGTGTCACCAGGGAGCCGGTCGGGATCTTGCCGCGATACGCCTCGAGGAACTTCTGCTCGACCATGGGGCCGACGAATTTCTCGTGAACGACGGCGACATCGGCATCCCATTTCTGAACGCCTGCCTTGCTCTGCGCTTCGAAGCGCTCGAGGATCTTCTGGGATCCGGCATCGCCCGGACCGGTTCCGACGACGCGAACCTTCGTGCCCGGGTTCTCCTTCTCGAACAAGGGCCCCAGATACTCGTTCACGTAATCGACCATATTCTGGTCGCCGGCGGTGAGGACGGTCAGTTCCGCCGCGGAGAGCGACGTGCAGAACATGCCTGCCACGAGCGTGGAGGCAATCAACTTAGCTTTCATGGTCCTTCTCCTGTGACACCCTCGGGTGCCCTGTGCCTTTGCCTGCGGTTGGAATCCGCCGGTCTATTGTTTTGGGAACAGGAAGAGCGCTTCTTCCGGAATGCGGATCGAGACGCGCTTGCCAATTTCGAAACTGCGCGGAGAATCGACGATGACGTGGTCGGAGCCGACGGCGATCACATGACGCCAGAGGCCACCCGGATAGCTCGTCTGCTCGACGATGCCGGCCAGCTTCAACGAAGTTCCGTCCGCACCGGACGGAATCGCGTCGCCCGCCTCGGCGAGTTCCACCGACTCTCCTCGAAAGCGTGCGTTCAGGCGACCGGCCAATGTCCGCCCCCGGGCGGGGAATACGGCCGACGAGTTGAACGGCCCGGCGGCAATCGTCATCCGGTCGCCGGCCGTCTCGGCCGAAAGCTCGATGAGGTTTTCCGCCCCCATGAAAGCCGCGACGAAGTCGGAGGCAGGACGGTTGTACACGTCCTCTGGCGTCCCGACCTGTGCGATCTCGCCGTTGTTGAGGATGACGATCCGATCCGCCATCACCATGGCTTCCTCGCGGTCGTGCGTGACGTGCACGGCCGTGATGCCGAGGCGCCGCTGGAGCGCACTGATCTCGTGACGGACCGTCAGGCGTATCCTCGCATCGAGGTTGGACAATGGCTCGTCGAGAAGAAGGATGTCGGGCTGGATCGCCAGAGCCCGTCCGAGCGCAACGCGCTGGCGCTGCCCGCCGGAAAGGTTGGCCGGCTTGCGGGCGCCGAGACCGTCCAGGCCCAGCAGCTTCTTGATTTCAGCAACGCGCGCTTCGATCGTCGGCTTCGGCATGCTCCTGAGCTTCAGCCCATAGCCGATATTCTGGTCGACCGTCATATGCGGCCAGAGGGCATAGGATTGAAACACCAGGGCCATGCCGCGCTTGTCGGGAGGCAGCCGGGTCACATCCCGTCCATCGACGCGGATCGCGCCTGAGGCGGGAGCATTGAATCCTGCAATGCTGCGCAGAAGAGTCGTCTTTCCGCACCCCGAAGAGCCGAGAAGAGCGACGAACTCCCCTTTCCCGACCGCCAGGCTCACGCCTTTCAGCACCTCGTTCTGCCCATAGAGAACACGGGCATCGACGACTTCAAGGAAGGCGCTCATTATTTCCTCTCCTCGGCTGAGGCCTCTTCGGGCACTTTTTTGCACAGCCGTGCAAAACTATGCTCGATTTGCACCGAAGTACTCAAGTGGGTTTAGACTAATGTCTGATACAGTTTTGTGACGGAGAAGCTTTGCCGCTATTGAGCCGGCTTCGCGGGACCATGGCGCCACGTGCGCACGAGCGTCTCCGGCGAGCTTCGTGGAACCGCCGACTTCGCAACGAGGTTTAAGCATGAGCCAAGTCTTTCGGCTTAGGTCATGGCAAGGAGGTTCGATCGGTCAATGGCAAACAATCCGGCAGTCCGCCAAGTGGGCTCGGCCCAGCCACCCTCGGCAATCGCGACAATGGCCGCCGTGGTGGTCGGCTGGGCGCTCGTGAGGCTTGTCGCCGGAGGTGAGCGCCATCCCGCGCCCGGCTCGACGCGCCCGGCCGCACGGAGACAGGGCCAAGCTCCGTCTCAAAAGGATACCGGCTTCGCCGAGAAGCAGCATGCCGATCCCCACGCAGCAGCAGCCGAGCCCGGTCGCGGGCGCGAGGCCAATAAGCCCACCGAGATCCCAGCGAAAGGCTGGAAAGACATTCTCTGGCGGACTTACGAGGAATTCGGCAAGGACCGGGTCACCTCCGTGGCCGCGGGCGTCACCTATTATGCTCTGCTCGCCGTCTTTCCCGCCATCGCAGCCCTGGTGTCCATTTACGGCCTCTTTGCAGACCCCGGCACGATCCAGGATCACCTCAACGCCCTGTCGGGGGTCCTTCCGGGCGGCGCGATGGAAGTGATCGGCGATCAGGTGAAGCGGATTGCCTCCAAGGGAGGCGGCGCGCTCGGCTTCGGTTTCATCTTCGGCCTCGCCGTCTCGCTCTGGAGCGCCAATGCAGGCATGAAAGCGGTGTTCGACGCCCTCAATATCGTGAATAACGAGGATGAAAAGCGCAGCTTCATCTGGCTGAACCTGACTTCATTGACCTTCACCCTGTGCGCCATCCTGTTCATTCTGGTGGCTCTGGGCGGGATCGTCGTTCTGCCGATCGTTCTTCAGTTCATCGGTCTCGGACAAGGCACGGAATGGCTAGTGTCGCTTCTCCGCTGGCCCATCCTTCTCATCGGCGTCACCTTCGCCCTGTCGTTGATCTATCGCTTCGGCCCGAGCAGGGACAAGGCAGAGTGGCGTTGGATCACGCCGGGTGGCATCATCGCGTCCGTCCTGTGGATCGCCGTGTCGATGCTCTTCTCGTGGTATGTCTCGAACTTCGGCAGCTACAACGAAACCTACGGATCGCTGGGCGCCGTCATCGGCTTCATGACCTGGATATGGCTCTCGAGCATCATCGTTCTCCTGGGCGCCGAGATCAATGCCGAGATGGAGCATCAGACCATCCAGGACACCACGGAAGGCGTCCGGCAGCCCATGGGCATGCGCGGCGCCACGATGGCCGATACGGTCGGCGTCGCAAAGGCCTGAAGGATCCTAACGACAAGGAAAGGCGCTCCGCAAGGAGCGCCTTTCCTTGTTCCGTCCAGGGGCAGGATTGCACGACAGCATCGTGCGTGACGTCGCCCCCCGATGCTGTCGTCTACGGTCTCGAACAACGTTTCCCGCAAAGCCGGCGCCCACTTCCGCGTTCGATGCTCTCGGAAGGAGATAAAGGAAAGGCGCCGGGATGTTCCGGCGCCTTTCCTTTCCGAAGAACTCCGATTGGCCTCAGGACTGCCTTTCCGCGACGGCTCCCTGAAGCATGGTCGGCGCGCGGGCGGCCTTGCCGGCATCGGAGCGCTCGTCCGAGAACCAGGCGATGGTCTCCCTCAGGCCCGTATCGAGCGACGTCTTCGGCGACCAGCCGAGAAGCTGCTTTGCAAGCGTGATGTCGGGACGGCGGCGGCGCGGATCGTCCACCGGGAGCGGGCGCGATACGATCCGGGAAGAGGACCCGGTCATGGCCAGAACCTTCTCCGCCAGATCCCCGACGGTGAGCTCGTTCGGGTTGCCGAGGTTGACGGCGCCGGGGAAAGGCCCCTCATAGGCCATGAGACGCATGAAGCCGTCGACAAGATCGGATACGTAGCAGAAAGAACGCGTCTGGCTGCCGTCTCCGTAAACGGTGATGTCGTCGCCGGACAGCGCCTGGCAGATGACGTTGGAGACCACGCGCCCGTCGTCGGCGCGCATGCGGGGCCCGTAGGTGTTGAAGATGCGCGCGACGCGCACATCCGCCCGGCTCGAGCGTTCGAAATCGAAGGTCAGCGTTTCGGCTGCGCGCTTGCCCTCGTCGTAGCAGGCACGCGGCCCGGTGGGGTTCACGTTCCCCCAATAGCTTTCCTTCTGCGGGTGCACCTCAGGGTCGCCATAGATCTCGCTGGTGGAGGCCAGGAAGAAGCGTGCCCCGATCGTCTCGGCGAATGTCAGAAGGTTGTGGGTGCCGACCACGCTGGTAAGCATGGTGTGCTCCGGATCGGCCTGATAGTGAGGCGGAGATGCCGCGCATGCGAGATTGAAGACCTCGTCGAACTTCATCTTCTTCGAGCGCAGGCGCGCCGGAAGCGCCTTGATGATGTCTCTGTCGACGAGATCGAACCGCGGCTCGCGCTCCAAATGCCTAAGGTTCTGCCGCCGACCGGTCTGCAGGTTGTCGACAGCCACCACATGCGCGCCTTCGCTCAGCAGAGCGTCACATAAATGCGATCCGAGGAAGCCGGCCCCACCCGCGACAAGGACGAGTTTGCTCCTGCCATTCTTCATGAAGACCATCTCCGTATCGGACCGCCGGCAGCGGTCCCGAGGTACAAACCTGCATCGGTCCAACGCCGAAGCTTGGCATAGGTTCAATGTCGGCCTCAGAATCTATTCACGCCTCTCAAGCTCTTACTTCCCACATCAGACGATGTTCCTTCTTCCGGCGATTCATCGCCGCAATCAGGTCGCGCTCCATGGAAGCGGCGCGATGGGAGGACGTGTGTTCGGCCAGGATGCGCCGCCTCGCTTCCTGCCCCATCATATCGCGCGCGAACCCGTCCGCTCCTTCCAGAACATGGAGGACGTCATCGGCCTGCCGGGCGAGCGCGATCTCTCGCCCGGGCGTCAGAAGCGTCTCGATCCCGTTCCATATATCGGAGATGATCGGCGTTCCGCAGGCGGCTGCCTCGAACAGGCGAACGCTGGGGCTATACCCGGCGCGGATCATGTCCGCGCGGGTGACATTGAGCGTGAAGCGGCTCTGTGCGTAGAAAGCCGGATGCTCGCTGGGTGGCACGTGATCGATGCGCTCCACGTTCTCCGGCCATGCGATATCGGCGGGATATTGCGGCCCGGCCACCACGAAGCGCAGATGCGGCGCACGCCGGGCGGGCTCGATCAGGAGTGTCCCGAGCGTGGGCTGCCGGTCCGGGCTGTACGTGCCGAGATAGCTCAGGTCCCAGCGCTTCGTCCGGTCGAGCACGGGATAGAGTTCAGGGTCGACGGAGCAATAGAGCGCTCGCGCCGCCGGAGCTCCGTATCGCTCCATGAGCAGATCGAGCGTCGGGCCACCCGTGAACGAGAAGTAGACGTCGTAATGCGGGATCAGATCCGGCGAGAGATATTCGTAATCGCCTCTCTCCAGCTTCGCCAGCGTCACGGGGGTATCGATGTCGTAGAAGGCGACGGTTCCGTCCGCCACTTCCTGGACCCATCGCCCGACGGCAACGCCCTCGGGCACGTAGGAGCCTACGATCACCGCATCGGCTGCGGCAATGACTTTCCTGTAACGCTCCAGGTCCCCCAGGCTCGTATAGAACTCGAGGCGGCAGAAATCGGGATCCTTCATGTCCCGGTGCGCGGCATACCATGGCACGTCGCGCTCCAGGAACAGCACGTCGTGTCCCCGGGCGCCGAATGCCTTGAGCAGGGCCCGGAAGGTTGTGGCGTGGCCGTTGCCCCATGACGACGAAAGACTCAGGCCGAGTACGACGATGCGCAATCCGCTCACGCGACGCTCCTCTCGCGCTTCTGCGAAGCCATGTCACGCAGAAGCGCATCCACCTCGGCTCCCCGTCTGGCATAGGTGTGCTCGGCCATGATCCGTCGCCGGGCAGCATCGCCGATGGCCCTCGCCCGCTCGGGATCCAACCTCTCCACATGGTCGGCCACGTCCTTGCCGTCTCGGGCGACCAAAACCTCCTCTCCCTCTTTCAGGAAGAGTTCGAGGCCGGCCCATGCATCGGTGATGAGGCACGCGCCTGCGCCTGCCGCTTCGAACACACGCGTCGCCGGCGAGTAGCCTGTCGTCGCCATGGAATCGCGTGCGATATTCAGGACCGCGAGCGGGCTCGTGTTGAAGGCGTTGTGATCGCGTGTATAGACATGCCCGATATGGCGCACGTTCGGCGGCATGCCTTTCGTCTCCCAACCATTGCCGCCGATCAGAAAGCTCCGGTTCGGCAGACGCGCGGCGGGCTCCAGGAAGAACTGCTCCACGCGCGCCTCGCGGTCTGGCAGTCGATTCCCGAGAAACGAGAGATCGGCCTTGAAGCGATCGTCGGCTGGCACCGGGTGGTGAGTCGAAGGATCGAGCGCGTTGTAGATCGGGATGCAGCGCCGCGCGCCGAATCCCTCATAGGCCTCGATCACCGGCGGGCCTCCGCCATAGGTGAGGACGAAGTCGAGGGCGGGAAGCGTGCGCCGCAACGGATGATCCGGGCTCTCCCGCAGCTCCGCGAGCGTCGCCGGGGCATCCACGTCCCAGAAAATGCGAATGGCGTCGGGCCGCGACGCTGCGACGACACCCTCCAGGAGCTCGTTGTCGAACACGCCGACCCCGGACGCCTTGACCACCACATCGGCCTTCGCGGCCTCGGCCACGACGCCGCGCATGGCCTCCTCGGTGGCCGGATAGACCTTGACCTCGGCCCATTCCGGCGGGTCGATGTCGCGATGCTTCTGACGGTCGAACGCATCGGGCTCGTAGAACGTGATGCCGTAGCCGCGGCGGGCGAGTTCGCTCAGCATACCTCTGTAGTAGGTCGCCGCCCCGTTCCAGTAGGAGGAGAGAAGGCTGGAGCCGTAAAAGGCTATCTTCATGCGGACATCTCCATCGGCGCTTCGGCACCGTAGGTTTTCAGGATCGTGAGCAACTGATCGACTCGGTGCGCACAGGAGTGGCGGTTGCGGATGGCGGCCAATCCGTTCGTCACGAGGAAGCGCCGTAAATCAGGATCACGGCTGACGGCCGTGAGATGACGCTCCATCTCGGCCTCGTCGCGTGCGACCAGATAGTCCTCGCCCGGATTGAAAAGCCCCTCCGAATCGCGCCAGGGCGCAGATATGAGAGGAATTCCGCAAGCAAGCGCCTCGAAGACCCGGATCGTGGGAATGCCGGGAAGCATATCCACGTAGAAGCGGCGCGGCACATGCACCGTAGCCAAGTGGCGTGCGAACACCTCGGGGGCCCGCGCATTCGGCAGCCAGCCCCGATACGTGACGCCGTAGCGATCCAGGGTCTCCAGAGCGTGCTCAGGATAACGCACGCCGTAGATGTCGAGGGGCAGCCCTACGGTCCGAGCCGGGCGAAAGAGATAGGTCTCCAGTTCCGCGCTGCGCTCGTCGTCGCCCCAATTGCCGATCCAGACGAGGCCCTTGCGTTCGACCTCTTCCGTCGGTGGATGAAAGAGCCGCGTATCGGCCGCCTCGTGCCAGACATGGACACGCTCGCCCCAGCCCCAGCGACGATAGACCTCGGCCAGCGTCTCGCCGAAGGCGAGAATGCCGTCGTATCCGCTCAGATCGAATTGACGAATCGCGTTCGGATCGCTGACCGCCCGATGATGCGTGTCGTGAAAGAGAAGGGTGAACCGCGCACCCTGGCTCCGCAGCGCGCCGATGGCCGCGACGAGCCACGGATCGTTCCATTCATGGACGATCACCACATCCGCGTCCGACACCATCTCGGAGAGATCGGCATCGGCCTCGAATGCGGTCGAGGACAGCTCCGGGTAAAGATTACGATAAGCCTCGAGCCCGGCCTCTCCATGATCCCGCAGGAGATTGTCAAGGCTCCATGCTCCTTCAGGCTCGTAAGCCACGACCTCGTGTCCGCGGTGAACGAGATCGCGCAGCACGCCTCTCAGGAAATGCGCATTGCCGTGATTCCAGCAGGATGCAAGGGAGTGAGTGAAATAGGCAAACTTCATGCAGCGGCTCCTTTGAGCGAAATGGAGCGGAATCTGGAGGGAATCAGAGCCCTGTAGGCAGAGAGGATGCCCGCGCTCATGGCTCCCACGCTGTAGGCTCCCGCCCGCTTTTTCGCTGCTTCCCCCATGGCGCGACGCATCGTTTCGTCCGCACTCAGCCGCTCGATCGATCGCGCAAAAGCGTCATCGTCATCCGGTGCCACGTACAGGGCCGCGCCATCCCACAACTCGCGCAGTGTCGGGATGTCGGACAGGATCAGCGCGCAGCCCGCCTGCGCGGCTTCCAGCACGGCGAGGCCGAACGGCTCGTATTTCGCGGCCGACACGAAGATGGGCTGCGCGCTCAAGTACCCGGCGACCTCCTCGTCACTGAGCCGTCCCAGGGCGATGGCGTGACGAGCCGCAATCTGGGTGCCGTTGGGCCCGCCGAGCGGGCCAGCCGCCAAAGCCGGGATGGAAAGATGCGCTGCGGCCCGATCGAACGCCGCGAAATTCTTGCCGTCATCCCAAAGGCGTCCGGCCGTGAAGGCAAAGAGGTCACGCGTCCCCGGAGCCTCGCCTCGAGCGGGTCGACGCCCGTTCCGGACGACCGTCGGGACTTCCGCGAGGTTGTAGACGCGGGCCGTGGCATGAGCGAACGCGGCGGTCGGGGCCAGGAGCATGTCAGCGGCACGATAGCCCCTGCGAACGAGTTCCGTCCGCCACTCGAACGCCTCGGGAAGCGGTCCCCCGCGCACGGATTCCCACCAGGTGGCGACACATGAGTGGCACACGGCCACCACGGGACGGGCAAACGATCCATCGGCAAGCAACGCGGGAGAGTTGAGATGCACGATGTCGGGCCGAATTTCGGCTGCGAGACGCGCAATCGACTGCCCGGCCGCCGCCACTTCGCCAGCCTGCTCGGCCGTCCAGTCGAGGGGAAGCCCTGTATCGATGACCTCGATGCCGCTCGTCCTCGCCTTCTCCAGCTGATCTCCCGAGGGCGCAGGGCCGAGTACGGCGAGGATCGTTTCGACACCATGCGCACGCATGCCCTCGGCAGCATCCAGCGCATATTGCCAGACACCGCCGACGGCATCGGCCGTCATGAGAACACGAAGAGCGGGACCGGTCTGTTTCCGTGCAGACATGCCTCTTCTATCCTCTTCACGCCGTGTCAGTTGGGTCAATGCGTTGCACAGCGGCAACCAATCCGCCTCTCATGGCACGATCGCAGCTTCCTGAAGCGGCGGGCTGTGCCGTATCGTTCCCGACAATCCTCTCTCTTCCTGCAGCCATCGCGCCAGGGCGGCCACACCCTTGCGCCACGGCGTCGGAGTCTTCAAGGCGAGTTCGCGTGCGATCCGACGGGTATCGGAGACGTAGTAGCGCTGGTCGCCCGCTCGCCAATCGGCATAGGCGGTTTCGACCGGACGCCCGATAAGATCCTCGATGTGGACGAGGAGCTGCCTCAGGCTGATCGCATTCGCGGGTCCGCCGCCCAGATTGAAGGCGCGCCCCTGAACGGCGCCGATGCGCTTCCAGGCTTGGGCATAGGCATCGACCGCGTCGGAAATGTTGAGGATGTCGCGCACCTGGCAGCCGTCGCCGTAGATGGCGATCGGCCTGCCTTCGAGGGCGCGGATCAGGAAATGGGCGACCCACCCCTGATCTTCCGTTCCCATCTGACGCTGCCCGTAGATGCAGCTCATCCGCAGGACGCAGGTGGGAATGCCGAAGGAGCGTGCGAAGTCGAGGACATACTGATCGGCCGCTCCTTTGGAGCAGCCATAAGGCGTATGGAAATCGAGAGGGCGGCTTTCGCCGATTCCGTTGTCGCGAATGGCCGGATCGCGTGGCACATAGGCATCGTTCGTCATGTCGAGCTCCACGTCCACGAGGTCGCCATAGACCTTGTTCGTGGAAGCGAAGACGAGAGGAACGGGCTCGCTGCGTTTGCGCAAAGCATCGAGCACGTTCAAGGTGCCGCGGATATTGATTTCGAAATCCTCGCGGGGATCGGCGAGGCTCGTCGTCACCGCGACCTGCGCGGCCATGTGAAAGACGGCCTGAGCGTCGGAGACCGCATCGGAGACCGCCGTCTCGTCGCGAATATCGGCGATAGCTGCGGAGATCTTCGAGGGGTGGCGCTTCTTCAACCATTCGAGGTTCCGGTCGACGCCGGGGCGAGCCAGAGCATCGTAGATCAGAACGTCATGCCCTTCGCTGGCGAACCGATCCGCCAGATTGGAACCGATGAAACCTGCTCCCCCTGTCACCAGGACGGGGCGGCGACGAAGAATGGCCGGCGCGCCGGTCTTTGAATCCGATTCCTTCATGCGACAAGGCCTCGCGATTCGAGTTCCTTGCGGGCCTCCTGAACGAGGTCCTTGGCTTCCTGGCGAGCCACCCACGCGGCGAGTTCCGCCAGTCCTTCCGAGAAGTCCTTCTTCGGCCTGTAGCCCAGCTCCTGCTGGATCTTCGAGATATCCGCGATGCAGTGGCGGATGTCGCCGATGCGCGCTTTACCCGCAATCTCGGGCGCAATCGGGCGGTTCATGGCCCTAGCCAGAAGCTCCGCCACTTCCGATACGGTCCGGTCCACGCCGCTGCCGACATTGAACACGCCGCCCGGCGCCTTCTCGTGCTCCAGCGCCAGGACGAAGGCCTGCGCAACATCCTCCACGTGAACGAAGTCGCGGCGCTGCTGGCCGTCCTCGAAGATCATGGGCGGCTGTCCGTTGTGAAGTCGCGATGCGAAGATGGCGAGAACGCCGGTATAGGGATTGGACAGGGCCTGGCCTGGGCCGTAGGCGTTCCAGAGCCTGAGCGCGACGCCCTCCATGCCATAGGCTGGACAGAGGGTCAGCGTCAGGCGCTCCTGCACATATTTCGACAGCGCATAGACGGATGCGAGCGCGGGCTTCTTCCATTCCGGAGTCGGCACCGGAACGAGCGGCCTGCCCTGTGCATCGAGCGGGTCCCAGGAATCGGCCTCGCTGGTGCGGGGCACGCGCACCACATCCTCCATGAGGCGCCCGTCGGCATCCCGGTAGAGTCCCTCCCCATAGATGCTCATGGAGGAGGCGACGACGACCCGCTTCACAGGATTGTCGATGAGCTGCTGGAACAGCACGGCCGTGCCGTAGTCGTTCACGGACACATAGCGGTCGACCGCGTACATGCTCTGGCCGACACCGACCTCCGCCGCGAGATGGACGACCTTCGTGGCCCCCTTCAGGGCCTTCAGAACCGCCGTCTCGTCACGTACGTCGCCAACGACGACCTCCACTTCGGAATCGAGACCATCGACCTGCGTCCTGTCGCCGTGAACCTGCTCGATGAGGCTGTCGAGCACACGAACACGGTGCCCACGCTCCAAGCAGGCGCGCGCAACGTAGCGACCGATGAAGCCAGCGCCGCCAGTAATGAGGATCGTATCCGCCACGAGAGGTCTCCGGGTGAATTGATGGTCGTCATGCCAGGATCGAGCCGGGAGAACCCCGCCTCCTCGGCTGGAGAAGCGACGCGCGACATGCGCCCGATCCAGGCGAAAACGGGGACGTGAGGCAGAGCGCGCACAGACCGGCCGCCCTTTTCATCCCTCTCAAAGCTTGGCATTTCACGGAGCAAAACGCTCCATCATCATCTTTGTTCCTTGGGCTTGAAGCTGGCCGCCCGGCCCTACTTGTAGCTTGTGCGCTTCCTCATGAAGACAAGAGTCTCAAGTCCGGAAACCGCGGGGAACAACAAACACTTTTCTCGCGTTGACGGCCAAGCTTCGGGACATGCGACCGGGCCTGACGCCTGCATGCCGCGTCGAAACTTCAGCCGATTGCCGGGAAGGCCCCATCAGGGAGATCCAACATGAGCTCACGAAAGGTCCGCGTCGGAATCGTCGGCGTCGGCAACTGCGCCTCGTCCTTCGCGCAAGGCCTTTCCTATTACCGCAGCGCTCAGATCAACGAGCCCATTCCAGGCCTGATGAATGTCGAGCTTGGTGGCTATCATATCAGCGATGTGGAGATTTCCGCGGCCTTCGACGTGAACGCCTCGAAGGTCGGCCGGGACGTCTCGGAGGCCATCTTCGCCGCGCCCAACAACACCCAGCGCTTTTCCACGGTGCCCGAGAGCGGGATCATTGTCCGTCGCGGCAAGACTCTCGATGGATTGGGCAAATATCTTCGCGACGAGATCGAAGAATCGCCCGAAGACGAAGCCAATGTCGCGGAGATCCTGCGCCAATCCAAGACCGATGTGCTCGTCTCCTATCTTCCGGTCGGATCCCAGAAGGCCACGGAGTGGTATGCCGAGCAGGCTCTGGAGGCCGGCTGCGCCTTCGTGAACTGCATTCCCGTCTTCATCGCCTCCAACCCCGAATGGCGGAAGCGCTTCGAGGAACGCGGCCTTCCCATCGTCGGCGACGATATCAAGAGTCAGGTCGGCGCCACGATCGTCCACCGGGTGCTGGCCAATCTTTTCCGCGAGCGCGGCGTGCGCCTCGACCGAACCTATCAGCTCAATTTCGGCGGCAATACGGACTTCCAGAACATGCTCGAGCGCGAGCGCCTGGAATCGAAGAAGATTTCCAAGACGCAGGCCGTGACGAGCCAGCTCGATATTCCCCTCCCGCCGGAGGACGTCCATGTCGGTCCGAGCGACCATGTCCCGTGGCTCACCGACCGGAAATGGGCCTATATCCGTATGGAAGGAACCGCCTTCGGGGGCGTTCCGCTCAACGTGGAGCTGAAACTCGAAGTCTGGGATTCACCCAATTCCGCAGGAATCGTCATCGACGCGGTGCGCTGCGCAAAAATCGCCATGGATCGAAAGATCGGCGGAGCGCTCACGGGACCTTCGAGCTATTTCATGAAGTCTCCTCCACAGCAGTTCACCGACAACGAGGCGCGAGAAAGGACGCTGCGCTTCGTCGCAGGCAAGGACGAAGAGACGTGAGGAGGCTCCGGGCGTGACCACCACCTTCTTCCTTGTGCGTCACGCCGCCCATGATCGTGTGGGAACCGTGCTGTGCGGGCGCATCCCGGGGGTGCGCCTTGGCCATCTGGGAAGGACACAGGCGCAGGCGCTCGCTGAACGCCTTGCTCGCGAGAACGTCGTGCGCATTCTCACGAGCCCGCTCGAGCGGGCAGTCGAGACGGCCGAGCCCATCGCGGCGCGCCTCGCCAGGCCCGTCGAGCATCTCGACGACATCATCGAGATCGATTTCGGCGCATGGTCGGGCAAAAGTTTCGACAGCCTGGCCGAAGACCGGCTATGGTCGGCCTGGAACAGCAGCCGCAGCACGATCCGCCCGCCGGGAGGCGAAACGATGCTGGAGGCGCAGACGCGTATCGTCCATGCCATGGAAGAGCTTCGAGGATTCCATGCAGGACGCGCCGTCGTTCTCGTCAGCCATAGCGACGTGATCAAGGCCGCCCTTCTCTACTATCTGGGCATGCCTCTCGATTCATACGGCCGTTTCGAAGTCTCTCCGGCTTCCATGACGACGCTCGTCATCGGCGACTGGGGCTCCAAGGTTCTTCACATGAACGAGGTGATCGCCGCATGAAGCTTGTCGTTTTCGGGCTCACCATCTCTTCGTCCTGGGGCAACGGCCACGCCACTCTCTGGCGGGGCCTGTGCAGGGCGCTCGCCCGTCATGGACATCAGATCGTCTTCTTCGAGAAGGACGTGCCCTATTACGCAACCAACAGGGATATGGTCGCGATCCCGAACGGCAAACTCGTTCTCTACGATACCTGGGATTCGATCAGACACCGCGCGAAGGCTGAGCTTGCCGACGCCGATGCGGCCATGGTCACGTCCTATTGCCCGGACGGCATCGAGGCCACGGATCTGGTGCTCGACACGCCGAAGGCCGTCCGCACATTCTACGATCTCGACACTCCCGTCACCCTGTCGAAGCTCCAGGCCAGGGAACCGCTGAACTATGTCGGCTCCCGGGGCCTGCGCGAATTCGATCTCGTCCTCAGCTATACGGGCGGTGGCGCTCTCGACAAGCTGCAATCGGAACTGGGCGCGCAACGGGTAGCCCCGTTGTACGGCCATGTGGATCCGGACGTTCATCGCCCTGCTGCGCCGATGGCTCATTACGGGTCCGATCTCTCCTATCTCGGGACCTATGCCGCCGACCGGCAGGCCGCGCTCCAGCGGCTCTTCATCGACTCCGCGGCCCGGCGCCCGAAGCAGCGGTTTCTGATCGGAGGAGCGCAGTATCCCGACGATTTCCCATGGCAGCCGAACATCCACTTCGTGCGGCATCTGCCGCCGGCGGAGCACCCGGCCTTCTTCTCGTCCTCGCGCCTGACCCTCAACGTGACGCGCCAGGCGATGGCAGAGATGGGATGGTGCCCCTCCGGGCGCCTTTTCGAGGCATCGGCGTGCGAGGTTCCTCTCCTTTCCGACGATTGGGAGGGCCTTGATCGGTTTTTCGACCCGGGCCACGAGATCCTCATTGCGAAGACGACCGAGGATGCCGTCGCGGCTCTCGATCTCTCGGACGCGGAGCTGAGCCGGATCGCCCGCGCCAGCCGGGAGCGCACGATGGCCGAGCATACGTCGGAACACCGCGCCCGTGAGCTTGAAGCTCTCCTTGCGGGCGCCAAGTCCACATCGTCCGCATCGTCCATATCGGGACA
This sequence comes from Microvirga sp. TS319, assembly GCF_041276405.1. Classification (NCBI taxonomy): domain Bacteria; kingdom Pseudomonadati; phylum Pseudomonadota; class Alphaproteobacteria; order Hyphomicrobiales; family Methylobacteriaceae; genus Microvirga; species Microvirga sp. TS319. The sequence goes on along the minus strand of NZ_JBGGGT010000002.1, from coordinate 539,379 downwards.
ACCGACAGCCATGATGGAGGCATGAACCATGTGGGGCATCATACCCGCAGCCGGGCTCGGCAGTCGCATTCAGCCTCTGGCGTTCTCGAAGGAGCTGCTCCCGGTCGGAAGCCGCCTCGACAACGGCGTGGAACGCCCATGCGCCGTGAGCGAATATCTCGTCGAACGCATGATCCATGGCGGAGCGGACAAGATATGCTTCGTCATTTCTCCAGGCAAATCCGACATCATGGAATACTACGGCGCAAGCTATGGCAGCGCCTCCATCGCCTATGTCGTTCAGCCGCAGGCCGCAGGGCTATGCGATGCGATCTTTCAGGCGGCTCCGCTCATTCCTGCGGACGAAAGCGTCATCGTGGGGCTCCCGGACACCGTATGGTTCCCCGAAAAGGCGCTCGCGGAGCTTCCTGAAGGCCAGCTATCCTTCCTCCTCTTTCCCGTCGAGAACCCGCAGGTCTTCGACGCCGTCGTTCTCGACGAGGCCATGCAGGTCCGGGAAATCCAGGTCAAGCGGGAGGATGCCTCGTCGAAATGGATCTGGGGCGCCTTCAAGATGCCTGGCTCCATTCTTGAATCGCTGCGCCAGCTCTGGCTCTCGCGCAATCGTCAGGACGAATATTTCGGCACACTCGTCAACGCCTATCTCGCGCAGGGTGGACAGGCGCTCGGCGTCAGGGCGGGAGAGTCCTATGTCGATGTGGGCACTCTTCACGGCTACCGATCCGCCATCGGCCTTCTGAGCGAGGCCGCCCAGCACGACACGATGACCGGAGCGCGCGTCGCTCTCGGCTGGCCCGCAGGGCGCCTGCCTCGAGGCCTCCACGATTTGAGCAGGGAGTAGTTTTCGATGAATGTCATGGACCCCATGTCCCCCGAGGACATCAGGAGAAGGGCCGAAGCGCTCGGCCCCTGGTTTCACAACATGGAAATCAGGGAGGGGATCTGGACGGCCCCCAACCACTTCCTCGGAAACTACCCAGCCATCAAGTGGAAGAACTTCTCGGGTGCGATCCCGCAGGACCTGACGGGCAAGAGCGTCCTCGACATCGGCTGCAACGCTGGCTTCTACTCCATCGAGATGAAGAAGCGAGGCGCCGAGCGTGTACTCGGCATCGACTTCGATGATGCATATCTCGCTCAGGCCCGTTTCGCGGCCGAGGTGACGGGGCATGACATCGAGTTCCGCAGGCTCTCGGTTTACGATCTCGGCCAGCTCGGCGAGACGTTCGACGTCGTCATCTTCATGGGCGTCCTCTATCATCTGCGTCATCCGCTCCTGGCGCTGGACCTGATCCACGAGCATGTGGCCAAGGAAATGCTGGTGTTTCAATCCATGCAGCGCGGTTCGAGCAAAACGATGCCGGTGGAGGAGAATTACACCTTCTGGCAGACCGAGCATTTCGACGATCCGCGCTACCCGAAGATGCATTTCATCGAACATCGCTATGCGGACGACCCGACCAATTGGTGGGCGCCGAATGCGGCCTGCGTCGAAGCCATGCTCCGCAGCGCCGGATTCGAGATCACTCAGCATCCGGAAGAAGAAGTTTACATTTGCCGCCGTGTCGACGCCCCGCCGGGAGCTGGCGCGGTCTATCCGGCTCAGGGGAGAACCGCATGATTGAAGCTGCAATGATCTGGAACGAGCCCAACAACAAGTCCCATTGGGACCCGGAGATCGATCCGGATTGGAGGCTCTTTTCCGAGATGGCGATCGCTGCCGGACAGGCGATCAAGGAAGCCAATCCCAACCTGCCGCGCGTTCTCGGGGGCATGTCGCCGATCGATCCCGGCTTCATCAACAATCTGAGGACGCGCGGCGTTCTCGATCACGTGGACGTGGTCGCCGTCCACGGCTTCCCGCTCGACTGGAACCTGTGGCAGATCCATGAATGGCCTGCGAAGGTCGACGAGATCCGCGCCGTCACCGACAAGCCGATCTGGGTCACGGAAGTGGGCGTCTCCACGTTCGGAGCCGAGGAGATCCAGGCCTGGGGCTTGAACCGCACGGCGGAGCTGCTCATCGGCAAGGTGCCGAAGATTCATTGGTACAGTCTCTACGACCTGCCTCGCGCATGGGAGGCCACCACGCGCCATCGGGAGGCGGAAGGCTCGTCCTACTACCGGCACTTCTACATGGGTCTCCTGCGGGAGGACGGTACGCCGAAGCCTGCGCTCAAGGAGTATGAAAAGTACGCCGGGCAAATGGGACTTTGCCAATGGTTCCATTTCGAGGACCATCGCCTCGACGACGCGGTCGCCTGGATGAAGCGGCTCGGCGTGAAATACCTGCGCACGGGCCTCTCCTGGGCCGACAGCTTCCGTCCCAATGCGCTGGATTGGTTCGACCGGCAGATGGAGGCGCTCGCGGATTTCGATGTAACGGTTACCTTCTGCTTCACGCCGGAGCATCGCGGGATCGCACCGCACCATACCAGCCCCCCGCAGGTGAAGGAGGAGTTCGCGGAGTTCTGCGCAAGTATGATCCGGCGCTATGCGCCCCATGCCGACACGAGCGCAGCCGAGAAAAAGCTGATCGAGGTCTCGTAAGAAGACGTTCGTCTCCAAGGCTTTCTTCTCGGATGAGCGCGTCGGATCTGATCCTAAAAGTGGATTCCACTTTTCACGTCCGATGCTCTGGCGAAAAGTGGCCCCGGTTTTCACGAACGTGGCCCTTCGGGTCCGCTCAAACGATGCGCTCTTTCCAAGAAGGGAGCCTCGGAGGGGATCCTAAAGCATCGTGCGAAGAAGTGGAAACCGGTTCTTCGCGAAAAACGATGCTTCGCCAAAGAGAAAGAGCAAGCATTCTGATCCCGTCAGAATGCAATTTGCTCTAAAAGTGCAAATCCACTTCCCGCGTTGGATGCTCTAAAGGAAAAGGCGGCTGAGACCTCAGCCGCCTTTCTTCATGATCGTTTCCTTCATCTCGGATTATCTGCCGTAGATTCGATCCAACACGCGGGCGACGGTGATGAGCTCGCGAGCCGCCGGGTCGAAACGTTCGCCTGCCGCCAGACGGAACGCCCAGTCGGCTGCGGCGCGCCCTCCCCATTCATCGGGTGGCGTAGCGAGCATTTCTCGCGACGTGCCCCAATATCGCTCGGCCGTGAAATCATAGAACGATCCGTTGACATTGCGCAGCGATACACCGCCTTGCGTTCCGTAGAAGGTCGCCGAGATGACGGCATCGCAACCCGCCTGAAGTTTCCAGGAACATGCGAGCTGGACCACCGCGCCCGTATCGGTCTCTACGGTCGCGACCGCGTAGTCTTCCACCTGAGAGGCGGCATCCTTGAGCGGCCGTCCAGCCGCGAAGAGCTTTCCGGAGACCGGTCCGATGCCGGGATTGTCGAGAATCCACAAGGCGAGATCGACCAGATGGACGCCGAGATCCATGACACAGCCGCCCCCGGACAGAGCGGGGTCGTAGAACCACGGCTTGTCCGGCCCATAGGCGTTGTGGAACACGAGATCGACCGCATAGATATGGCCCAGTTCGCCGGAAGCGACGATCTCTCGGATGCGGCGCATGCCTTCCGTGAACCGATAGGACAGATCGACGCAAAGCAGCCGGTCGGCCCGTCGGGCCGCGTCCACGACCGCCTCAACCTCCCTGGCATTGCGGCCCAGGGGTTTCTGGCAGAACACGGCGGCGCCGCGCTCGAGAGCCCGGATCGACTGCTCTGCATGCATGGCGCTGGGCGTCGCGATCACCACGCCATCGACGCCGAGATCGAGAATGTCGTCCAACGATGTAACGAGCCTTGCTTCCGGCACGAGCTTTCCCGCCTCGGCCGCCATGTCGGGCGACGAGTCGGCGATGGCTGCGACCTCGACCGCGTCCGTGCCCATGATCGCCTGCATGCGATGCCGCCCGATCCAGCCTACGCCCAGAAATCCGAGGCGTGGTCGAGCAAGGGCGGTCGCCTGAGACGTCTCGATCGGAGCCTGCTGTGTCATTGGAAGGTCACCAGAGCCTTGAGAAAACCGTCCGGACGATCACGCGTGGCGTCGAGCGCCTCGTTCAGCCGTTCAAGCGGGTAGGTATGGGTGTAGAGAAAACCTGGATCGATCCGCCCCGAGGCAATGGCATCGATCGCCTCTCGGATGCCCTGCATGTAGATTTTAGAATCGCGCTCGTGGGCATTGATCACGTCGATCCCGCGCCAGTTCCAGAGCCACATGTTGACCTGCCGTGGCCCATCCTGATGATAACCGGCCACGATCAGCTTGCCGCGTTCACGGGTGATCTCGCCCGCCAGATCAAGAGGCCACTGCTTTCCGACCGCCTCGATCACGCGGTCGCAGAACGCCCCGCCCGTCAGTTCCTTCACTCTTTCGATGATCGCATGGTGATCTTCCATCGGGATCACTTCGGCCGCTCCCATGCGACGGGCGAGATCGAGCGAGAAGGGGCGGCGTGAAATCGCGATCACCCTCGCGCCGGCATCGGTCGCAAGCTTGGTGAGAAGCGCCCCCAGAAAGCCGATTCCGATGATGGCGATCGTCTGCCCGGGCGTAATCTCGCTGCGGCGGAAGATGTTCATGGCGCAGCCGAGAGGCTCACCGGGAAAAGGCTGGCCCGCGAGGGCCTCGGGCAGACGCACCACCGATTCCACATCGGCGATATCGTATTGGGCATAGGATTTATAAGTCAGGGCCGCGACTCTGTCGCCAATGGCCAGTCCTTCGACATTCTCGCCGACGGCGTCGACGATGCCCCAGGCCTCGTGCCCGAGCGAACCGGGTTCGGTGGGAAACTGCATCCAGTCGGGACCTGCCCAGGGCGTCAGATTGGACGCGCACACACCGCATCCTTCAAGACGCAGCCGCACCTGACCCGCGCCAGGCTCAGGCAGCTCTAATTCCTCGATCTTGATCTGCCCGGGGCCCGTCAGTATGGCCGCCCGCATGGTCTTCGCCGCTTGGATTGCCGAGCCGTTTACGGTGCCCGGACCGGGCTCCCCGGAAGCGCCGAATGTGTCATTCCCCAAGACCTTATCGTTCAACAAGTCGACCGTCTCCATTCCTCTTTCCGAGCAAGTAGAGACAGGATACGAGACTTCAAGGCTTGGCTGTTTGGGCCTGCAGTTCGGCGACATAGCGCATCCGCGCCGCGCTGTCCGGGGCCGCTCCTTCAGCGGCGCACCAGCGGGCGAAGGAGGAAGGCTCGATCAGGATCCGCTCGATTTCGAGCCCCGATTGCCGCCCCACGCTTTCGTTGTTCTCTGCGGCGGCACGCCATTGCTCGTACGTTGGAGCAAGGTTATGGGCATCGGCCACCATGCCGCGGATGTCGGCGTAATCCTCGCGATTGTACCACGGCAGCGCAATCTTTCGCTTCGTCTCCACCACTCGGGTGTCTCCCTCTCAAAGAACAGCATCGAACCCTTGCGCTCCGTGCAGGGCAAGGGTCCGATACTTCATCGCATCGTCAGCTCAGGAAGTAGAACGCCGCCGGGACCGCTGCCAGGAGGCTGGCCGATGTAAACAGCATCAAACGGTGATCGGGATTGACCAGGCGGCGCACCTTGCGGGCCGTGACGCTCGCTTCCATGCTCCAGCCGTTCATGCAGGAGCAGAGAAGGCGGTGAGCCGACCGCTCGGAGAGATCGAAATACTCCATGGCATCGCCGAGCCGGTCGCCCTTCAATCCGTCCGCACGGAGAATGGGATCCTCGAAGGCGACCGTAATGGGAGATTCGTCCGACCTCAGTTCAGGCCTTTTCTCCTCGGGCGTGAACTCGATCTCTCCCAATGAGCGAAGCCGCCGCTTCGGCTGCCGCTCCAGTAATTCCGCCCAACGCTCAAGGCGCTCGCGTCGGGAGAGGAAACCTTGCTTGAACTCATGTACCTCAGCAACGCCACGCAGTGTCTCTACAGGCTTGTGTTCCATCGGTATTCTCCGCAATGGGAGCCGGCCCTGAAGCCAAGGCCGAGCCCTGGACGTACGAGCTTGAAACGAGTCATAGGCTTTTTTACGTCAACGACGATCAAAAGAGCGTCTCGTGAGGATGAGCGACATGCTCCTGGAAGATGGCCCCGGTGGCAGCCTCGACCTCCTTGAGCACGACATCGTAGCCCCAGAGATTGGCGATCATCTGGAGAACGCGCTGCGCATCGTCCTTATCCAAAAGGGTGCGGTGAAGAACGTGATGATGAAGGATGAGACGCCTGTCGCCCGCAAGGTCGACATCCACGACCTGAATGTCGGGATCGCTCCACCCGACATCGTACTGACGCGAGAGCGAGCGGCGCAGACGCCGATAGCCGCGCTCGTCGTGAATGGCCTCGATGATGAGCTCCGGACGGTCCGGGTCATCCAGCAGATGGAACAGGCGCCACTGGCGCATCAAATGCGGGCTCAGGAACTGCGAGATGAAGCTCTCGTCCCGGTAATTCGCCCACACATCGCGCAGGACTCCCATGGTGTCGTCGCAGCCCGCGATGTCCGAAAACCACTCCCGGTCCTCGGCGGTCGGGCGTGTGCAGATACGCTCGATGTCCTGCATCATCCCGAAGCCGAGAGCGTAAGGATTGATCCCGCCATAATACGGATCGTCATATTCCGGCTGGCGGGTGACGTTCGTATGGGATTGCAGGAATTCGAGGAAAGCGCCGTCGCTGATCTGCCGTGTCTCGTGGAGCCGGGTCATGATGCGGTAGTGGCAGTAGGTGGCGCACCCCTCGTTCATGACCTTGGTTTGGCGCTGAGGGTAGAAGTACTGAGCGATCTGACGGACGATCCGCAGGATCTCGCGCTGCCAAGGCTGAAGGCGAGGCGCGGACTTCTCGAGAAAATACAGGATATTCTCCTGCGGCAGTTCGAGAAGCGCGCGGCGGCGGTCGTCGCTCAAGGCGGGCTTCGGCGCGCCCCCCTTCGTCGGAACCGTGCGCCAGAGATCGTTGAACGTTTGCTCCTGATGGATCTGTCGCTCGCGCTCGCGGCGCTCCTCGGAGCGAAGGTCCGGACGCTTCTTGCGCGGATAACGATGAACGCCGTGCGACATCAGCGCATGGGCGGCATCGAGGATTCTTTCCACCGCGGCTTGTCCGTGACGCTCCTCGCATCGGGCGATGTAGCTCTTGGCGAACTCCAGATAATCCAGGATGCCGTCCGCGTCCGTCCACTCCTTGAAGAGATAATTGTTCTTGAAGAAGTGATTATGCCCGAAGGCCGCATGCGCGATCACCAGCGTCTGCATCGTCGCCGTGTTCTCCTCCATGATGTAGGAGATACAAGGGTTCGAGTTGATGACGATCTCGTAGGCCAGGCCCATGAGCCCTTGCCGGTAGCCGGCCTCATGCGTGGCGAAGCGCTTGCCGAAGGACCAATGCTTGTAGAACAGCGGCATGCCGATCGAGGCATAGGCGTCGAGCATCTGCTCGGCCGTGATCACCTCGATCTGATTGGGATAGACGTCGATCCCCAGTTCGCCGACCGCGATCCTCTCAATGGCGTCATAGACGCGCTGGATCGAGCCGAAATCCCAGTCGGAGCCATGAAACAGCAAGGTGTCTTCTTCGATCAGGCTCATGGGGCCCTCGCCTCAACATCGCGGCGCCGGAAAAGTTCGCGGAAAACGGGATAGATCTCGCGGCGGTGATTGACCTTGCGCATGGCAATGTTGGCGCCCTCCTCCTGCAGAGTTTCATAGGTCTGCCACAAGGCCGTCTTGTGATTGATGAAGCCCGCCTGCATCCGGTCGTGGTCGCTGCCGACTTCGAGATAAGCGTAGTACTGGCACGCGGGCAGGATGACATCTCTCAGCAGGGCCGCGCTGGTCGCGCCGTCATTGGGAGAATTGTCCCCATCCGACGCCTGAGCCGCATAGATGTTCCAGTTCTCCGGCGGGTAGCGTTCGGCCACGACCCGCTGCATTTCGCGCAAGGCCGAGGAGACCACCGTGCCGCCCGTCTCCGGGCTGTGGAAGAATGTTTCCTCGTCCACCTCCTTCGCCTCGTGGGTGTGACGGATGAAAACGATCTCCACGTGCTTGTAGCGCCGGGTCAGAAAAATATAGAGCAGCATGTAGAACCGCTTGGCCAGATCCTTCATGTGCTCGGTCATGGAGCCGGACACGTCCATGAGACAGAACATGACAGCCTGAGCCACGGGCCGGGAGACCGGCTCGAAGCGGCGGTAACGCAGGTCGAATGGGTCGATATAGGGGAACCGCCGCGATCTCAGCTGGAGTTTCTCCAGCTTCAGGCGCAGTTCGAGAAGCTCCTCGGTCTCCCCCTGCTTTTCGAGACGCGCGATCTCCTCCTCGAGCTTCGCAAGTTCGCTGGGCTTTGGCCGCCGCATGGCGATCCGGCGGGAGAGCGCGTTGCGCATAGAGCGCAGCAAGGCAAGGTTGACCGGAGATCCGGTGACGGAATAGCCGGCCCGCCGCATTCCCTGCACCTCGACCGTCGCGAGGCGCCGTTTGGCGAGGTCCGGCAATTCCAGATCCTCGAGGAAGAGATCGAGAAACTCCTCGCGGCTCAGGGCGAAGCGGAAATCATCCTCTCCTTCGCCGCTGTTGCCCGCCGATGATCCTCCGCCGCCTCCGCCTGGAGGCCGGTCGATGGTATCGCCCTCCACGAAACGCTTGTTGCCAGGCAGGATGTGGTCATGAACCCCGCCCTCACCCGAGCGGCGGAAGCTGGGCTCACGCACACCATCGGCTGGAATCGAGACCTCCCCGCCCCTTTCGAGATCGGTAATGTCACGGTCGCCGGCCGTCTGGCGCACGGCCCGCTGGATCTGCGCTTTGGCGCGGCGGAGAAAGCGTTGGCGATTGGCAAGGCTCTTACCGCCTGGATTGAGGCGTCTGTCGATGATGTACATAGGAACGCCTGCTCCGCCTCCGATTTCTGTCAGCCCGCCTGCTTCACACGCATGTACCACTCCACCAAGCGCCGCACCTGCCGTTCGGTATAGCCACGCTCCATCATGCGCTCCACGAACTCGCCGTGCTTCTTCTCGGTCTCGCTGTCTTTCTTCGAGCCGAAACTGATGACCGGCAGGAGTTCCTCGACTTGCGAGAACATGCGCCGTTCGATGACGTCGCGGATCTTCTCGTAGCTCGTCCAGGAAGGATTGCGCCCGTTGTTGCTGGCCCGCGCCCGCAGGGAGAACTTCACCACTTCATTACGGAAATCCTTCGGGTTTGCGATCCCGGCCGGCTTCTCGATCTTGGTGAGTTCCTGGTTGAGGAGTTCACGATTGAGGAGCTGACCCGTATCCGGATCCTTGAAATCCTGATCCTCGATCCAGGCATCCGCGTAGGCGACGTAGCGGTCGAAGAGATTCTGGCCGTAGTCGTGATAGGATTCCAGATAGGCCTTCTGGATTTCGTGGCCGATGAAGTCGGCATAGCGGGGCGCCAGCTCGCCCTTGATGAACTCGAGATAGCGCCGCTCCACGTCCTGAGGGAGCTGCTCGCGACGAAGCGACTGTTCGAGGACATACATGAGGTGGACCGGATCGGCGGCAATCTCGATGGTGTCGTGATTGAAGGTCGCTGCCAAGACCTTGAAAGCGAAGCGGGTGGAAATCCCGTCCATTCCCTCGTCGACGCCGGCGGCGTCCTTGTATTCCTGCAAGCTGCGGGCTCTCGGATCGACCTCGCGCAGGCTCTCGCCGTCGTAGACCCGCATCTTGGAGTAGAAGTTCGAGTTCTCATGAGGCCGCAGCCGAGACAGAACCGAGAACCTTGCCAGCATTTCGAGCGTGGCGGGAGCGCATGGCGCATCCGCGAGTTCGGAGCCCCGGATCAGCTTCTCGTAGATCTTCTGCTCCTCGGCGACACGCAGGCAGTACGGCACCTTGATCACATAAATGCGATCGATGAAGGCCTCGTTGTTCTTGTTCGATTTGAAGCTCTGCCACTCCGCCTCGTTGGAATGCGCCAGGATCATACCGGTAAACGGAATGGAGCCGATATTCTCAGTCCCGACATAGTTTCCTTCCTGCGTAGCCGTCAGGAGAGGATGAAGCATCTTGATCGGCGCCTTGAACATCTCGACGAACTCGAGGATGCCCTGGTTGGCGCGGTTGAGGCCGCCGGAATAGCTGTAGGCGTCGGGATCGGCCTGAGAGAGGGTCTCGAGCTTGCGGATATCGACCTTCCCGACGAGGGAGGAAATATCCTGATTGTTCTCGTCGCCCGGCTCGGTTTTCGCGATCGCAATCTGGCGGAGGCGCGACGGATTGACCTTCACCACGCGGAATTTCGAGATGTCCCCTCGAAATTCGTCGAGCCGCTTGATGGCCCAGGGACTCAACAGGTTGGTCAGGCGCCGGCTCGGAATTCCATAACGCTCTTCGAGAACCGCACCCATCTGCTCTGGATCGAACAGCGCGAGCGGACTTTCGAAAACCGGGCTGATCTCGTCGCCGGCCTTGAGCACGTAGATCGGATGCACCTCCATGAGTGCCTTGAGGCGCTCTGCAAGAGAAGACTTACCTCCGCCGACGGGACCGAGGAGATAAAGGATCTGCTTGCGTTCCTCCAACCCTTGAGCCGCGTGCCGAAAGAAGCTCACGATCATCTCGATCGTTTCTTCCATGCCGTAGAATTCGGAGAAGGCGGGATAAACGCGGATCGTTCGGTTCATGAAAATGCGGCCGAGGCGCGCATCCTTCGACGTGTCCACGAGCTCAGGCTCGCCGATCGCCGCCAGGATGCGCTCCGGAGCACTGGCATACATCATGGGATTGTCGCGGCACCCTTCCAGGTATTCCGTGAGGGACAGCTCCGCCTCGCGGCGGTTTTCGTAGGACTTCAGGAAACTCGAGAACAGGTCGTCGGAATGATGCATGGCGCCACCGAATTCAGATCCCTCTCAGAGATAACGATTCTGCACCGCTAAGGTTGCCCAGACCGGACGGCGCGGGGATGCGTCACAACGTGCCTATGGCAGCTTCCCCTCTTCGCTAGCAGCTTGCGCGCTATGATCACGTTGCTCGGATCTGCAAGGGAGCGTTCGTGACGATAGCAAGCCGTCTTTCCCAACCAGCCTCGCGGATTGATGATGCCACGGCAAGTTAAAGTTTTTCTCAACCACCGAATCTCGATGTGCCGCTTTGCCGCCCAATCCAAACCAACGGTGTCCGCTCGGCATAAGAATCCCTCTCCATATGGAGGTAGATCGCGAGGCTGCAAATACTAGAAGCACCCGCGCAATTTTCGATGTTATAGTGAAACAAGACACCAAGTCTAGCGCCGTGACGACGCAGGAGCGGATGAGAATTCAAGCAGCCTCATTGACGCCAGTCGCACCTAACCTATCGTTTGCTGCTGCAGAAGATTGCGGTCGGTCGCGCTGCCGCCCTTCTCTGGCTCATCCCAGCAACGGAGCTTCCCGTGATCAAGGCCTTCGGTTATGCCGCCCAGGACGCATCGACGCCGCTTGCCCCCTTCGGCTTCGAGCGGCGAGAGCCGCGGGAGCGCGACGTCCAGATCGACATTCTCTATTGCGGCGTCTGCCACTCCGATCTCCACACGGTTCGTGACGAATGGGGCGGCACGCTCTATCCCAGCCTACCGGGCCACGAGATCGTCGGCCGGGTCGCAAGGGTCGGGAGCGGAGTTCAGAAGTTCAAGGTGGGCGATCTCGTCGGAGTCGGCTGCATGGTCGATTCCTGCCGCACCTGCAGCAGCTGCCGCGAGGGGCTGGAGCAATACTGCGAGGTCGGCTTCACGGGCACGTACAACGGGCCGGAGCAGGATACCGGTGCCAATACCTATGGCGGCTACTCCGACGTCATCGTGGTCGACGAGAGCTTCGTCCTGCGCATTCCCGATGGGCTCGACCCTGCGGCCACCGCTCCTCTACTGTGCGCCGGGATCACCACCTATTCCCCCTTGCGCCGCTGGCGCGTTCGCGCCGGACAGAAGGTCGGGATCGTCGGGCTGGGCGGCCTTGGCCATATGGCCGTCAAGCTCGCACGCGCCATGGGCGCGCATGTGGTGCTCTTCACTACTTCTCCCAACAAGCGGGAGGACGCCCTCGCGCTCGGCGCGCATGAGGTCGTCGTGTCCAGAGACAAGGAGGCCATGGCGGCCCAGCGCAACAGCTTCGACTTCATCCTCGATACGGTCGCGGCGCCGCACGACCTGGACACCTATCTCGTGCTCCTGGCCCGCGATGGCGCCATGGTGCTGGTCGGAGCTCCCGCCGAGCCGCACCCGGCCACCACGGTGTTCAACCTTATCATGAAGCGTCGCCAGCTTGCCGGCTCGCTGATCGGCGGCATCGCGGAAACGCAGGAGATGCTCGATTTCTGCGCCCAGCATGGGATCGTCTCGGAGATCGAGATGATCCCGGTCCAGGCCATCAACGAAGCCTACGAGCGCATGCTCAGGAGCGACGTCAAGTATCGCTTCGTCATCGACATGGCCTCGTTGAAGCGGAAGGCCGCGGCGTAACCCACGCGGCGCTCGGGCGGATCCTATGTTGGTATATGGCGATGTGGAATGCATCGGGACGGTTCGCGACAGGCAAAAGGCCATCGGAATCCTTCTCGACCGAGTGAACGCATTGCCGCCCGGGAGCGAACGGCACGCGGCCCTGATCGCCGCCTTCATCGGCGCGAGCGAGCTGATCCGGGCCATCATCGATGCGGACTTCCAGGCGCATGGGTTCGACACTCCTTCCCCGGCCCATGTCAATGGCATGGAATGCCTGTCGCTCCTGGCGCAAACCGTCGTGCGATCCTGGCAGAGCGGCTTCTCGCAGGCCGCGCTGCCGGACGCGTTTCGAGGCAGGCTGCTGAGCTTCGATCCCACCCTGACGATCAGGACCAAGCAGGCCGAAGGCTACGCATTCTATGCCTTGTATCCGGAAAGCTATGTGGAGGCCGCCACCCGCTCCGGCCTCGGACCCGAAACGCGGGTTATCGGCATTCGCAGCATCGGCGCCGGCTTGGCGGCTCTCGTTGCGGAAGCGCTCGGGGCGCGCCCTCCTTTCACCGTGCGCCCCGTCGGGCATCCGTTTCAGCGGGAGATCACTGTCGATCCATCATTCGCCGACACGCTGACGCAGGAGAAGGGCACGGCCGTCGCCGTCGTCGACGAAGGGCCCGGCCTGTCGGGCAGCTCCTTCGGGGCGGTTGCGGACTGGCTGGAATCGATCGGCATATCTCGCGATCGCATCCATTTCTTTCCGAGCCATACCGGTGCGCTTGGTCTGAAGGCCAGCCTTCATCATCGCGAACGCTGGAATGGAGCATCGCGGCATTTCGTCAGCATGGACGAGCTTCTATGCGGTTCGGCGGATCGGCTGAGGAGCTGGGTTGAAACCGTGGTGGGTCCCCTGACGGGGGAGCTGGAGGATGTTTCAGGCGGAGCGTGGCGGACGCTGCGATATTCGGATCGCACATCCTGGCCGGCGGCGAATATTCAGCAGGAGCGAAGAAAATTCCTGGCTCGCACAAAAGGCTCAACCTGGCTGGTCAAATTTGCCGGCCTCGGCGAAAGCGGCGTGAAAAAACATGCAAGGGCCCTACAGCTTCACCAAGCAGGCTTCACGCCGGAGATCGCCGGCTATTGCCATGGCTTCCTCATCGAGCGCTGGCACGGCGATGCACCATCGCTCGACCAGCACTCCATGGACCCGTCCCGGCTTGTGACCCGGATCGGGACGTATCTCGGTTTTCGGGCCCGGACTTGTCCCGTCCGGACGCACGACGGCGCCTCTCTCGCCGAGCTTCGCACCATGGCGCTCCATAATGCGGAGCAGGCCCTGGGAGAGCCGAGCGCACGGGCTCTGGACCGCGCTCTGCCCGACATCGAGACCCTGTCTGACGCCATGAACCGGGTCTCAACCGATAACCGGATGATGCCCTGGGAGTGGCTCCTGTGCGGAGATCGTGCGATCAAAGCCGATGCGCTCGATCATTGCGCAGCGCACGATCTCGTCGGCTGCCAGGACATCACCTGGGACATTGCCGCGGCTGCTGTCGAGTTCGGCCTGTCGGAGCCCGACACGCGGCATCTTCGCGACATCGTTCAGAGAGAGAGCACCCTTCCGGTGTCCCCTGCGCTGCTCTCGTTCATGCTTCCCTGCTATCTCGCCTTCCAGCTCGGGGCTCACACCATGGCGGCGGACGCGCTGCAACACAGCGACGAAGAAGATCGCCTGCGCCGGGCGGCCAATCGCTATGCCACCCTGCTACAGGCTTTTCTCTGGAGCATCGGATTGGAGCGAAAAACCGGGTCCACTTTTTCGCACGATGCGCCAGCATCCTGACCGGCTCGGCTCCCACGAGGAACAAGACAAGGTTCCTGCCGGTTAAAAAGCCAAGGCGACTGACTCACAACTGCTGGCCTTGGCGGCAAAAGACGGGCAGGCATGCTTTCCGAAACAGGGCGGCTGATCAGGGCCGCGTTCGTAGGATGGTGGAACGATCGCGCCATGAGCCTCGGGGCCTCAATCGCGTTCTTCACCGTCTTCTCCCTCGCCCCCATGCTGCTCGCAGCCATTGCCGTCGCCGGCCTGGCCTTCGGCCGCGAAGCCGCACAGGGCGCCATCGTCTCCGAACTCGGTGGAATGATCGGCGCCAACGAGGCCTCGACCCTGGAAGCCATGATCGCCAGCGCCAGCAATATGGGATCGGGGATCCTCGGCACGGCCATCGGCATCGTCACTTTCCTCCTGCTCGTGTCAGGGGCCGTCATCGAACTGCAGGACGACTTGAACATCATCTGGAAGGCGAAGCCGCCGAGTACGTCCGGCCTTCTCAACTTCCTGCGCACGCGCCTCATCAGCTTCGCCCTCGTCCTGGGCGTCGGATTTCTGCTCCTCGTCTCCCTGGTCATCGATGCCGGATTGTCCGCCATCAGCGACTATATCGAGTCGAGCTTCTCAGGAGCGACGGCGATCCTGCACTTTCTCAACAGCCTCGTCGCCTTTGTCATCGCCGTCCTGCTCTTCGCCATGATCTTCAAGCTCCTGCCGAATGTGGACATCACCTGGAACGACGTCTGGACAGGCTCTCTGGTGACGGCCCTTCTCTTCACGCTCGGCAAATTTCTGATCGGGTACTATCTCGGCAAGAGCAATATCGCATCGAGCTACGGCGCCGCGGCCTCCCTGATCACGATCCTGCTCTGGATCTATTACTCTTCCCTCATCCTGCTCTTCGGCGCGGAATTCACGAAAGCATACGCCGAAAGGCATGGGAGCCAGAGCGCCGGCAAAGGGAACAGCACATGAAAAAGCGAGCCGGTGAACCGGCTCGCTTCCCTGTGCCGCTCGGTCACTCCGCCGCCTGACGAGTCGCAGGCTCGGTCGGAACGTTGCGCATGCCGCCCAAGACCTCCTCGGCGGAGGCTTTGTAGTTCTTCACGGAACTCGTCCACTGACCCCAGACGGTCGGGTCGATCTTGTCGCCGTTCTTGCCCAGGTTCTGCAACCTGCGCTTTTCATCGTCCGTAAGGACCTGTTTCGGCAGCGGCGGCAGCTGCCTGACATCGTCGGCCGTGATGCCCAGCATGTCTCCGACCCGGCTGCCGTAATCGTCGTGGACCATGAACAGGTGCCACACCATGCGCTCCTGCACGTCCCGCTCGCACTGGCCGAGCAGCGTGCCCAGGTTGAGCACCAGATCGTCGCGCTCCCAGTCCATCATGGTGCAGTAGCGCCCGCGTGCGTGGAGATAGTCGTTTGTCCGTTCGATCACGCTGCGGGTCAGGCGTCCGCGGATCTCGGGAGGATTGTTCGGCTCCTCTCGCGGCGACTCGTTCAGGCCGTTGTGAATGGACGGCTCGAAGTTTACATGCGGATTCTGTCCCGGCGCGAGATCCCTCCCGTAGGACATCTGGCCACCGCTCAGGTTCGTGGCGACCCTGGCATTCTTGGCATGGTTCACCGGAAGCTGGAGATAGTTGGTGCCGACGCGATAGCGCTGCGTATCCGAATAGGAGAAGGTACGCCCGACGAGCATCTTGTCGTCCGAGAAGTCGAGACCATCCACGAGCACGCCCGTGCCCATGGCGATCTGCTCGTTCTCGTTGAAATGATCCTGAACGTTGCGGTTGAGCGTCATCACGCCGACATGGCGGAGCGAAAAATCCTTCTCCGGCCAGATCTTGGTGTCGTCCAGGGGATCCCAGTCAAGCTCCGGGTGATCATGGTCTTCCATGATCTGCACATAGACATCCCATTTCGGATACTCGCCACGTTCGATGGCCTGATAAAGATCCTTCGACGCGGAGCCGAGATCCTGGCCCTGCACCTTGGCGGCCTCCTCGGCGGTCAGGCTCGCCAAGCCGCAACGCGGATGGAAATGGTACTTCACCAGCACCGTGTCGCCCTGCGCATTGACCATCTTGTAGGTGTTGACGCCGAAGCCCTCCATGTGGCGGTAGCTCGCCGGAATCCCGCGCGGGCTGAACAGGTGCGTCAGCATGTGCATGGATTCCGGGGTCTGGCTCATGAAGTCGAAGATTCGGTTCGGTTCCTGGCGGAACGTCACCGGATCGGGCTTGAGGGAATGGATGACGTCCGGGAACTTGATGGCGTCGCGGATGAAGAAGACAGCCAGGTTGTTTCCGACGAGGTCCCAGTTTCCATCTTCCGTGTAGAATTTCACCGCGAAGCCGCGCGGATCGCGCGCCACCTCCGAGGAGTCGCGGCCGCCGATCACCGTGGAAAAGCGGATGGCGAGCGGCGTTTTCTTGCCGGCCTGCTGAAACAGCTTGGCCCTGGTGTACTGGGATGCGGGCTCGTCACCGATCTTGCCGGTGGCCTCGAAGTCTCCGTAGCAGACGAAGCCGCGCGCGTGGACCACACGCTCAGGAATGCGCTCGCGATCAAAATGCGTGATCTTTTCAAGAAACTGGTAATTTTCCAACGTTGCCGGACCGCGTGAGCCGACCGTACGCTGCGACTGGTTGTTCGTGATGGGGTGCCCCTGCCGGTTCGTCAAAACCTGATCTGAGCCTTTCGAGGCTGAGGACTTGCCGGATTTGGGGTCTTTGGGGCTGTTGGCCATCTGGTGCTCCCTTCCTGATGCCGCCGACGGTCGGCGCCATTCCAACACTTGACGCCGCGGATTCGCGGCCTGGTTCAGATGCAGCGAAAGGGATTACTTGATGCAGAGGGCACGAAAGGGAATAGACGCGGGAGAATTGAAGCGACCTCCCTCGATCAGTCGAAGATGCGCTCCCCCTGCTCATCGATGATCTGCTTGCCTTTGACGATGGCGAAGGCCACTGCGTCGTCCTTGCTCGGATGGGTCTCGGCACGGACGAAACGATGCTCCTTCACGCCGGCCTCGAAATCCTTCTCGATGATCCCCGCGGTCTGATACTGTCCCTTCGAAGGATATGGTGCGGGCCGGATGCGGAACCCCTTGTACTCCACGGCCTCGGCTGCAACCTCAGGCGTGTCGGAACTGTCGCCTGCCCCGGAAAGGCGGGTCCAGAGATCTTTTAGAAACGAGGCCATGGCGTTACCGGTGCTGAGTTCTGATTCGTTCGAGCCAGGATAGCTCTGGAGAGGTTGTAGGGGGCAAGCCTGTCGCCTGCAACCGCATGTCCCTGATCTCGGAACCGATGGGGCATTCGTGGATGCTCTCGTATCGCCGCTTCGTGCGATCAGCATCCTCTTGGCTGTGCGGATCACCGCCTATCTTTAGGCTTCAGCTCGGCTGAGGCTGTAAGACCCTTTTCACGGCGAAATTCTTCTCACAGGATGTGACATGCGCGCCTGGCTGTTGCCACTCTGCGGGATTCTCGCTTTCTGCGAGACGGCTTTGGCGGCTCCATCCGGCTCCGGAGAAACCGTCGAAGAGGCATTGTGCCGTCTCATCGAGGGCGCGGCACGGCAGCAGGATCTGCCGCGGGACTTCCTGACCAGGCTCATCTGGCAGGAGAGCTCGTTCCGCACGGGCGTGGTAAGCCCCGCCGGCGCCCAGGGCGTGGCGCAGTTCATGCCGGGAACCGCGAAGGATCGCGGCCTGTCGGATCCGTTCGATCCCGAGCAGGCGATCCCCAAGGCCGCCGAGCTGATTGCCGAGCTTTCCGAGCGCTTCGGCAATCTCGGCCTGGCGGCCGCCGCCTATAACGGCGGGCCTGCCCGGGTGTCATCGTGGCTCGAAGGACGCGGGGACCTGCCGGCCGAGACAAGAAACTATGTCGCCTCGATCACGGGGCGCACCGCGGAAGCCTGGGCGGAGGACCTGAAGAAGAGCCTCGACCCGCAGGAAGCGCACAAGAGCGACCCCGAGCCGGAGAGCTGCCGGCAGATCGTTGCGACCCTTCGCCTGCCGGGACGCGGCTATGCCAATGTGATCGAGGCGCCCTTCGCCCCCTGGGGCGTCCAGCTGGCAGGCAATTTTTCGAAAGATCAGGCCCTCTCGACATACCGGCGGGCCAGCATCGCCTATGCGTCCGTGCTGAAGGATACACGACCCATGATCATCGGAACGCGGCTGCGTTATCGGGGGACACGAGCATTCTATCGGGTCCGCGCACCGGCCGAGACCCGCAAGGCCGCGGAGGAGCTCTGTCAGAAGATCCATGCTCTCGGCGGAAGCTGCATCGTCCTGCCGAGCTAGAGCATCGAACGTGGGTTCGATTTCACACCCGATGCCGTAAAGAAAAGGCCCGGAACTTTCGATCCGGGCCTTCTCGAATTACGACCGCCGCTGGGGCCGCAGGGAGCGCGCCAGCTCGCGGATGACATTGTCCTCGATGCTGAGGTTGAGATCGTTGTTCTCCTCATCAGCGACCTCGACGTCGGTCGAAGCGGGCGCGGCCTGCTGCGCCTGGGGCCTGCCTTGCGCAGCGGGGGCTCCCCTCTCGGCAGCCGGCGCGTTCGGAACGAGCTCGACCTCGGCGGCATTCCTCGTCTGCGGCTGCGACGCATAAGAGCGCGAGCCGCTGTAGCGGTTCTCGATCGTGTCGAGAAGGCTGTTGAGGGCCGCATTGGTTAGGGAAACCTCCGGCACCTGCGGCGCGCCGTTCAGCGCGATCGAGCGGTTCTGGTAGGCCGCATCAGACGTGATGTCCGGGCCGAACCAGGACAACGGGCGGAAATCCCGGGCCTCCTCCTCGCTTTCGAACGAGACGGAGATCATGTCGAGCGGACCCGGCGTGACGAAGCGGGCGATCTGAACGTCGCGCGTACCGACGGACAGATGCGTGAGAAGATAGTCGATCTTACCCGGCGTCACATCGAGCAGCGCCTCGGCGTGGGCGCGCGGCACATCCGTGCGCTCCTCGACCGGACCATTCGACCCTGTCTGGACGAGGACGAGGCTTCCCTTGTCGCCGTCCACGATCACGAAAGAACTCCGGTCGGCCTGGTTCGGAAAGTGGCCTTCGGTGATGCGGTTGCCGCCTCTCTCTTTCCGGATCAGTCGCGCAAGAGACGAGGCAATAAGATAACGTCTATAAGCAACCATTTTTAGCTCTCTGATACAAAGCACGATACATTGTCGGGCATTAAAACGCGCTCCAACGACATTCAACAGAATGAAGTTTCAATTCATATCAAGCATGCTCAGCAAGCATGTCTTGACACGCAACAACATTCCGCGAGCGATGAAGCGGGCCCTGGTCCGGCAACTCTCGTGATCGCTTATGATGGCGTTCAGAAGGCAAACTTCAATGGAATTAGAGAAGAAGCGGCCTTTGGAACTGCAAACGAAGTTAATTTCTACCGTAACGCTACTTCATAATACTCGACAGGTGGCGGCGAGGAGGATGCGTGCGTTCCCTCGGACGCGCACATCTTCGAAAGGCTTCATGACGACTTCAACAGACCGCGCTGTGCGAGGTTGCGCATGAAGGCGCTCAAGCCGAAGGTCCATGGCTCGCATTCCGAACTCGGCCGGATCCGGTTGACGAGCGTGCCGAGTTCCGGCGCCGCAATCGTGACCTGATCGCCGCTCTTGTGCGTGAACCCCATGCCGGGCTCGTCCCGATCCTGCGTCGGCGCGAACATGGTGCCGAGAAACAGCACGAACCCGTCCGGATACTGATGGTGCGGACCCAGCGTCTGGGCGACCAGATCGGCCGGATCGCGGCTGATCTTCGTAATGGAGGACGCGCCCTCGAGCCGGAATCCGTCCACGCCTTCCACCGTCAGCGTCACGGTGGTCCGGCGCACGTCGTCGAGCGAGAAGCTTTCGTCGAAGAACCGGACGAACGGGCCCAGCGCACACGAGGCGTTGTTGTCCTTGGCCTTCGACAGCAGCAGGGCGGAGCGGCCCTCGAAATCGCGCAGGTTCACATCGTTGCCCAACGTCGCCCCGACGATCCGGCCCTCGGCCGTGACCACGATCACCACTTCCGGCTCGGGATTGTTCCAGGTCGAGTGCGGGTGCAGGCCGGCATCCATGAACGGCCCGACGGCCGACAGGGTCGGGGCCTTGGTGAACACCTCCGCATCGGGCCCGATGCCGACCTCGAGATACTGGCTCCAGGCGCCCTGCGCGACCAGCACCTGTTTCAGGGCCATGGCCTCGGGCGAGCCCGGCTTAAGCCGGCTGAGATCGTCCCCGACCAGGCGCAGGACCTCGGCCCGGATCGCGGCGGCCGCCCCGGCATCGCCCCGGGCCCGCTCCTCGATGACGCGCTCGAGCATCGACACCGCGAACGTGACGCCGGCGGCCTTGATCACCTGGAGGTCGATCGGCGCCAGCAGCCAGGGCTTTGATCCGTCGCGGTGGTCGGAGGGCGTATTGGCCATGAGCTCGTCGAGGGAGGCGATCCGCTCGCCCGGGGCGCTCTTGAGCGTCCGCGCCGGATCCGCCACGGCGGCGAGGTCGCTCATGGTGGCGCAGGTCGCCGAGATGTCGACCACCGCCTCCTGCCGGATCGCCACGACACAGGGGCCGACACCCGGCCGCCAGACCCGGCCCGCGAGCGCCCCTCGATAGCCGTCAACCGGCAGGATGTCCGCGGCGTCCATAGAAGACAAGCTTTTCACAGGCAGGCGCTCCCTCTGATCGGCAAAGGGCCGCTTCGCCCTTCCTTGGCGGCAAGTATAGCGGGCCGGGCGGCGGAGCCTACGGACAAATAGGCGAATGCCCGGGCAAGGCGCGGTTCGGAACAAAGGCCGTTTGTCTTCCGTTCCGAACCGGAACCTTGTCACCAGAGGAAACCCCGTCATGTCAGACACGCCCAACCCGACGCCGCCGCAACCGGACGTACCGAATCCGGCACCCCAGCCCGTTCACCCGGACCCCGGGCCTGCCGGTATCCCGAGTCCTGGGGAACCTCTGGGAGTCCCTCCCGACACGCCCAGCGAAGCCCCCAGCCCAGGCGAACCCGTCGGCGTTCCGCCATCCAGTCCCCAGGAAATCCCGACTGGGCCATTCGGCTCTTAACGGCGGCCCGGAGATGTGCTTTCTGCGGTCCGCAGTCACAGGAGCCCCTGCCGATGGACATCAGAAGGCCCTCCAACGCGGCCCATCTCGCCTCCCCGTCCTTCCGTCTGGCGGCCTTCGATCAGGATTTCCTGCTGGGAGATTCGATGCGGGGCGTCCGCTTCCAGCTGGAATACGCCAAAGCTGAAGAGAACCTGCGCACCTGGGGGGTGCGCTCCACCATCGTGGTGTTCGGAAGCGCCCGCGTTCGCGAGGACGGGCCGGGACGGCATCCGGATTGGTATGCGCAAGCCCGCGCCTTCGGGGCGATTGCCTCCCGGCGCGGCGGCGCTTTGACCGTGAACGGGGGCGTCCGCGACAACGTCATCGCGACCGGCGGAGGCCCAGGCATCATGGAGGCGGCCAATCGCGGCGCATCCGACGTGGGGGCGCCCTCCATCGGCTTCAACATCACCCTACCGCATGAGCAGGAGCCCAATCCCTATTCGACCCCCGATCTCACCTTCCGATTTCACTACTTCGCCATGCGCAAGATGCACCTGGCGATGCGCGCCAATGCGCTCGTGGTGTTCCCGGGCGGGTTCGGCACCCTGGACGAGCTCTTCGAGATCCTCACCCTCCGCCAGACCGGCAAGGCGCCTCCCCTGCCGATCGTCCTGTTCGACAAGGCTTACTGGCAGTCGGTCGTCAAGTTCGATGCCCTGCTCGAACACGGGATGGTCAGCGCAGACGACCGCAAGCTCGTGAACTTCGCCGAAAACGCCGAGGACATCTGGACGACGCTGGTCGACAAGGGTCTCGTTGTTCCTACTCCCGAAGAGCACCTTAGGTGATTGCCCCCCGACAACAAATCGAGCGGTCGTCGCCCAAACGGAGTTGACAAAATCGGCACACGTCGTATGCAATAAAGTTCATGGGGATTGCGATCTCCCCACGAGGCGACATGCCCAAGCATCGCATCCGCTCTCACTTTTACGGATGCACCATGTCGTCATTCTCCACCATCTCAGTCGAAAAGCTCGCTCGTCTCGTCGGCACTCCCAAATGCCCCGTCCTCATCGACGTCTGCACGGAGGAGGACTTTGCCGCCAATCCGGGCATGATTCCGGGAGCCATATACCGCCCTTACGACAAGGTGTCGGAATGGGCTCCTGAATTCGCCGGCCGATCCGTCGTTGCAATCTGCCAGAAAGGGCTCAAGCTCAGCCACGGCGCAGCGGCTTGGCTCCGTCATGCAGGAGTTGCGGCAGATGCTCTCGAGGGCGGCATGCTCGCTTGGTCACAGGCAGGATTGCCGATGGTGCGAAAGGCAAAGCTGCCCCCCCGCGATCCGCAGGGGCGCACCCTATGGGTCACCCGCTCGCGGCCAAAAATAGACCGCATCGCCTGCCCCTGGCTCATCCGCCGTTTCGTCGATCCCGGTGCGGTGTTTCTGTTCGTTCCACCGTCCGAAGTTCAGGCCGTCGCCGAGCGTTTCGGGGCAACGCCGTTCGATATCGAAGGCGACGGAATCCTCTGGAGCCATCGCGGCGCACTCTGCACCTTCGATGTGATGATCGAGGAGTTCGGCCTCGCGACTGCGCCCTTACGGCGGCTTGCGACGATCATCAGGGCCGCCGATACCGCGCGGCTCGATCTTGCGCCCGAAGCACCGGGCCTGCTTGCAGCTTCACTCGGCCTGTCCCGCATGTTCACGGACGACTTGGCGCAACTCGACGCCGGGCTTCTCCTGTACGATGCCTTCTATCGCTGGTGCCGGGATGCCGTCGATGAAACCCACAACTGGCCGGCGAAGAAGTCGGGAGTCTGACATGGATATGACTTCAACCAATGCGGCCACGCATCCTGATGCTCCGACGCACGGCGTGACATTGCGCGAAGCTCTCCGGGTTTGGGCACGGGTCGCCCTCCTGAGCTTCGGCGGCCCGGCCGGTCAGATCGCGGTCATGCACCGTATCATCGTCGAGGAAAAGCGCTGGGTTTCCGAGAACCGTTTTCTCCACGCCCTGAACTATTGCATGCTTCTGCCCGGTCCCGAGGCCCAGCAGCTCGCGACCTATATCGGTTGGCTCATGCATCGCACGCGCGGCGGCCTCCTCGCGGGAGGATTGTTCATCCTCCCCGGCATCGTCACCATTATGGGTTTGAGCTGGATCTATGCCCTGTTCGGCAACGTCGGATTTGTCTCGGCTCTGTTCTTCGGCCTGAAGGCGGCTGTCATCGCCATCGTCATCGAGGCGGTCGTGCGAATCGGCAAGCGCGCGCTGAAGAACAACATCATGCTCGGGCTCGCGGCGGCGGCGTTCGTTGCAATCTTCTTCGTGGGAATTCCGTTTCCGCTCATCATTCTGACCGCGGGCCTGATCGGCTACGTCGGCGGACAGACCGGCATGGCTCAGTTCCAGGGCGGCGGAGGGCACGGAGCTGCAAAAGCGGGGCTGAGCGATGCGGAGAGCCTGCTTGGCGAGGACGTGCCGGCGCATGCCCGTCCAACCGTAAGGAAGACTTTGCGCGACGCGGCGATCTGGCTGGCCCTGTGGCTCGTTCCTGTCATCGCGCTGCTCGCCGCCTTCGGTCCCGGCGACGTTTTCAGCCAGATCGGCGTGTTCTTCTCGAAGATGGCGATGGTCACCTTCGGGGGTGCCTATGCGGTTCTGGCCTATGTCGCGCAGCAGGCCGTCGAGACCTATGGCTGGCTGAGGCCCGGCGAGATGTTGGACGGGCTCGGCATGGCCGAGACGACACCCGGACCGCTGATCATGGTGCTGCAATTCGTGGGCTTCATGGCCGCGTTCCGCGATCCGGGGATGCTCCATCCACTCGTGGCCGGGACGCTGGGAGGGCTTCTGACCACCTGGGTAACATTTACTCCCTGTTTCCTATGGATCTTTCTCGGAGCGCCCTTCATAGAAGTCATGCGGGGCAACAAGTCACTGAACAGCGCATTGTCGGCGATCACCGCGGCTGTTGTTGGCGTAATCCTCAACCTGGCGATCTGGTTTGCCATTCACACCATTTTTGCCCAGGTACACCCGGTCGCTTGGGGACCTGTCCGGTTCGATGCTCCGCTGCTCTCGAGCGTCAACGTATGGGCTCTTACGCTCTCGGTCGCGGCTGTCATCGCGATGTTCCGTTTCAAGATCGGCATGCTGACCACCCTCGCGGCAACATCGGCGGCGGGCATTGCTCTCTATGGAGCCGGCCTCCTCGCCTGAAAACGCAGCCTTTGGAGGTGAGGGAGAGACATGGTCATGTCTCTCCCGCTCGATGACATCACGTCACGGACGAGATCTGTCCGCCATCCACCCGCAGGATCGAACCCGTCATGAAGGAGGCCTGCTCGCTGGCAAGGAAGACCGCTGCCGCTGCGAACTCCTCGATCGTGCCATAACGGCCCGCCGGGATGCCGGCGCGTGCGGCTGTGGCGACGTCCTCGACAGAACGTCCCGTGCGCTCGGCATTGGCGGCGTCGAGCTGCTTCAGGCGATCCGTCGCAATCCGCCCGGGCGCAATCGCATTGACCGTCACGCCGGAGGAAGCCACCTCGCTCGACAGCGTCTTGCCCCAGCCGACGAGCGCCGGACGAATGGCGTTCGAGATCGCAAGGTTCGGGATCGGCTGGATGACGCCGGACGAAATCACCGAGATGATGCGGCCGAACTTACGCTCGATCATGCCGGGCAAAAGATGATCCGTGATGCGCACGAGGTTGACGAACATGGCGTCGAACGATTGCCGCCATTGATCCGACGAGACGGCCTGCGCCTTGCCGGGGGGCGGACCGCCGCTGTTGAGCACCAGAATGTCGATGCCGCCGAAGGCGTCCGTCACGTCCTTCGCGAGAGCATCGATCTGATCGACCTTGCCCGTATCGCAGACGAAGGGCGCGACGGCGTGGCCGATCCTGTCGGCAGCCGCCTTCGAGCCATCCATGGTGCGGCTCGCGATGGCGACACGGGCGCCTTCCTCCGCCAGGCCTTGAGCGATGCCGAAGCCCAGGCCCTTGCTGGCGCCGAGCACCAGCGCGCGCTTTCCTTCCAATCCTGTCTTCATCCTTGACTCCCTTGTTATTCAGAGCGCTCGATGCGCTGCATCAGCCAGTCGATTTCGGAAATGGTCTCCGGACTCAGCTTCGGGCCGGGTTTGCGCAGCGTGTTGTGAGCGATGATGCCGCGTTTCTTCAGCACATATTTGCGGACAGCGAGGCCCACGCCGGGCTGCGTCTCGTAGCGCACCAGCGGCAGGTGGCGGTCGAACAGGTCGTGCGCTTCCTTGCGCCTGCCCTGCTTGGTCAGGTTGACGACGCCGACCAGCATTTCCGGGTAAGCGTAACCCGTCATGGCGCCGTCGGCACCGCGCTCCATCTCGAAGGGAAGGAACAGGCCGCCGTTTCCGCAGAGAATCGAGACGCGGCGCACCTCGCCCGCATCGCTCGCGCGACGCAGCGTCGTGATCTTATCGAGACCCGGCCAATCCTCGTGCTTGAGCATGACGCAGGAGGGGTTCTGCTCGATAATGCGCATGATCACCTTGGGCGTCATCACCACGTTGGTGGTGAGCGGGTAATCCTGAAGCACGAAAGGCACGTCCGCGCCGATGGCCTCCGCCGCGTCGGCATAATAGGAAACGATCTGGTCATCGGTCCTGAGCGTCGAAGGCGGCGCGATCATGACGCCAGCGGCGCCTGCGTCCATCGCCTTGGCGGACAGGGCCGACATGGCGGCGAAGCCTGCGGCCGAGACGCCGACGATTACCGGAACTCGCCCTGCGACAGCCTTCATGACTTGGCGGACGAAGGCCTGCGACTCGTCGGCGGCGAGCTTTGGCGCTTCCCCCATGATGCCGAGGATCGTGAGACCCGTCGCACCGGCTTCGAGATAGGCCTCGACCATGCGGTCGGTGGAGGCCGTATCGAGCCGTCCATCGCTCTCGAAGGGGGTGGGACAGATGACGTAAACGCCGGCGGCGGAACTCGTGAGCAAGACTTCCTCCCTGGAAGGACAACGAACCCTTCCTTACACGGCCCTGCGGAGCATCTCCAGAGGGCAAGCCCGCTTGCGGCTTGACCGCTTACAACTTGGCAGGCGGCAGAGTTCATGGCACATAAACTAAATGATATATCATCAAAAAGAAGCTTCGTCCGGGAGCTCTGCCAGCCTCTGGTGCTTCACGGCCCGGTTCGTCGCGGCGGAGGAGCGCCTTGCACGATCGGCTGAAAGCAAAGGCCCATGGATCGCTGGGCTCTATGAATTCCTCCGCTTCGGCATCAAGCAAGGCTGGGCCTGCCTGTTCGGCGGCCTCATGGTCGCCCTCCTGGTCGCCACGAAACTCTGGGATCCGGCTGCGCTGCCGGTCCCCCGCTACGATGCTCTGTTCGTGATGGCGATCCTGATCCAGGCGGCTTTGATCGCGATGCGCCTTGAGACCCTGGAGGAGGCCAGGGTCATCCTGCTGTTTCATGTGGTCGGCACGGCCATGGAGATCTTCAAGACCTCGGTCGGCTCCTGGGCCTATCCGGAGGCAAGCCTTCTGAGGATCGGCGGAGCCCCGCTCTTTGCGGGCTTCATGTACGCGGCCGTCGGCAGCTATCTCGCTCGCGTGTGGCGATTGTTCGATTTCCGCTTCACGCACCACCCGCCCGTTTGGGCAACGATCGCTCTCTCGGTTGGGATCTATCTCAACTTTTTCACGCACCACTTCGTCGCGGATCTGCGGCTCGTGCTGTTTGCCTTCACGGCCCTGCTGTTCGGACGCACGACGGTTCATTTCAAGGTATGGCGCGTGCACCGCCGGATGCCGCTGCTGCTCGGCTTCGTGCTCGTTTCGCTCTTCATCTGGTTCGCGGAGAACATCGGCACCGTTACGGGCGCATGGCTCTATCCGCATCAGATAAAGGGGTGGTCGATGGTGCCGTTCAGCAAGTTGGGGGCCTGGCTCCTGCTGATGATCATCTCATATGTGATGATCGCGGCTCTGAACCGCCCCCAACGCTATGTCTTTGAAACCGAGTGGAAGGATCACGTCGCGGATCCGAGCCCCGCAGGAGCCTGAAGAACCGCTCGAGGTGGTCGCCCGATCAGTGGCGGCCCGAACCGCTCTTCTTGCCGCCGCCATCCTGCTTGTTGACGGTCGCCCAGGCGCGCCGCTCGGCTTCCTTCTCCGAGACGCCACGGTGCTCGTAGGAATCCTCGATATGCTCCGCCTTGCGTTTCTGCTTGTCGGTATAAGCCGACTTGTCGCCACGAGACATGATATTCTCCTCTGCATGAAGCCTCTCGGCTCTTACCGGCCGTTCGACGACCGGTAGCGCTTGGGTGTTTCAACTCCAGCGCTGCGGGAGGGTTCCAGGGTGCGCCGGTCAGCCGCTGTTGCGCAGGCCTGCCGCGATACCGTTGATGGACAGGTGAATACCCTGCACCACCTCCTCGTCCGCATCTCCGGAACGGTGACGCTTCAAAAGCTCGATCTGCAGATGGTTCAAAGGATCGAGATAGGGAAAGCGGTTGCGGATGGAACGGGCGAGCAGCGGATTTCCGTCGAGGAGCGATTGCTGCCCCATGATCGCGAGCAGCAGCCTGATGGAATCCTCCCATTCGCGCCGGAGCCGGGGGAAGATGGCCTCGCGTAGGGCCTCGTCCTCGACAAGCTTCGAATAGCGCGACGCGATGGCGATGTTGCTCTTGGCCAGCACCATGTCCATGTTCGACAGGAGCGCCTGGAAGAACGGCCACTCGCGGTTCATCTCCTGCAGCAACGCAAGTCCGGTCTCGGGATGCTTCTCGACGAAGGCGTTGACCGCCGAGCCGAAGCCGTACCAGCCCGGCAGCATGAGGCGGCACTGCGCCCAGCCGAACACCCAGGGAATGGCGCGCAGATCCTCGATGCGCCGGGAATTCGTGCGCGAGGCTGGTCGGCTGCCGATGTTGAGATGGGCAATCTCACCGATCACGGTGGATTCCCAGAAATAGCGCTCGAAGCCTTCGGTCCCGTAGACGAGTGCGCGATAGGCTTCATAGGCGCTCTCCGAGAGTTCCTCCATGGCGGCGAGATAGTCGTCCCGCGGCGCAGATGGGCCGGCATGCAGCAGGGATGCCTCCAGAGTGGCCGCCGCGAGGATTTCGAGATTGCGTCGTCCGAGATCCGGGTTCGAGTACTTGCCGGCGATGACTTCGCCCTGCTCGGTGATGCGGATCGCGCCCTGCACGGCGCCGCCCGGCTGCGCGAGAATGGCCTGATAGCTCGGACCTCCGCCACGGCCGACGGAGCCGCCGCGCCCGTGGAACAGGCGCAGGCCGACGCCATGGCGCTTGAACACGGCGACGAGTTCCGTCTCGGCCTTGTAGAGCTCCCAGCCCGAGGTGAGATAGCCGCCGTCCTTGTTGCTGTCGGAATAGCCGAGCATGACCTCTTGCGCCTGGCCGCGGCTGCGCAGGAGCCGCATGTAGCCGGGCAGCGCGAAGAGATCGTCCATGACGCGGCTGCAGTTGCGCAGGTCCGCGATGGTCTCGAAGAGCGGGATGATGTTGACCGCCATCTCGCCTTCGTTCGAACGAAGCAGGCCCGCCTCCTTCAGCAGGAGAGCGACCTCCAGCACGTCGGACGGATCGCTCGCCTTCGAGATCACATAATTGGGAACGGCCGCCTGTCCGTAGCGCAGATGCGCCTTCGCGGCTTCGCGGACGATGGCGAGTTCGGACGCCGTTTCGTGCGAATAATCCAGATAAGGAGATGCCAGAAGGCGCGGGGTTCCGAGCTCCTCCAGCAGCAGATCGGCCCGCTGCTGCTCGGTGAGCGTCTCGTAAGCGGTGCCCGGGATGGCCTTCTCGAAGAGTTCGGCGACCACGCGCTCATGCACGTCGGAATTCTGGCGCAGGTCGAGGCTTGCGAGATGGAAGCCGAACACGTCGACCGCGCGGCGCAGGCGGCGCAGGCGTCCCCGTGCGAGACTGCCCGCGCCGTTCGACACCAGCGACCGGTGCAGGATCGACAGGTCGCCTGAAAATTCCTCGACATTCTCATAGGCCGGCGCCTCGCCGACCGCGTGCCGCGCGATATCCGCGTGGCCGAAGCCGGCGGCGGTCGCGGCCAGACGCGCATACAGGCCCGTGATCGCCCTGCGATAGGGCTCGCTCTGCCGGTGCGGAGAGTGATCGGGCGAGGCCTTGGCCAGCGCATGAACCTGCTCGGACGCATTTGCGTAGCGCTCGTCGAGCGACAGCTCCGCGCCGAGACGATGCAACTCCTCCAGGTGGAACCCGAGAGCATGCTTGCTCTGCAGGCGCAGAGCCTGCTTAAGCGCATCGGCCGTCACGAACGGATTGCCGTCGCGGTCTCCGCCGATCCAGCTCCCCATGCGCAGGAAGGACGGGATCTCCACGCTCTGCCAGCGAGGATCCGCTGCCGCGAGCTGGTCTTCGAGCGAGGCGTAGAACCGGGGCAGCTCCTGGAAGAAGGTGTAATCGTAATAGGACAAGCCGTTCACGACCTCGTCGATCACCTTCAGGCGGTTGCGTCGCAGAATGCTCGTCTGCCACAGGATCAGGACGGCGCGGCGGATAGCCTCCTCGGACGCCGCCTCCTCCTCCGGCGTCTGGGCGTAGCGGTCGCGCTGCGCGAGCACCTGGGAGATTTCCATTTCCCGGTCGATGGTGCTCTTGCGGCGCACTTCCGTAGGATGCGCGGTCAGAACCGGAACCACGAGGGCGGAGGCAAAGAAAGCCTGCAGGGCCTCCTGAGTGACACCCGCCTCCCGGGCGAGCTTCAGGGCACGGGCGAGCGTGCCCTCGCGTGGCGCCGGCGCGGCCGCGGCATGCGCCCCCGCCATGGCGTGGGCGCGGGAGCGGCGCACGTGGTGCTGGTCCTCGGCCAGGTTCGCCAGATGCGAGAAATAGCTGTAGGCGCGGATGATCTGGTTCGTCCGCCCGCGGGAGAGGCTGTTCAGAGTGGTCTCGAGTTCCCGACGCGCGGCCTCGTCCTCATCCCGGTGGAAGCGGATCGAGGTCTGGCGGATCCGCTCGACGACCTCGAAAACCGCCTCGCCCTCCTGCTCCCGGATCGTATCGCCGAGGAGCCGGCCGAGAAGCCGGATATCGTCGCGGAGCGGGAGATCCTTCTCGGGCGTGACGTCGGGATTGATGAGGGACAAGGCGCGGCTCCCGGCTCAGGCGTTCATGCTGCACCGCGGAATAAAACTCCTCCCCGCCTCCCTCTGCAAGCGTAATCTTATGTCGCGGCCGCCAAGCTCTCCCGGACCGCCCAACGGCCAGGATCATCGGTCTGGCCGATCAAAGCCAGGCCATAGGCAATCGATTCGAACTGATCGGCCGAGGCCAGCCGCTCCTCGCCGAAGCGCTCGGCGAAGAGGCGGCGGATCGCCGGCACGAAGGAGGTGCCTCCGGTCAGAAACACCCTGTCGACCTCGGCCGCCGAAATGCCCGATCGGGCGATCGCCTCGTCGACCGTCTCGGCGATCCGTCTCACGTCCTCGGCGATCCACCCTTCGAAATCCGTGCGGGAGATCGTCGCCTTGATGTCCACACTCTCGGCCTTGAAGCGGAACTCCGTCTCCTCCTCGTTCGACAGCGCCACTTTCGTGGCGGAAACGGCGCGGTAGAGCGCAAATCCCAGATCGTATTCGATGATGTCGATGAATTTCTCCAGCGGCTCGGGTTCGAGCGCCGCCTTCGCCAGTTCGCGCAGCTCCTTCAGGTCGCCGCTGCCCTTCATCATGGCGAGCTGGTTCCAGCGCGCGAAATTGGCGTAATAGTGATTGGGGATCGACAGCGTCTTGCCCATGGACCGGTAGAGCCCGCCCTTGCCGAGACGCGGTGAGACCACATGATCGACGATGCGGTAGTCGAACGCGTCGCCCGCGATGCCGATACCCGAATGGCCGAGCGGCTCCGCCCGGAGGACGCCGCTCGCGCGGGAGAAGCGCATCACCGAGAAATCGCTGGTGCCGCCGCCGAAATCCGCCACCAGCACGGTGGAATCATGATTGAGCGCGCGCGCATAGAAGAAGGCGGCGCCGACGGGTTCATAGACATAGCGCGCGTGATCGGCTCCGAGCTTGCCGAAGGCTGCGCGGTAGCGCTGCATGGCAAGATCGTCGTCCGGATTGTGGCCGGCGAACTGCACCGGCCGTCCGATCACCACGTTGCGGGCGCCCCAGTCGAGCCGTGAGCCGCCATGGCGCACGAGCGTGCGCAGGAACGTGCTCAGAAGATCCTCGAAGCGGTAGCGGTCGCGGAAGATCCGGGTCTCCTGGAAGGTCGCGCTGGCCGCGAAGGTCTTGAACGACTGGATGAAACGGTGCGGGTCGAGCCCCTCGAGAAACTGCTCGATGGCCCAGGGTCCGCCCTCGACCTGCGTCTTGAGGCCGTTGCCATGGCGTTCGTCCCAAAAACAGAGAGCAGTGACGTAGACCTTCAGGTTTTCACCGCCGTGATCGAAGGTCAGCGCCTCCACATTCCCGTGCGCATCGGCGACTGCAACGACCGTATTGCTGGTTCCGAAGTCGATGCCGATGGAAAGATCTTGCAAGGAGGACATGGCGGACCCGGTTCAATTCGGTGGAGGGCTGGATGGTCTATACGGCCCGCCCCCGGGAGCCAAGAGGAATTTGGCGGACCTTCATCCGATCCTTCCCTTGGGTCACTGCGACCCCGGGGCTGGGGATAGGCCGTTGACCCCGAGGGCCGGCACCCCGTAGAAGCCGCACCTTATCGTCATATCGGAGAGGTCCATGCTATCCATCGGTCAGCGCATCGCGAGCGAACTGAATGTTCAGGAATGGCAGGTCAAGGCGGCCGTCGAGCTGCTCGACGGCGGCGCGACCGTCCCCTTCATCGCGCGCTACCGTAAGGAAGTCACCGGCACCCTCGACGACGCACAGTTGCGAACCCTGGACGAGCGCCTGCGCTATCTGCGCGAACTGGAGGACCGCCGCAAGACGATCCTCGACAGCATCCGCGAGCAGGGCAAGCTCACCGACCAGCTGACGCTCCAGATCAACGATGCCGACACCAAGGCGCGCCTCGAGGACCTTTACCTCCCCTACAAACCCAAGCGCCGCACCAAGGCCCAGATCGCCAAGGAAGCGGGGCTCGAGCCTCTCGCCGATCTCATTCTCGCCGAGCCGCAGCGCGATCCGAAGGAGGCCGCCGCCGCTTTCGTGAACCCGGACAAGGACGTTGCGACGCCGGAAGCTGCGCTCGAGGGCGCGCGCTCCATTCTCGTGGAACGCTTCGCCGAGAATGCGGAACTCCTGGGCGCGCTGCGCGAGATCTACTGGGAGCGCGGCACCCTCACGTCGAAGGTGCGCGACGGCAAGCAGACCGACGGCGCGAAGTTCTCCGATTACTTCGACTTTGCCGAACCTTTGCCCAAACTCCCCTCCCACCGCATTCTCGCGCTCTTCCGCGGCGAGAAGGAGGAAATCCTCGACCTCCGCATGGAAGAGGACAAGGATGCGGCGGAGCCCGGTTACGTCAGCCGCTACGAGGGCCGCACGGCTTTGGCCTTCGGCATCGCCGATCGGGGCCGCCCCGGCGACAAATGGCTTCTGGACACCGTGCGCTGGGCCTGGCGCACGAAGCTGCGGTTCTCCATCGAGCTCGACATGAAGATGAAGCTCTGGCAGCTCGCCGAGGACGAGGCCGTGAAGGTCTTCGCCGGAAACCTGCGCGATCTTCTGCTCGCCGCGCCCGCCGGCACGCGCCCGACGCTCGGCCTCGATCCGGGCTATCGCACGGGCGTGAAGGTGGCCGTGGTGGATGCCACCGGCAAGGTGGTGGCGACGGACACGATCTATCCGCACGAGCCGAAGCGCCAATGGGACGAAGCCCTCGCGTCCCTCGCGCGCCTGTGCCGCGTGCACAAGGTGGAACTCATCGCCATCGGCAACGGCACCGCCTCGCGCGAGACCGACAAGCTCGCAGGCGAACTCGTTGCCAAGCACCCGGACCTCAGGCTCACCAAGATCATGGTCTCGGAGGCCGGCGCCTCCGTCTACTCGGCCTCGGCCTATGCGAGCCAGGAGCTTCCCGATCTCGACGTCTCGCTGCGCGGCGCCGTGTCCATCGCCCGGCGGCTGCAGGACCCGCTGGCGGAGCTGGTGAAGATCGATCCCAAATCCATCGGCGTCGGTCAGTACCAGCACGATCTCGCCGAATACAAGCTCTCACGCTCGCTCGATGCGGTGGTGGAGGATTGTGTGAACGCGGTGGGCGTCGATCTCAACACCGCCTCCGCACCGCTTCTGGCGCGGGTGTCGGGTCTCGGCGAATGGGTCGCCAGGAACATCGTCACGCATCGCGACACCAAGGGCCCCTTCAAGACGCGCAAAGCCCTCACCGACGTGTCGGGTCTCGGCCCGAAGACCTTCGAGCAGGCCGCGGGCTTCCTGCGCATCCCCAACGGAGATGATCCGCTGGACGCTTCCGGCGTGCACCCGGAAGCCTATCCGGTTGTTCGCCGCATTCTCGAAGCGACCAAGAGCGACATCAAGGTTCTGATCGGAAACGGCGGCGTGCTGAAGAAGCTCACGCCTCAAAACTTCACGGACGAGAAATTCGGCGTGCCGACCGTGAAGGACATTCTGGGCGAGCTGGAAAAGCCGGGCCGCGATCCGCGTCCCGAGTTCAAGACCGCGACCTTCATGGAAGGCGTCGAGAAGATCAGCGATCTCACGCCCGGCATGATGCTGGAAGGTGTCGTGACGAACGTGGCCGCCTTCGGGGCCTTCGTCGATATCGGCGTGCACCAGGATGGGCTCGTTCACATCTCCGCGCTGTCCGACACCTTCGTGAAGGACCCGCGCGACGTGGTGAAGCCCGGCGACATCGTGAAGGTGAAGGTTCTCGAGGTCGACATTCCGCGCAAGCGCATTTCCCTCAGCATGCGCATGAGCGACCCCGCCGAGAAACGCTCCTCCGGCCGCCAGGACGACAATCGCGGCGCGTTCCAGAAGCACCGTTCGCAGAACGACAAGAAGGCCGCGGCCCCGGCCGCCTCCGGCGGAGCCCTGGCCGATGCCCTGCGCCGCGCCGGAATGGGGCCGGGTTCCGGTAAGGACAAGAACTCCCGCCGCTGATCGCCCTCCCGGACAGGGACGGCCGTTTTCAAAGCCCGCGCAGGTCCCATGCCTGCGCGGGCTTTTTCATGAGGCTTGCAACGGCCGGGAACGTCAGAGGGAGAAGCGGGACAGCCCGAATGCCGAGATGTCGACCTTGCTCGTTCCGTCGATCATGCATTGCGCGGCCGCTTCGCCGATGGCCGCCGAATGCTTGAAG
Organism: Microvirga sp. TS319; assembly: GCF_041276405.1. Classification (NCBI taxonomy): domain Bacteria; kingdom Pseudomonadati; phylum Pseudomonadota; class Alphaproteobacteria; order Hyphomicrobiales; family Methylobacteriaceae; genus Microvirga; species Microvirga sp. TS319. The sequence continues at coordinate 504,756 of NZ_JBGGGT010000002.1, read as the reverse complement.
CCGTGGCCCGAGCACGGCGACACGACGAGGATGCGCTCGCTTTCCGGATGCCGGTCGATCAGGAAATGGGAATCCGGCGTTACCGTGTAGAGACACGTCACCGCCCGCTTGGCATGGGGGCGAAGGCCCCGGACCCGGCCGGCAAGATGCGTCTCGTACATGGCGATGGACTCGGCAGGCGTCACGGTCCGCTCGACCTCGTCCGGATGCACGAAGGCGTCATATTGCTCGCCCGCCGTCTTGATCGCATTGCTGCCGCTCAAGGACGGAAAGCCGTAGAAGAAGTCGTTGGGGCTCGGTCCATGCCCCCAGGCGAAGACCGGGCTTTGCGACCAGTGTCTCGCATAATCCGGATCGACCTCGAACCAGTGCATCACCTGACGGGCGGGCGAGAGCAGCCGCGCGAACGGCGCACCCAGAAGCGAGGAAGCCCAGGATCCGGCGGAGACGATCGCCTGTCCGGCCAGAAGCTCTCCCTGATCCGTGACGACCTTGACCCCGCTGCCCTCCGGCGAGACGGAGATCACGCGCGTGCCGAGCTGCGCGACCGCCCCCAGGGCGCGGGCCAATTCGAGCTGGACCGCGACGCACCGCTCCGGGTTGAGATAGCCGCCGCCCGGCTCGAAATAGCCGATTTCGTCCTCGCGGGGCATGAATTGCGGATGGCGACGGCGGATCTCGGCCGCATCGAGCATCTCATGGGGAATATCGTAGGCGATAGCGGATTTCTGAGTGCGCTCCAGAAAGGCGGAGCGGATCACGCCGCCCGAGGCGGGCGCACTCGACCCCATGATCAGGCACCCGTTCTGCACGAGAAGCCGCTCTCCGGTCTCCGCTTCCAGCTCCTTCCAGAGCTCGTTGGAGCGCAGGACGAGCGGCACATAGACCTCGCCCTCTCCGATGGCCTGGCGGGTGATGCGCGTCTCGCCATGGGTCGAGCCCTGATCGTGGGGCGGAGAGAACCGGTCGATGCCGACGGCGTTCATGCCTCGTTTCGCCAGCTGGTAGAGCGCAGCCGAACCCATGGCGCCGAGGCCGACGACGACAACATCACACGTTTGGGGAAGGCTCATTCGAGAAAGGTCCTTGTTTTTTCCATTCCAACCAGAATCGTCTCCTGGCCGCAAGACCGGCGCATGAGCCCGGGAATGGTTCCCCGGGGCTCAGCTTGTCTTAAAGGACAATCTCCCTTAGAACCGCTTGTGTCTCACGGGGAGCCTCACGAAGGGGCTGAGAGGCGGAATGGCCGCCGACCCGTCGAACCTGATCCGGGTCATGCCGGCGGAGGGAATGAGCATGCGACATCGCAGACGAAACTGCGCCCCGTGCGAATTGTGCCGCCAACCCGGCTTGCATCATGCATGGGAGCAATCTTGATGTTACGCCGAACTCTTCTCACCCTCGCCTCGCTCGCTCTCGCGGCGAATGCCGCCTTTGCCCAGAGCAAACCCGTTCTCACGGTCTATACCTACGGCTCGTTCGCTGGAAAATACGGCCCCGGCAAGACCGTCAAGGAGCGATTCGAGGCGACCTGCGGCTGTGAGCTGACCTGGGTCACCGCCGAGGACGCCGGAAGCCTCGTCGGGCGCCTGCGCCTCGAAGGCACCGGCACGAAGGCCGATGTGGTCCTGGGCCTCGACGTGAACCTCGCGGCGGAAGCCAAGGCGCTCGACGTCTTCGCTCCGCACGGCATGGTGGTGAAGGATCTGGCGCTGCCGATCGCCTGGAGCGACGACACCTTCATTCCTTTCGACTGGGGCTACTACGCCTTCGTGTACGATTCCGACAAGCTCCCCAATCCACCGAAGAGCCTCAAGGAGCTCGTCGAGAACCCGAACGGCCCGAAGGTGGTCCTGCAGGATCCGCGCACCAGCGCGCCCGGCCTCGGCCTCCTGCTCTGGATGCAGAAGGTCTACGGCGACAAGACGGGCGAGGCATGGTCCCAGCTGAAACCGCGCATCGTCACCTTCACCAAGGGATGGTCGGAGGCCTATGGCCTGTTCCTGAAGGGCGAAGCCGACATGGTGATGTCCTACACCACGTCTCCGGCCTACCACATCGCCGTCGAGAAGAAGTCCAACTACAAGGCCGCCATCTTCTCGGAAGGACACTACATGCAGGTGGAGATCGCCGGCATGACGCGCACGACCCGGCAGCCCGAACTCGCGAAGAAGTTCATGGCCTTCCTGCTCAGCGAGCCTTTCCAGTCGGCCATGCCCGAGGGCAACTGGATGCTGCCGGTAAAGACGCCCGCCGCAGGCCTGCCGGCCGCGTTCAAGGATCTGGCGCAGCCGCAGAAGGCTCTGCTGTTCACGCCGGAGGAAGTGCTGCAGAACCGTCGCGCCTTCACCGATACATGGCTCAACGCCACGGCGCGCTGACCGCATCTCGATGACGAGAACGCTGCCCCATCCCGGAAGTCTCGTGGCCTTGACCCTGTTGGCTCTGGTTGCGGGCGGCTTCATCGCTCTTGCGGTCGTCGGAGGAGAGAAGCCGACGCTTCTCTCCATCGGCCTCTATCTCTGGCGCGTCCTGGCCTTCTCGATCGTTCAGGCCGCTCTCTCCACTCTTCTCTCCCTCCTGCTCGGCGCGGCCCTGGCGCTTGCCTTGGCGCGCCGCCGCTTTCCGGGGCGCAGCGGGGTTCTGGCGCTTCTGGGCACCACCATGGTGATCCCCACCATCGTGACCGTCTTCGCGGTCTTCGCCGTCTACGGACGAAGCGGATGGGCCGCACAGATCCTCTCGCATCTGGGATGGACGGGCGGCTTCAGCATCTTCGGCTATCCCGGCATCCTGATCGCCCACGTGTTTCTCAACGCACCCTTCGTGGCGCGCATCCTCCTCGATTCCTTGAGCCTCGTTCCCGCCGAGCATTGGCGCCTCGCATCGGCCTTCGGCTTCACGCCGGGCCAGATCTTCCGCCATCTCGACTGGCCGGTGCTGCGCGCCGAACTGCCGGGGCTCGCAGGGCTCGTCTTCCTGCTCTGCTTCAAGAGCTTCGCCATCGTGCTGGCGCTCGGCGGAGGGCCGTCCCGGTCCACCCTCGAAGTCGCCATCTACGAAGCGCTGAAGATCGACCTCGATTTCGGACGCGCGGCCTGGCTCTCGCTGATCCAGCTCGCCATCTGCCTGACCCTGACGGGCGTCCTCAACTGGGCTTTGACGCGCCCCCCGACGACCCACACCATCCGGGGACTGGTCGAGCGTCCCGACGCGCGCAACCGACGCCTGAAGATCCTCGACGCCGCCATTCTCGGGATCGGGACGCTCTTCATCGCGCCCCTCGCGCTCAGTCCTCTGGGCGGATTGAGCCATATCGTCTCGGTCATCGACGCAGACCTCGCGCGCGCCTTCGTCACGAGCATGGCGATCGCCGCCCTTGCCGCGACGATCGCCTGCCTGTCCGCGCTCGCCCTCGCATCCGCCGCGCGGCGATGGCGCGTCGTTCACCGCTCGCCACGGATCGCGGCCATCTACGATGCCCTGCCCAACACCCTGCTGGCCGTTCCTCCCTTTGCGCTGACGGCCGGCCTGTTCCTGATCGTGCGGCGCTTTGCCGATCCCTCGGCTGCGGGCCTCATTCTCCTGCCCCTGATCAACGGCCTGGCGGCCATTCCCTTCGCCTATCGCTCGCTCGCGCCGCGCCTCTTGACGGCGGAGGAACGATACGGCCGCATCGCCGCGTCCCTGGGACTTGCCGGCGTGTCCAAGCTCGCCATCATGGACTGGCCCCTGCTCAGGCGTCCCTTCGGCTCCGCCTTCGCGCTCGCCATGGCTCTCTCGTTCGGCGATTTCGGAATCATCGCCCTGTTCGGCGGGCAGGATCTCGTCACCCTGCCCTATCTCCTCTTCGAGCGCCTGGGATCGTACCGGCTCGACGAAGCCTCGGCCATCGGCCTCTTCATCGTCCTCGTCGCGTTTGTCCTCGCTCACGTTTCGGGCCGCCTGTCTCATGCTGGTAATTGAAAACTGCCGTCTCACATGGCCGGATTTTACGGCCGATTATTCCCTGACGGTGCAGAAGGGCGCCCTGTGCGCCGTCGTCGGCCCCTCGGGCGGCGGGAAGACCACCCTGCTCCACATGATCGCGGGCTTCGAGACGCCGGAGACCGGAAGGCTCGCCTTCGACGGGATCGATCTTCTGCCCCTCGAACCGGCCAGGCGCCCGGTCGCGATCGTCTTTCAGGACCACAATCTCTTCCCGCATCTGACGGCGGCGCAGAACGTCGCCTTGGGGATCCGGCCGTCCCTGCGCATGTCCGACGACGAGGCGCGCCACATCGACGGGACGCTGGAATCCGTCGGCCTGCAGGGCTTCGGCGCGCGCAGGCCCGGCGAGATGTCGGGCGGGCAGCGCCAGCGCGTGGCCCTGGCGCGCGCCCTCGTCTCGGGAAGGCCGATGATCCTCCTCGACGAGCCGTTCAGCAGCCTCGATCCAGGCCTTCGCCGCGACATGGTCCGCCTCGTCGACGATCTGCGCCGCCGGCGACCCGTCACGATCCTCATGACGATCCATACGCCCGAAGACGTCGCCGACCTGGCCGACCAGATGGTGTTCGTGGCAGACGGCAGGGTCGTCGCGTCGGACAAACCCTCGGTCATTCTCGGCGGATCCCTCGCGTCCCGGATCGCGGCGGCGGTCTCGGAGACGTGAGACCCTCACGGAGCGCCTGCCCCGAAAGGCCTGGGTATGGCGGCGCCGCGCCCCTTTCCCAACTGGATATTAAGTGGCATCATACCGGTCTGGTCTTCCGCTTTCCTGAAAGTCCTCCTCCCCCATGAGCATTCCCCTGTTTCTCGGCATCGACGGCGGCGGCACGAAATGCCGGGCGCGGCTGCGGGATGCGGACGGGAATTTGCTGGGGGAAGGCTCCGGAGGACCCTCCAATGTCCGCCTCGATCCCGATCTGGTCTGGAACTCCATTCTGACCGCCTGCCGCGAGGCCGTGGCCCAGGCTGGGCTTCGGGATGAGGTCTTCGCGTCCACGCATGTGGGGATGGGGGCCGCAGGCGCGGGACAGGCGAGCGCCGTCGAACGGCTCCTGTCTCGTCCGCACCCCTTCGCGTCCTTTTCCATCGATACCGACGCCCATACCGCCTGGCTCGGTGCCTTCAACGGCGGCGACGGCGCCATCCTCATCCTGGGCACGGGCTCCTGCGGCTATGGCGGCGTCGGCGGACAATGCCGCTATGTCGGCGGCTGGGGCTTCGAGATTTCCGACGAGGGCAGCGGAGCCGCCCTGGGACGCGAGCTTCTGCGCCGTTGCGTCTGGGCTCATGACGGGCGGATTGCCTCCACGCCGCTCTCCGATGCACTGCTCGCCGAGTTCCGCAACGATCTCGAGGTGCTCGTCGACTGGGTCGGCACGGCCCGCCCGGGCGATTACGCCCGTTATGCGCCCCTCGTGTTCGCCCATGCCGACCGGCGCGATCCGCTCGCCATCGCGCTGGTCCAGGACTCGGCGGCTGGAGCCACACACATCGCCACACGGCTTCTGGAACTCGGCGCGCCAGCCCTGTGCCTGTTCGGCGGCCTAGCCGAGCCCCTGCGCCCGTGGATGCCGCCGCCGGTTCAGCAGACGATCGTGCCGCCGCAGGCGGACGCCCTGGACGGCGCCATCCTTCTCGGACGCAGCGCTGCCTCCCGGAGGCCGACATGAGCGGCCACGCGACGGCGGCCCTCACCCTTCCCCTGGACGAGAGCAATCCCACGCCGCTCTACCTGCAGCTTCAGCAATCCATCGAGGATGCCGTCCGCAAAGGCTCCCTCAAGGCGGACGACGCCCTTCCCGGCGAGCGGGATCTCGCGAGACAGCTCGGCATCTCGCGCGTGACCGTGCGCAAGGCCATCACCGGCCTGGTCCGGAAGGGCGTTCTGGTCCAGCGCTGGGGCTCGGGCACCTTCATCGCGCCACAGATGCGCCTGGAGCAGCCGCTCTCGCGCCTGTCGAGCTTCACGGACGACATGTCGGCGCGCGGGTTGCAATCCTCCGCCGTGCTCCTGAGCCGGTCCACGGGAGCCGCCTCGCCCGACGAGCTGATGGCGCTGGGCCTCTCGCCCGGCGAAACGGTGAGCCGCGTCAACCGCCTGCGCATGGCCAATGACATTCCCATGGCGATCGAGCACGCGGTGCTCCCGTCCCGATTTCTGCCTGATCCGGGCCTCGTGAAGCAGTCGCTCTATGCGGCACTGCACGAGCAGGGCTTCATGCCGGTCCGCGCGCTGCAAAGGCTGCATGCGGTGCTCCTGAACGAGGAACAGGCCTCACTCCTCCACGTTCCACCCCAGAGCCCTGCCCTCTATATCGAGCGGCGATCGTTTGCGGCGACGGGCGAGGTCGTCGAGTTCACCTCGTCCTATTACCGGGGCGATGCCTATGACTTCGTGGCCGAGCTGACCATCAGCCAGCCCGAACGGATTCAACATGATGCCTGATCAGACTTCCTCCGCCATGACCGCCATGCTGACCGAGGCCCGCGAGGCGCCCCAGGTCGTCGCACGCCTGCTCGACGAGAACGCGCCCCTGTGCCGGGATCTCGGCGCGCGCCTGCGCGCATCGCCGCCGCCCTTCGCGGTGACCTGCGCGCGCGGCAGCTCGGACAATGCCGCGACCTTCGTCAAATACATGCTCGAGATCCATTCGGGCCTCGTCACGGCCTCTGTCGGTCCTTCCGTGACTTCGGTGTACGAAGCCCGCCCGCGCATGCGCGACGCGCTCTTTCTCGCCGTGTCCCAATCGGGCCGCAGCCCCGACATTCTCAACCTCGCCCAGGCCGGGCGCGACGACGGGGCGCTGACGGTCGCGCTCGTCAACGACACCACCTCGCCGCTGGCCTCCACATGCGAGGTCGTGCTGCCGCTCCATGCAGGCCCTGAGAAGAGCGTGGCCGCGACGAAGTCCTTCATCGCGGCGCTTGCCGCAGGGTTTCAGCTCGTCGCGCATTGGTCGCAGGACAAGGAATTGCTGTCGGCGCTCGACACCCTGCCGGACGTGCTCGCGAAGGCCGCCGCCATCGACTGGTCGGCCGCGCTTTCCCGGCTGTCCGCGTCCGACAACCTCTTCGTCGTCGGCCGCGGCGTCGGCTTTGCCGTCGCGCAGGAAGCGGCCCTGAAGCTGAAGGAAACCTCCGGTGTCCACGCGGAAGCCATGAGCGCCGCCGAACTGATGCACGGCCCCTGGACCCTGGCGGGCGATCATTTCCCCATTCTGGTCCTGAGCCAGCGCGACGAGACGCTGAGCGGCGTGAACGATCTCGTCACGAAGCTCAACGACCAGGGTGTTCCCGTCGTCGTGGCCGGCGCGGCCGAAGGCCCGGCTGCCGTGATGCTGCCCTCGGTCGAGAACGTGCATCCCTATCTTGCCCCGATCGCCATGATTCAGAGCTTCTATCCGCTCGTGAACGCCATCGCGCTGGCGCGCGGGCGCAACCCGGACAATCCCCCGCGTCTGCGCAAGGTCACGGAGACGGTCTGATGCCTCTTGCCCTCACCGGCGCCCGCATCTTCGACGGAACGCACATGCTCGAAGGGCGCGCGGCCGTGATCGAAAACGGCCGCATCGTCGCGGTTCCGCAGGAACGCGACCTCGGCGCGGGCATCAAGCGCCGCCCGGTGACGGGCCTGCTCGCTCCCGGCTTCATCGACGTTCAGGTGAACGGCGGCGGCGGTCTGATGTTCAACGATCAGCGCAGCGTGGAGTGCCTCAAGGCCATCGCGGCCGCGCACCGCAAATACGGCACCACCGGCCTGCTGCCGACCTTCATCACCGACACCCGGGATAAGATGGCGGAGGCCGTCGCGGCGGCGCGGGCTGCTCTGGCGGCCGGCGTTCCCGGCATTCTCGGCATCCATCTCGAAGGCCCCTTCATCAATCCGGCCAAGAAGGGCGTCCACAACCCGGACTTCATCCGGCCCCTCGAGGTCGAGGACCTCCAAATCCTGACGTCCCTGAAGGAAGGGCGCACCCTCGTGACGCTCGCGCCCGAGCGCAACAGCATGGAGACCATCGCCCGGCTGGCGACGGAGGGCGTGCTCGTCTGCGCGGGCCACACGATGAGCGACTACGGCACGCTCATGGAAGCCTTCCGCCACGGTCTCAGGGGCTTCACGCACCTCTACAACGCCATGCCGCCGCTCGCGGGCCGCGATCCCGGCCCCGTGGGGGCGGCCCTCGACAATCGCGACGCCTGGTGCGGGCTGATCGTGGACGGCCACCATGTGAGCGATGCCGCCCTGCGGCTTGCCATTGCGGCGAAGGGCACGGAGCGCATGATGCTGGTGACCGACGCCATGGCGGTGACGGGCACGGACATGAAGGCCTTCGATCTCCACGGCCGCACGATCTACCGCAAGGACGGCAAGCTCGCCACGGAGGACGGAACGCTCGCCGGCTCCGATCTCGACATGGCCTCGGCGATCCGCAACGGCGTGGAGCGGCTCGGCCTCGGCCTCCCCGACGTGCTCCGGATGGCGTCCCTCGTTCCGGCCGCCTTCCTGAGGCTCGACCACGAACTCGGGCGCATCGCGTCGGGCTATCGCGCCGACCTCGTCCTGCTCGACGAAGACCTGCATGTGCAGGATACGTGGATTGCGGGCGAGGCCTTGTCCTAGAGCATCGGACGTGAAAAGTGGATTTGCACTTTTGGGATTGAATCCGATGCTCCCTCCTAAGGGAGCGCATCGTTCTGGCGAAAAACCGGATCCACTTTTTCGCACGATGCGCTAAACGGCTTCGCCCTTCTCATAGAAGACGAAGCTGCGATTACGGCCTGCAAAGTCCCGCTCGTATTCGCGCGTGACGCGCCAGCCGTGGCGCTCGTAGAAACGTCGCGCGCCGTGATTGTCCCGGAAGCATTCGAGGCTTTTCGCGCCCCGCGCTTCCGCCTCGGCGAGGAGGCGCGCGCCCCCGCCCCGTCCGCTCGCGTCGGGATCCATGAACAACATGTCGATATGGCCATCGGTCATCAGCAGGAAGCCGATCGCCTCGTCCCGCTGCACGGCGACCAGCATGCGCCGCCAGGACGATGCGAACCGCTCGGCGAACAGGGCCGCGTCGCGGTTCGCAAGCGCCTCCGGCTCCAGGATCCCCGAGAAGGCGGCGCGATAGGAGCGTGCCGCGACCCGGGACAGAATCGGAATGTCTCCGATCCTTGCCTGCCTCACGATCAAGACTGCCCCCTCAATCGCGGGTCGAGCGTATCGCGCAGGGCGTCGCCCAGCAGGTTGAAACCGAAGGACAGAAAGAGGATCGCGAACCCGGCGAAAATCGCGCTCCAGGGAGAGAGCATGAGGAAGTTGCGGCCTTCCGACAGCATGAGCCCCAGGGACGGGGTCGGCGGCTGCGTGCCGAGGCCCAGGAAGGAGAGCGAGGCCTCCACCAGGATGGCGGCCGACAACAGAAGGCTCGTCTGGACGAGGATCACCGAGGCCAGGTTCGGCAGAATATGCAGGAAGATGATGCGCGCGTCGGAAGCCCCGATGGCGCGCGCGCCCGCCACGAATTCGCTCTCGCACAACACGAGGGCGGGCCCCCGCAGGAGCCTCGCGAAGATCGGCGTGTAGACCACCGCGATGGCGGCCGCGGCGCTGAAGGTGTGCGGCCCGAGGACCGCGATGATGCCGATCGCCAGCAGCATGACCGGAAAGGCGAACAGCACATCCATGACGCGCATGATGATCCGGTCGAGCCAGCCCCGGTAGAAGGCTGCAACGAGCCCGAGGGCTCCGCCCGCGAGAAGTGCGATGCCGACGGCGAGCACGCAGGCGATGAGCGACGTGCGATAGCCGTAGAGAATGCGCGTGAGCACGTCGCGGCCGAGCTGATCGGTCCCGAGCCAGTGGAGTTCGCTCGGCCCCTTCAGACGGCGGGCGACGCTTTGAGTCATGGGGTCGAAAGGCGCGATCAGGGGCGCCCCGACCGCGAGAACGAGCTGGATCGCCACGAGCAGCGCCGCGAAGGTCAGAAGCTTGTTCTTCGTGATCGTCCTGGCGAGAGACTTCACCACGGCTCAGGCCCTCACGCGCGGGTCGACGAGCATATAGAGGAAGTCGACCAGAAAGTTCACCATGACGAACCCCGCCGTCACCACGAGGATCGTGGCCTGAATCAAGGGATAGTTGCGTTCCGCGATGGCCCCGAGGATCAGACGTCCGAGACCCGGAATGGCGAAGACCTGCTCGACCACGATGGCGCCGCCGAGCAGATAGCCCGTCATGATGCCGACCGAGGTCAGGAACGGGATGAGCGCATTGCGCAGGGCATGCTTGTAGACCACGCGCCGCTCCGGCAGGCCCTTGGCGCGCGCCGTGCGGACATAATCCTGCCCCAGGGCGTCGAGCATGGCCGAGCGCACGAGGCGCGAGAGATTGGCCAGGATCGGCAGGGCCAGGGCGATGGAGGGCAGCAGCATCCGCTGGAGATTGCCGATGGGATCCTCCCAGAACGGCACATAGCCCAGCGATGCGAAACCGGGCGCCCAGGCGGAGAGCAGGAGGATCATGACGATCCCGAGCCAGAAGGATGGAATCGTAAGCCCCGCGATCGCCCCGATGCGCATGGCGACATCCGCCGCGCCGCCGCGCGTCTGCGCCATCAGGCAGCCGACGGGAACGGCCAGAGCGGCCCCGAGCACGAGCGAAAGGGCCGTCAGTTCGAGGGTGGGCCACAGATGCAGGAGGATTTCGGCCGAGACCGGCCGCCCTGTCCAGAGCGACGTGCCGAAATCGCCGCGCAGGGCGGATCCCGCCCAGAGCAGATATTGCTCGATCACGGGACGGTCGAGACCGACGCGCCGGTTGAGCTCCGCCATGCGCTCCGGCGTGATCTCGGTGTTCGCCCCCAGCATGATCGCCACCGCGTCGCCGGGAATCAGGCGGATCATCAGAAAGACGATGATCGACACGCCGAAGAGAACGATGACGAGATCGATCAGACGGGCGAGCAGAACGCGGCTCATCGGGAACAGGCTCTCCTGAAAAAAGAAAAGCACCGGCGCAGCCTCGAAAAGGCCGCGCCGGTGCGAAGAACGGTCAGTAGGATGCGCCGCGCAGCATCATGAGCGAGCGGTTCGGCATCACGTCATAGCCCTTGAGCTTGTCGTTCATCGCCGAGAACAGGGTGCCGTAGGTCAGATGCGCCACCGGCCCCGTGCAGGCGAGCTTCCTCTGCACCTGGTCGTAGGCCTTCTTGCGCTCGGCCTGATCCGACAGGGTGCGGGCCTTGTCGAGCAGCCCGTCGATCTCCTGGTCCGAATACTTGAACACGTTGGTCGAGCCGCCCGTGCGGAAGGTGCGATAGAAATACTCGTCCGGATCCGGCTGGCCCGCATTGATGGACGCGAACATGTCGAAGTTGCTGTTGCGCCAGTCCTGGATGAACTGGCCCTGCTCCTGGTTGATCAGCTCGACCTTGAAACCCGCCTTGTTCATCTGCTCCTGCACCACCTGGGCGATGTCCTTGATGTCCTGGCGCGGCAGAACCTTCATGGACACGGCGACCGGCATGGCGACGCCCGCCTCCTTCAGAAGCGCCTGGGCCTTCGCCGGATCGGGCGCGTAGCAGCCGAACTCCTTCACATCCAGCGCCCAGGACTTGAGCGCCGGCGACAGCGGCCCGCCGGGCACGCCTGCGCCGAAGAGCGCCGCGTCCACGATCTCCTGCCGGTTGATGGCGTAGTTGACGGCCTCGCGCACTTTCGGGTTGTCGAAGGGCGGCTTCGACACGTTCATGCCGATCAGCGTGTAGGCGAGATCCATGGTCTCCGCGAGCTTCACGTTCGGCCTGCCCTTCAGCTGAAGGGCCGTCGCCGCGTCGATGTTCGGCAGAAGGGCGTACTGGCCGTTGGCGAGCCCCACCTGACGGGTCGCGGATTCGGGCACGATGTTGAACTTGAGACCCGAGAGCTTCGGCAGCCCCTTCTCCCAATAGGCGTCGTTCCTGGTCAGGAGGATATAGCCGTTCGGCTGCCATTCCTGGAACTTGAAGGGGCCCGTGCCGACGGGCGCCTTCTGGAGAGCGTCCTTGTTGGTCTCCATGGCGCGCGGCACGATGGCGATCAGGGAGAGCGAGCTGAGAAGCGCCGCGGACGGCTCCTTGAGCTTCAGCTGCACGGTCTGCGCGTCGACCGCGTCGGCGCTCTCCACGGCCGAGAGGCGGCTCGCGAGGGGTGAGGCCATCTCCTTGCTCAGGAGGCGCTTCACGGACGCGACCACGTCCGCCGCCTCCATGGGCGAGCCGTCGTGGAACGTCACGCCCTGGCGCAACTTGAACGTATAGGTTTTCCCGTCCTCGGACACGATCCAGGATTGAGCGAGGCTCGGAACGATCTTCAGGTCCTTGTCGACGGCGGTGAGGCCCTCATAGATGTTGCCGTTCACCACCATGAAGCTCGGAAAGGCCGTGATGAGGTGAGGATCGAGGCCCGTGGGGCCGTTATCCGCCCCGATCTCCAGGACCTGAGCCGAGGCGGTCGCCATTGCCGCCACCATGAAGCCCGCGCTCATCATGCCGCGCAGCGTTGACCTGAACATGCGTCTTTTCTCCCTTGGAAGCCGCGGGAAATTTATAGAGGAGGTTCCGGGGTCTGTCATGGTCCAATATCATACCTCTCTGGACCACTTGCCGGCCTGTGCTATGGTTCGCGAAACAGCCCGATGCCCTGGAGGAACCGATGTCGCAACGCCCGCCCGTCAAAGCCATTGGCGCGATCAGCGGAACCTCCATGGACGGCATCGACGTCTCCATGGTCGAAACGGACGGGGATGCCTTCGTGGCGCCGGGACCCGGCCGCACGTTCTCCTATCCGGCCGACCTGAGGCGGGAACTCCAGGAACTGATCGCTCAGCCTGCCCGCGCGCAAAGCGAGCCGCTCGACGAGCTCGAGCGCGCGGTCACGAGCGCACATATCGCCGCGATACGCGCATTTATGGATGAGGCCGGCGTCGGACCAGCGCAGGTCAGCCTCATCGGCTTTCACGGCCAGACGGTTTATCACCGTCCGGAGATCCGCTTCACCCGCCAGCTCGGCATCGGCGCGCTGGTCGCGCGGGAAATCGGCATCACCACCGTGTCCCGCTTCCGCCATGCGGATGTCGCCTCGGGCGGCGAAGGCGCGCCGTTCGTACCGCTCTATCACCGCGCGCTTGCGAGCGCGCTGGCGCAGCCGATCATGATCCTCAATCTCGGCGGTGTCGGAAACGTCACCTATATCGACGGCGACACGGTGATCGCGTTCGACACCGGCCCGGCGAGCGCCCTGCTCGACGATTTCGTCCTGCGCCGCAGGGGTCTGAGCTTCGACGAGAACGGCAGGCTCGCCGCATCCGGGCGGGTGGACGAAAACCTCGTCGCCGCCTTCATGAGCAATCCCTTCTTCGACCGCTCCGCCCCCAAATCCCTCGACCGGCAGGACTTTCACGCACGCGCCGGAGGCGTCGAGGCGCTCTCGGACGAGGACGGCGCGGCGACGCTCGCGGCCTTCACCATCGAGTCCGTCGTCGCTGCGCTGCGCCATGTTCCGCGCGCGCCGCAGCGCTGGCTCGTGACCGGCGGCGGACGCCTCAACGCGCATTTCATGCATCGGCTGCACGAGCGCCTCGGCGTTCCCGTCGATCCCGTGGAAGCCGTGGGCTGGAACGGCGACTTCCTCGAGGCCCAGGCCTTCGGCTATCTGGCCGTCCGCTCCACGCTCGGCCTTCCTCTCAGTCTTCCCACCACGACGGGCGTGCCGCATCCCATGCCGGGCGGCGAACTGCACCGCGCCGCGTGAGCGCCCATGCCCCTCGAACAAATCGTGGACCAGGCCTTCCTGCCTGCCGCCGCCGCCATCACGCGTCGCGACATTCCCGGCGCGGCGCTGGGCATCGTCACCGCCGACGGACGGCGCGCCGTCCGCTGGAACGGCCTTGCGCAGATCGAGCCTCATGAAGAGAGTCTCTCGCGCGAGACATGGTTCGACCTCGCTTCGCTCACGAAGGTGATCTTCACGACCACGGCCGTCCTGAAACTCGTGGAAGAGGGCCGCATCGCGCTCGACGATCCGCTGATCGCGGTCGTCCCGGACTTGCGCCAGTACGACATGAACGCCGCCGAACGGCGGCTCACCTTCCGCCAATGCCTTGCGCATCGGACCCATCTGCCGGCCGTCGAGCCGCTCTATACCTACGGGCAGGATCCGAACACGCTGCGAGCCTTCATCCTCCAGCGCGTCTGGCGAAGCGGCCCGCCGGTCTATTCGGACATCAATTTCATGCTGCTCGGCATCGCCATCGAGCGCATCACGGGACGGCCTCTGATCGAGCATCCGCTCCCTCGAAACCTCTCCTTCCGTCCGGACCCGCACCTGTGCGCGGCGACGGAGAACTGCACGTGGAGAGGGCGCGTGATCCGTGGAGAGGTTCATGACGAGAACGCCTTCGCGCTGGGCGGCGCCTCCGGCCACGCGGGCCTGTTCGGCACCATCGACGGCGTGCTGGACTTCGCCCGCGGCCTTCTCGACGGCTCGGTTCTCTCGGCGCATTCGCTTGCGGCCATCAGAAGCCGGGAATCGGAGAAACGGACGGTAGGCTGGGAGGGATTCTACCCCGGCTGGCACGGGGGCGATGCCTGCTCGCCCACGACCATCGGACATACGGGCTTCACGGGGACCGGACTCTGGATCGATTTCGACCGGGGTCTCGCCTGGTCTCTCCTGACCAACCGGGTCCACCCCTCGCGGCACAAGGATAGCGGAATCCTGGATCTGCGCCGTGCAACGGGCGAGCAGGTGATCGCGTTGTTCGACGGCCGGACCCGGCTTTAAGGATGTCCGCAAATATCTGGTGAGGCCGGCGCTCCGTGAGCCAGTCCCGATTGCTGGCGCCTCCAACTGGACCTATATTGGTCTGCTAGCGCATCGTGCGGAAAAGTGGACCCGGTTTTTCGCAACAACGATGCGCTCTTTCCAAGGAGGGAGCATCGGATGGAATCCCAAAAGTGCAAATCCACTGTTGGGTCCGATGCTCTAGAAAGGCAGGCCATGGCAACGGAACATTTCAGCGCCCGATTTCAGGATCTCGATACGTGGCCGAGCCTCGATGTCCTGTCCGCCTTCTACGAGGGGCAGCTCTCGGCCGTCGCCGCCGTCAGGTCGGCGCTCCCGGCGATCGCTGCGGCGGCGGAAGAAGCCGCGCAGCGCCTGCACCGGGGCGGACGCCTGGTCTATGCAGGCGCCGGCACCTCCGGCCGCATCGGCGTACAGGACGGCACGGAATTGCCTCCCACCTTCAACTGGCCCGACGACAGGCTCGTCTACCTGATTGCCGGCGGCGATCGCGCCATCATGAAGGCGGTGGAGAACGCGGAGGATTCGGTCGAGGAAGGCGCGGCCGGCATTCGCAACAACGGGATCGGCCCGAACGACGTGGTGATCGGCGTCGCCGCAAGCGGCCGAACTCCTTTCACCCTCGCGGTCCTGAAGGAAGCAGCCGCGCGCGGCGCGCAGACCATCGGCATCTCCAACAACGCGGACGCACCGATTCTCCAGTCCTGCTCCCATCCGATTCTCGCCGATACGGGCGAAGAGGTGATCGCCGGTTCGACCCGCATGAAGGCCGGCACGGCCCAGAAGGTCATCCTCAACCTGCTCTCGTCCCTCATCATGGTACGCATGGGACGCGTCTATCGCGGCCTCATGGTGGACATGCGCGCGACGAACGCGAAGCTGCGCCGCCGCAGTGAGATCATGGTCTGCCAGATCACCGATTGCGACGAGGCCAAAGCCGCCGATGCCATTCTCCAGGCAGGCGGCGACCTGAAGACTGCCGTCCTCATCGCCATGGGGGCGAACGCGCAGGAAGCGCGGGACGCGCTTGCGCGCAGTGCTGGCAATTTGCGCGGGGCCCTGGCAGAGTTCTCGACACTGAAGACATAAGGCGCCGCAGAGGGCCGATGGCAGAAAAGGGTTGGAAAAAGCGTCATGGCATTGGGGCTTGGCATCGACGCGGGCGGAACGGCGACGCGCTGGCGATTGGTGGACGATGAAGGCCATTGCGTTGCCAAGGGCAATGCGGAACCGCTGACCGGCCACCTGTTTTCCGCGGCCGCCGAGGAGCGGGCTCGCCAGATCATCCTCGACATGGCTCAAGCCGTTCTGCGCGAGGGCAAGCCCCTCGGCATCGTCGCAGGCATCACGGGCCTGACCCGGGACACGCCGTCCGAAGCGAAGATGCGCACCCTCTTCGCGGAGATCTTCGAGCTTTTGCCCGACAAGGTCTTCGTCGCGGAGGATATGTGGATCGCGTACCTGTCCTATTTCGCCCTGGGGGAAGGCATCCTCGTCTATAGCGGCACGGGCTCCATCGGTTATTACCTGTCCGACGCGAAGGAAGTGATCCGGGTCGGCGGACGCGGGAACCTGATCGACGACGGCGGCTCCGGCTTCTGGATCGCCCGCGAAGCTCTGAAGACGATTCTGCGCAAGGAAGAGGAGAGCCCTGGCGAAGGGTGGGCCACGCCCCTGGGCCGCCATCTCGAGAAGGCCGTCGGCGGCACGGACTGGAACGTAGTGCGCTCCTTTGTCTATGGCGGCGACAGGGGCAAGATCGGCTCCCTTGCCAGGGCCGTCTCGGAGGCCGCGAGGGCGGATGACCAGACGGCCCTGCGGATCCTGCAGGAGGCCGGCGAGGAGCTGGCCCGTCTCGCCAACAGCCTGACCAAACGCGTCGGCCCCCGGCCCGTCGCCCTGGCGGGCGGCAGCTCCCGCCTCCATCCCATCGTGGCGGAAGCCTTCCGGCGGGACCTTGTCGCTCCGGTCGAGTTCATCACGACCGATCTGGATGCGGGCCTGACCGCGGCGAGGCTCGCGGCCACGCTGACCAGGGCGTGACCATGGCGAGGCTTGCCTAATGGCCTCTCCTCGTCCAAGACTTCCGTCTCCATTCGGACTGAGGTTGTTGTTGAAGCCATGCAAGCCCTCTTCGTAGGCCAGACCTATATCGACGTGACGTTCCTGGCGGACGAACTCCCCACGGGAGACGAAAAGACCGTTGCCCGGGACTACGCCATTTCCTTCGGCGGCAACGCGGTCACGGCCGCCTTTGCCTGCGCGAAGCTCGGCATTGCGCCTGATCTTCTGACCTCGATCGCCGACGATTGGCTGGGCCGCATGTTCATCGATATGGCGGCGAAATATGGGATTTCGGTCCATCACCGGAAAGTGAAGGAATCCTCTCTCTCCTTCATCATGCCGCGCGGCGGCAAGCGCGCCATCGTGCGCTGCCGCGACGATCACTATCTTCATCCGGTGCCGCCGCTCAACCTGCAGGATTGCCGTGCGCTCCACCTCGACGGCCACCAGGCCGATGCGGCGATGCACTACGCCAAGGCCTGCCGGGAGGCCGGAATTCTCACCTCGCTCGATGGCGGTGGCCTGCGCTCCAACACCCATGAGCTTCTCGAGTTCATCGATGTGGCCATCGTGGCCGAGCGCCTCTGCGAGCAGATGGACCTCAGCCCCAGCGGCATGCTGGCCTATCTGAAGGGCCGCGGCTGCAGGATCGGCGGCGTGACCTTGGGTGAGCGCGGGATGCTCTGGTACGACGAGAGCGGCACGGAGAGCGTCCTGCCCGCCCTCAACATTCCCGCATCGACGGTGGTGGACACCAACGGCGCGGGTGACATCTTCCATGGTGCTTACGTCTATTCCGCCATGGCGCGCCCCGAACTGCCCTGGCGCGAACATTTCATCTTCGCCCGCGCGGCATCCGCCCACGCCATTCAGCATCTCGGCAACGAGGCGAGCCTGCCGAACCTGAACGATATCGCGCAGACGCAGGCGCGGTTCAGCGAGCGCAAGCTGGCGGCCTGAGGGCCCGGCGTCAGCTCCTCATCGTCATGGTCGGGACAAGCCCAGCCATGACGCGGACAGTCAAGGACGCCCAAGAGCCAAAAAGAAAGGCGGCTGTTAAGCCGCCTTCTTCTGATAATCCTTCACATCCGAGAACCGGATCGCTTTGTAGCGGTCCATCTCGTATTGCAGATTGAAGGTATTCGCCGCCATGAACACGGGCGCCTCGTCGAGATCGCGCGCCATGGACGACAGGTGGCTCTCGATGAACTTGTCGAGCTCTCTTTGGTCGTCCGCCGTGATCCAGCGGCAGATCGAGAACCGCGTCGGCTCGTAATCGATCGGCAGGCCGTACTCGGCGCCCAGGCGCTCCTTCAGCACGTCGAGCTGCAGCGCCCCGACGACGCCCACGATGGCGCCGGAGCCGTCCTGCGGAACGAAGAGCTGGACGACGCCCTCCTCCGCCATCTGCTGCAGCGCCTCGCGCAGCTTCTTGGCCTTCATGGCATCCTGCAGCTTGATGCGGCGCAGGATTTCCGGCGCGAAGCTCGGAACGCCGCGGAACACGATGTCCTCGCCCTCCGTCAGCGTATCGCCGATGCGCAGGGTGCCGTGATTGGGGATGCCCACCACATCGCCTGCCCATGCCTCGTCCGCGATCGCGCGGTCCTGCGCGAAGAAGAATTGCGGCGTGTTGAGGCTCATGGGCTTGCCCGTGCGCACGAGCTTCGCCTTCATGCCGCGCTGGAGCTTTCCCGAGCAGATGCGCATGAAGGCGATGCGGTCGCGATGGTTCGGATCCATGTTGGCCTGGATCTTGAACACGAAGCCGGTCATGCGGCTCTCGCCCGCTTCCACGAGGCGCTTGTCCGCCTCCTGCCCGCGCGGGGGCGGAGCGTATTCGGCCAGCGCATCGATGAGATCGCGGACGCCGAAATTGCGCAGGGCGCTGCCGAAGAACACGGGCGTGAGATGGCCTTCGCGGAAGGCGTCGAGGTCGAACGGCTTGCAGGCTTCCTGCGCCAGCATGACCTCTTCCCGCCAGGCCTCCGCCTCTTCCGGCGGCACCAGGCTCAGCACCTTCGGATCATCCGGGCCGGAAACGGGCATCGGCTCCTCATCCGTATCGATGCGGCGGACCACGTTGCGCCGCAGATCGAATGTGCCGGCGAAGCTCCTGCCCTGGCTGATGGGCCAGGTGACGGGCGCCGTGTCGAGGGCGAGCGTCTTTTCGATCTCGTCGAGCAGATCGAAGGGGCTGCGCGCCTCGCGGTCCAACTTGTTGATGAAGGTCACGATCGGGATGTCGCGCATGCGGCACACTTCGAAGAGCTTGCGCGTGCGCGCCTCGATGCCCTTCGCGGCGTCGATCACCATGATGGCCGAGTCCACCGCCGTGAGGGTGCGGTAGGTATCCTCCGAGAAGTCCTCGTGGCCCGGCGTGTCGAGCAGGTTGAAGACGCATCCGCCGTATTCGAAGGTCATCACCGAGGTCACGACCGAGATGCCGCGCTCCTTCTCGATGCCCATCCAGTCGGACCGGGTGGAAACACGGTTCTTCTTGGCCTTCACCTCGCCCGCGAGCTGGATCGCGCCCCCGAACAGCAGGAGCTTTTCGGTAAGCGTGGTCTTACCCGCGTCGGGGTGCGAGATGATGGCAAAGGTTCGGCGGCGGCCCACAGGGGCCGGAAGATCGGTCATGGCGCTCAGGTACTTCAGGGAAACCCGGTTGGAGGACAGAACGCCGCAGCGCTCCGCCCTTTCGTATCATTCTTCTCACCCCATATGGGGGTTTCCCGTCAACAGTGAAAGGAGGTGATCCAGTGTCTCATTGTCATACCTTACGGTCCCCGGTTGCCGTGACCTGGATCTTGGCCTCTGCCGAGATCGGTGCGTAACGCACGTGAAGTCCGGCTCCTCTTGGGGCCGTGGAACCGACAATGGAAAGGCCGCCTTACGCAAGGCGGCCTTTCTTTTTGCCGAGCGCATCGTGCGAAAAAGTGGCTCCGGCTTTTTCGCTCAAACGATGCGCTCTTTCCAAGGAGGGAGCATCGGATGGAATCCCAAAAGGGCAAATCCACTTCCCGCGTCCGTTGCTCTGGAAGGTCAGGCGCTGAGGAGCTTGCCCGTGCGCTGGGCCGTGGTGCCGGCCACCTTGGCGAGCCGTGCCCCCTTCGTGACGAAGCGCTGCGCGATCCGGGCGAAGACCACCCCCTCGCAGGGGGACTTCGCCTGGGTGACGGTACCCGTCTGCGGGTCCACGATATCCGCGATCACGTCTCCCGCTTTCACGTGGTCTCCGATCTGGGCGAGGAACACCACGATGCCGGTGGCGGGCGCCGGAGCCGGCTCGGACGCCGCAAGCGGCGTCGGGCGGCAATGCGGGGCCGGAATCTGAGGAGCATCCCCTGCGACGACACCGCGCAGGGTCATGTAGGCGATGAGCGAGGCCGCATCGCGCCGGCCCAGCTCATGGCTCACATCCCGCTCGCCCCGGAATTCGAGAGTGGTGGAATGGCAGCTGAAGGGGATCGGATGATCCGGGAAACGGTCGGCCAGCTCGCCCCAGGGGCGGCTGCAGGCCTCGTCGAAGGGATCGTCGCCCGACTCGTCCGCGAGCAGGTACGCCTGGGCGCCGATGAGCGCGGAAAGCGGCGCGAACTCGTCCGCCGAGCGCGTGTGGGTATAGAGATGTTCGACGGCCTCCGAGTCGCAATGCAGGTCGAGAACGATATCGGCCTCGATGGCGAGGGTGAGGAGCGCCTTCTTCATCACCTCGGCGGGATTGTTCGTCTCCCAGGCGTCGAGCTCGGCGCGCAGAGCCTCGCGGATCAGGCGGACATTGGCATCCGGATCGGCCGAGAGCTTTCCCTTGATCCGCTCGGCCGCCTTGGGGACCAGATAGGGATAGCCACGGTTGAAATTGAGGCCGTCGGCAAGATTGAAGCGCCCGATGTGATCGCCGAGAACGCGCTGGGCGAGGCCGATCGGGTTGGCGAACGGAACGAGGATGATCTCGCCCTTGATCCTGCCCTCCGCCTCGAGCGCCACGAGACGCTCGCGCAGGTGATGGGCCGCGATCATGCCGGGGATCTCATCCGCATGGAGGGAGGCCTGCACATAGACGCGTGGGCGTGCGCCGGCCTCGCCGAAGCGGTGAACGGTCAGCGACAGGCCGGCACCGGGAGCAAGCGGCGAAAGAGCGATCTGTTCTGTTTTCATGGTGGGCGAAGGGTTGCGTCAGCCTGAGCGAGGTTGCGGTGAACCGTGCCCAAGAGGCCGGGCTCCCTCTCAGGCGGCCCACCCTTGCGACTTGAACACGAAGCGTCCCGGATTGGTAACGATTGCGGCAAGCCCCTGCAAGGCCGGCTCCGCGTTGACGATCACGAAAGCCGGTACCCTGCGCGCCCAGGCGTCGTGGGGCGCCTTGTGATCGAAGGCCTCCCGGAAGCCGCCATTCTGGAGAATATCCACCATGCGCGGCGCAATGCCGCCCGCGATGAACACGCCGCCGGAGGATTCGAAGGTCAGCGCCATATCGCCCGCATAGCGCCCGAGCCAGCGGGAGAAGAGATCGAGCGCGGCCTGCGCCAGCTCGTCTCCGTCCCGGGCGGCGGACAGGACATCGTTCGGTTTGTCGTAGGGGCAAGCCACGCAGCGATGGGCCGCGATCGCCTTCACGATGCGGAAGAGCCCGGGACCGGACAGCACCACCTCGGCCGAGACCCGGCCACCGACCCGCTCCAGATGCGGCCAGAGCGCCGCCTCCTCGTCCGTCGCCGGTCCGAACTCGATGTGTCCCGCCTCGGTGGCCAGGATCGCCAAGCGGTCCTCGACGGGGACCAGCGCGCCCGCCCCGAGACCGGTGCCCGGCCCGAGCACCACCCGGGCCCCCGACCCCGGATGGCCGCTGCCGATGGGGGCGAGATCCCCCCTCTCCTCGCTCAACACCGCCACGGAGGCCGCAACGGGCGTATAGTCGTTGACGAGAGTCACGCGCTCGAGCCCCAGAGCCCTGCCGATCACCTCGGCGTCGATCACCCAATGCGCGTTGGTGAGGCGAATGGCGGGCGCATCCACCCGGGTCGCCACCGCGATCATGGCCGAGCGGGGCGCCTCCCCCTGATATCCCTGCAGGGCGATCCTGATGGCGCCGACCGGATCGGGCGTCTGGGCGGTCAGGGTGCGGGGCAGCAGGTGAACGGGCTCGCCGGGCGCGGGCAGCACGGCAAACCGTGCATTCGTGCCGCCGATGTCTCCAAGCAGAACGGGAAATGCGAACATCGAGCGAGCCTATCCTCCTGTGACCCCGAACGGAGCAGCCACCCTCAGAGCGCGTCTTCCCAGCTCCGGCTCAGGCGCACGGCGGAGTTGATGAGACCCACCATGGAGTAGGTCTGGGGAAAATTGCCCCACAACTCGCCGGTCGTGAAGTCGGCATCCTCGGAAAAGAGACCGAAAGAATTGCGCAAGCTCAGGATGCGCTCGAACAACTCCCTCGCCTCGTCCCTGCGCCCGATGGCGTTCAGGGCATCCACGTACCAGAAGCCGCAGATCATGAAAGCCGTGTGCATGCGCCCGAAATCGTCTTCCACATCATAACGCAGGAGAAGATCCCCGCGCCGCAGGGTCTTGCCCACTGCATCCACGGTGGCGACGAAGCGCGGATCGTCCGGTTTCACGAAATTGAGTTCGGAGAGCAGAAGCAGCGTCGCATCGAGATGCTCTCCCCCGAAGGACGAGACGAAGGTTCCCTTCGCGGGATTGAAGGCCTGCTGATCGATCGTCCGATGCATCCGATCGGCGTTCTCGCGCCAGAAGGCGGCCCTGTCCTCGCGACCCATGGCGATGGCGATCTTGGCGAGGCGGTCGCAGGCAGCCCAGCACATCACGCTCGGAAAGGTGTGCACGGCCGCCTTGGTGCGCAATTCCCAAGGCCCGGCATCGGGCTGATCGAACACCTCGATGGCGCGCTGCCCCAGCTCCTCGAGATGCGAAAACAGGGCCCGGTTGCCGACCGCCCGGATCAAGCGCTTGTCGAGAAACGCGTGCACGGAGGCGAGAACGATGCTGCCATAGGCATCGTTCTGGATCTGCGTATAGGCCGCATTGCCTACACGCACAGGCCCCATGCCGCGATAGCCCGCCAATGCGGTCGCCTCGCGCTCCTCGAGATCGGGCGAGCGCGTGATGCTGAACAGTGGCGGCATATCCCTCTGATCGGGAATGGCCTTCATATCGTCGACGATATTGGTGATGTAGGTGAGGTATTCCTCCATCGTCTTCGTCGTGCCCAACCGGTTCAGCGCCTGAATGACGAAATAGGCATCACGCAGCCAGCAATAGCGGTAATCCCAGTTGCGCTGCGTGTTCGGCGCTTCCGGCACGGAGGTGGTGAGCGCCGCCACGATAGCGCCCGTTTCCTCGAAATTGCAGAGTTTCAGCGTGATCGCCGCGCGGATCACCGCCTCCTGCCAGTCGAACGGAATGGAGAGCGAGCGCACCCAGTCGCGCCAGAAATCGATCGTGCTGTCGAGGAACTCGCGGGCCGTCGTATCGGTCTCGGAGCGCAGCGGCTCGTCCTCTCCGAAGAAGAAGGAGATCGGCCGCTCCACCACGAAGGGCCGCTCCTCGTGCACGTAGAAGACGGAGGCATCGGTCGTCAGCCTCAAGGAATAATGCGGCCCCACGAAACGCAGGTGATTGCTGCCCCGGGTCGTGTCCGGAGCGCAGCCACCCCATTCGTAATGCGGCCGCAGCCTCACGCGGATGCGGGGACGCCCCTTGACGGGCGTCACGCGGCGGATCAGCAGCGGCGGCCGGAAGGTGCGGTCGAAATGCTTGAATCGTGGGGCGAAATCCGTGATCTCGAGGATGTTGCCGAAGGAATCCGTCATGCGGGAAACGAGAACGGCGGTGTTCTGCAGATAGCACTGCTCGCAGCTGACCATGCCGACCATGTCGATGGCGAACACGCCCTGCTGTTCCGCGTCCGTCCGCCCGTCCGGGCAATCGAGCAAGGCCGAAAAGACCGGATCGCCATCGAAGCGGGGAAAGCAGCTCCAGACGATCTGAGCCCGGCGGTCCACCAGGGCCGAGATCATGCAATTGCCGATGACGGCGAGGTCCAACGAACTCATCTGATCAATCATCCAGGTTGAAGGGGAGACAGCCATCCGTAGCCCATATGGACAGGCAATGTCGCAGATCGGCAGGCGTTCCCAGGCGAACCTTGGCAAGGGTATCGCCGGAACCGATCCGAATGGACAGGCCGCCGCGGGCGTTCACCGTCTTGAAGCCGTTCTCGTCGGTCAGGTCGTCACCGATGAAGATGGGCCGGCGCCCCCTGTAGGGCGCCTCGTGGAGGAAATGCTCGATGACTTTTCCCTTGCCGGCCGCCGATGGAAGAATCTCGGCCACCGCCTTGCCGTACTGAAGACGGTATTCGCTTCCGAGCGCCTCGACGGCGGCATGGGCCGTGGCGAGCGCGAACTCCTTTTCCTGCGGCGCAAGACGCCAGTGGATCGCGACGGAGCAGCCCTTGTCCTCGATCAGGACGCCGGTCTTGCCGGCGACCACGTCCGTCAAGCGACCGATCATCCGGCGCAACTGGGGGTGCTCGTCCGGCTCACACAGATGAAGCTCGCCCGCGATGCGCTGTTCGAGGCCGTGCAATCCCGCCATGTCGAAGCGACGAGGCTGGAAGTGCCGGTCGAGAAACGCGATGGGCCGGCCGCTGACGATGGCGAGCGCGCCACCGAGCCTCTCCTGAAGACGCAGAAGAGTGCCGGGCAGCGCCGGGTCCACCACGACCGCCTCCGGACGGTCCACGATGTCCACGAGCGTTCCGTCGAAATCGAGAAAGAGAGCATAGGCCCCCTCCTCGCGGGAAGTCTGAACGGGGATGTCATACATGGGCGACGGCCCGGTTTCTGCCTGCTGCGATCAATCGCCGGATTCTCTGCCGCTTGCGCAGGCGGGACGCAGCGAGCAGCATCTGCCCGGCCCAGCGATAGACGTTGCGCTCCTTCACCTGGTCGCGCATCAGGCGCATCCGCTCGCGCTGCTCCGTCTGGGGCATCGTGAGCGCGCGGTTGATGGCCTCACCCATGGCATGGGCGTTGTAGGGGTTCACGATCAGCGCTTCCGACAATTCGCGCGATGCGCCGGCGAAGGCGGACAGGATCAGGACGCCCTCCTCGTCGTCACGTGCCGCCACGAATTCCTTGGCCACGAGATTCATGCCGTCGTGGAGGCTCGACACGATGCAGAGGTCGGCCGACCTGAACAGCTCGAACACCTCGTTGGGCTCGTGATGCCGGATGAGGAGCTTGATCGGCTCGTAGCCGTTGTCGCCATGCCGCTCGTTGATGTCCCGCGCGAGCGCCTCGGCCTCCTCCTGCAGCTGCCGGTAATTCGCGAGCTTGCTGCGGGTGGGAGCCGCCACCTGGACGAAGGAGAAACGGCCCCGCCATTCGGGATGCTCGGTCAGCAGCGCATCGATCGCCTGCATCCGGTCGAGAATGCCCTTGGTGTAATCGAACCGTTCGATGCCGACGCCGATGCGCATGTCCAAGGGAAGCCCCAGCCGCTCGCGCACGGCCCGACGGCATTCCTCGACGGGCTTCTGGCCCTCCAGGGCGGTCGGGGGCCACTCGATGGAAATGGGATAGGGACGGATCAGGGTTTCCTCGCCGCCGAAGGTGATCGAGTCGTTTTCCCGGTTGATGCGGCTTTCCACGTAAGAATCCACCGCATCCATGAAGTTGTTGCAATGGGCCTGCGTGTGGAAGCCGAGGATCGACGAGCCGAGCAGGCCGTCGATGATTTCCTCGCGCCACGGGCAGATGCCGAAGGTTTCCGCGTTCGGCCAGGGAATGTGCCAGAAGGTCACGATGGTCGCCTGCGGCAGCCGGTTGCGGATCATGCGCGGCAAAAGGGCGAAATGATAATCCTGCACCAGAATGATCGGGTCTTCGCGCTTGGCCTCCGCCACGATGGCATCGGCGAACTTCTCGTTGACGGAGCGGTAATACTGCCAGTCCTGTTCGCGGAAGACCGGCCGCACGAAGGCGATGTGACAGAGCGGCCAGAGCCCCTCATTGGCGGCGCCGTAATAATAGCCGTCCTGCTCCTCGTCGGTCAGCCAGACCCGGCGCAGCGTGTAGGTGGGCTGGGAGGGCGGCACCGGCACCCGGTCGTTCGCATCCACCGTGTCGCGATCGGCCGTTCCGCTGCCATGGGCCACCCAGGTGCCGCCGCAGGCGCGCACCACCGGCTCCAGGGCGGAGACGAGCCCGCTCGCCGGGATCTGCAGCGAGATCCCTCCGTTTTCCGTCCGGTTGTGAATGTAGGGCTCGCGGTTCGAGACCACGATCACCTCGGACCCCGACAGCTCGTTCGAGAGGGCCGCGCGCAGGGTCTCGGGACTCCAGTCCGTATGGGCCGCATCGATGGTCCGGCGCGAGGATTCCAGCTCCTGCAGGACGTCCCGGATTTCTTGGCCGAGAGGAATGATGTCCTCCCGCTCGGGCGGGCCTGCTGCGCCCGCGCGGGCATTGTCCAGGGCCTGCCGGATGGAGGCGAGCCATCGGCGCATGATGAAGGCCGCGATCAGGGCCGCGAGGGCGGCCGCCCCGAAGGCGACCCCGACGAGAGCCAGGAACAGGTAGTTCCGGGCCTCCCCACCGCGAAGTTCCGCGTAGCTCAGATCATGCAGCACCACCAAGTGCCCCTCGCGTCCTGCGGCGGTGAGCGGAAACGAACTGACCAGGATGTTGCGGCCGTCGCTTCGGATGGTGGAAAAGCTCACGGTTTCGCCCCGGGCCGCCTGTTCGCAGGAGAAGGACGGCGGCATGTTCCGCGTCGGCGAACGCAGTTCCGACCCGTCGCAATAGCCGATGGCGAGAACCCGCTCGTCGGAAGCGATTCGCTCGAAGAGATTCGTAAGCCTTCCCTCATCGTCGCGCGCCAGGAAACCGGCGACCTGATCCCGGGCCGAATTGAAGACGAGCTGAGACCGCAATTCCACATCCCGCCGGGCCCATTGCTCGACGAAGGAGGTGGCGAACGGGAGAACGGCCAGGATGACGATGGCCGCAACAAGCAACGCAATACCGCCGAAGCGAAAAATAATCCTCAAACCTCTGCTTCCTCAGGATACCCAAGACATTTCGAGTGAGCGCGGGCGAAATGTCGAAACCTTTGCGACGTTCCGCCCCCGTCCGGGCGCTGCCCTGGAGGCTCGCCCGTCACTGTTATGGGTTCCTGTCACGAACTTTCCAGGTTTGAGGCCGGGTCCGGTGACCCGGGCATTAAAAAACCGCGCCAGGCCTTATGGACCTGGCGCGGTCTGAACGATCCCCTTCGAGGTGATCCGGCACTCGGGATTCGAAAAGGAAATTTTCCTTTCGAATCAGGCCGATGCTCCCTGGTCGCGCGAAGGCGAAAACGCGATGCTAGTGCTCGCGGAAGGCGCGGGCGATCTGATCCTTCATGGGCTTGAAGAAGTATTCCAGGGGCGTGCGCTCGTTGACCTCGACGAAGACTTCGGCCTGCATGCCGGCGATGAGATGCAAGCCTTCGAGGCGAGAGATCTCCTCCTGAGGCAGCTCCACGCGGATCGTATAGAACGTCACGCCCGATTGCTGGTCGCGGGACACGTCCGCCGAGATGCGGCTGACCGTACCGTGCAGGTCGGGCATCATGCGCGCATTCGAAGCATGCACCTTGACGATCGCCTTCTGCCCCATCTTCACCTGGTCGATGTCGTTGGGAAGCACCTTCGCCTCGAGCTCGAGCCTGTCGTTCGTGGGAACGATGAGCATGACGGGCTCGGCCGGAGAGATGACGCCCCCGATGGTGTGCACATTGAGCTGGTGGACGTAGCCGTCGCTCGGCGCGCGGATATCGGTGCGTTTCAGCTGATCTTCAGCCGCCACTCGCCGCTCGCTGTACTCGGCGATCTTGCTCTGGATATCGCGCAGCTCCTGCATCGCTTCCGCCCGCATCTGCTCGTCGATCTGGATGATCTGGAACGAGGTTTCGGCGATCCGGCTTTCGGCCTGAGCCACGGAGGCGATGAGCTGGCCGCGCTGCCCCTCGATGCTGGCGGCATCGCGCTCGAGCGCATTCAGGCGCGGGAGCTGCACCAGGTTCTTCTGATAGAGATCGCGGACACCGACGAGCTCCTCCTTGATCAGAGTGGCCTCGCGGGACTTCGCCTCCTGCTGCGCCTTCAGGCCCGTGATCTCGTCCTGGGACTGGGAGATGCGCTTCCTGAGCTGATCCTTCTGGGCGTCGCGCGCGGCGCGGCGCGCCTCGAAGAGCGTGCGCTCGGAGGCCAGGATCTTCTGGACGGCGGCTTCGCCGAGGCGATCCGCGAATTCCTGCGGCGTCTTGACCTCGTTCGTGCCGTCGCGCTCGGCCTCCAGGCGCGCCTGGCGCCCGATGAACTCGTCGAGCTGCTTGGACACCACCAGAAGATTGGCGCGGGTCAGGGTCTCGTCCAGGCGGAGGAGGAGGTCGCCCGCCTTGACGCGGTCGCCGTCCTTCACCTTCAGCTCCCCGACGATTCCGCCGGTGGAATGCTGGATCTTCTTGACGCTGCTGTCGACCACGAACTGGCCGCCGGCCACGACGGCGCCCGACAGGGTCGAGGTTGCCGCCCAAAGTCCGATCGTACCGGCGAACAGGGCGATCATCGACAGGCCCGCGACGCTCGACCGGCGCAGAACCTTCTCGTGCAACGAAGGCTTCTGGGGTTTCTGGATGACGATCATTTAACCAACCTCCCGCAGGTTGCCCGCCTGCGCCTGCGCCGGCTGCACCCGCACTGCGGGCGCTGGCGCCGGAGTCATATTGCGTTTCATCACACCCTGCAGAACTTCGTCCCGCGGGCCTATGGCCTTGATGCGGCCCTCTTCCATGATGGCGACCTGGTCGACCTGCCCGAGAGCGGCCGGGCGATGGGTGATGACGATGACGATGCCGCCGCGCTGCCGAACAGCAAGGATTGCCTGGTTCAGGGCTTCGTCGCCCGCACCGTCGAGGCTGGCATTCGGCTCGTCGAGCACGACGAGGAAAGGATCGCCGTAGAGCGCCCGGGCCAGGGCGACACGCTGGCGCTGGCCGCCCGACAGGGAGGCTCCGCCTTCGCCGATGCGCGTATCGTAGCCGTCCGACAGGTTGAGAATCAGATCATGGGCGCCAGCCACCTTCGCGGCCGCGATCACGTCCTCGGGCTTCGCATTCGGATGGAAGCGCGAGATGTTCTCGGCTACCGTGCCCTCGAACAGCTCCACGTCCTGCGGCAGATAGCCGATGTGACGCCCGAGATTGTCGGGCTCCCACTGGTCGAGGGCGGCACCGTCGAGCCGGATCTCGCCGCGCAGGGTGGGCCAGACGCCGACGAGTGCGCGGGCCAAGGACGATTTGCCGGAAGCGCTGGGCCCGATCAGGCCCAGGCCCTGGCCGGCCTGCAGCCTCAAGGAGGCCGCCTGCACGATCGGGAGCTGGGCGCCCGGAGCCGAAACATAGACCTCCTCCACCGAGACGGCCTGCTTCGGGGCGGGCAGCGGCATGCGCTGGCCCTGCGCCGGAACCAGGGTCATGATGTGCTGGAGGCGACGATAGGCTTGGCGGGAGGCAGTGAAGCCCTTCCAGTTCGCCACCGCGATTTCGATGGGCGCAAGGGCGCGGGACATGAGGATCGACCCCGCGATCATCAGGCCGCCGGACATCTGCCCCTCGATCACCAGGAGGGCGCCGAGGCCCAGAATGCCGGATTGCAGGGCCATGCGGAACACCTTGGCGAAGGCGCTGATGCCCGCCGAGGATTCGCTGGCGACGAGGCCGTCATTGACGTGGCGGACATGCACCTCGTCATAGCGCTTGCCGAGATGGCCGAGCATGCCGAGGGCGCGGATCGCCTCCGCGTTGCGGCGGCTGGTTTCCGCCAGGGCGTGCCGTTCGGCGCCGCTCTTCGTCAACTCGTAGGACGGCTCCTTGCTCTTGGCGTCCGTGTAGATCGTCAGAATGATGATGCACACGCCGCCGATCACGGAAAAGACGCCGATCCACGGATGGATCATGAAGCAGCCGATGAGGAAGATCGGCATGAACGGCATGTCGAAGAGAGCCGTGGGGCCCAGGCTCGACAGGAAGCCGCGGATCGTATCCACGTCCCTGATCGGCTGCATGCTCTCGGACGCCTTGGCTCCCTTCAGAGGCATGGTGGCGACCAGGTCGAAGACGCGAGGCGCGAGGATCTCGTCGAAGCGGGCACCGATGCGGGCGAGCATCCTGCCGCGCAGCATGTCGAGACCGCCGGACAGGGCAAAAGCCGCCAGGGTGATCAGCGAAAGCCCGATCAGGGTCGGAATGCTCCGGCTCGACAGGACCCGGTCGTAGACCTGGAGCATGTAAATCGAACCGGTCAGCGCCAGGATGTTCACGACCGCCGAGAAAATGGCGACGTTCGTAAAGGAAGGCAGGCACGATTTCAGAGCGTCTTGGACTTCCGTGCTCTCTTCCCGATTTCTCGATGTTTGCTTCATTATCTCTTTCCATCGATGGTCCGGCTGCGCGGCACACCGTTCAGTTCAGCGGATTGATCGACAGGTTATATCCTATCAAACGACCCGCTGTCTTGCGACAACTTCGATGTCGGGCTTTGGACCATAAGAGCATCCTAGCAGGTCCGAATTCGATTTCCCTGCCTTCGTGGTGCTCTTAAGGATAGCGAGAGGCCCCCAAAGTCGGCGCTTCCGTTACGCCATCTAACTTGTAACCCTATTTCATACGCAATTGTCAACTAAAAGTGTCGTCAAATTTTCAGAAGGCGTAGTCTTGCCCTCTATTTGGAGGGGAACGTAATGCCCCCTCCCGTTCGAAAATAACTCTTCGTTAATACAATGCGCGGTCTGTGACCCAGAAATGAGGTCGCATTATGAACACGCCCGATAGCGCCTCTGTTTCCCTTCACGGGGAGATTCCGAAGGTGGCGGAGAGGGTGTGGTCACCCTTCGGAACCTTGGCGCTAGCACATCGTGCGAAACAGTAGACCCGGCTTTTCGCAGCAAGCGATGCGCTGTTCTATAGTTTGAGCATCGAATTGATCCCAAAAGTGCAAGTCCACTTGGGGTCCGATGCTCTAAGTCCTGTTCTTCAGGACCTTCTCACCCGGATCGAAGGCCAGATTATGGCAGGGCTGAAGGTCTCTCACACGAGCAGCATCGCAGCCCCGATGGAGATGTGTGCGACTTGATCCCGGCCGCCTTTATCGCGGGATGACGAGCTTCAACCCGTAGACCAGGGCGGTGAAAGCCGCGAGACTCGCGAGATAGATCAGCACGAACCACGTGAGGCGCTTCAGGCGCCCTCCGGGCGGGCGGTGCGTGTCCGCCGTCATCGCTAGAGCATCGGACCCAAAAGTGGAATCCACTTTTGGGATCGAATCCGATGCTCCCTCCTTGGAAAGAGCGCATCGTTCGGGCGAAAAACCGGATCCACTGTTTCGCACGATGCGCTAGTACCCGTAGCCGCCCCGGACGTCATCGGCCACCTTCCCTCGGAACACGTAATAGGCATAAGCCGTGTACGCGAAGGTGATCGGCATCACGATGGCGAAGCCCACGAGCGCGAAGAGCTGGGAATGAACGGTGTTGGCCGTATCCCAGATCGTCAGGTTCGGCGGCACGATGTACGGGAACAGACTGATGCCCAGCCCGAGATAGCCCAGCAGGAAGAGGCCGACGGCGAGGAAGAACGGCCGATAGGGGCGCCCTTCGTCCAGATCGCGGAGCAGGCGGTAGGCCACATAGCCGGTAATCAGCGGAACCGGCGCCACGAAGGCGACATGGGGCCAGGAGAACCAGCGCATCTCGATCTGCCGCCCGAGGAACGGGACCCAGACGGACACGACCGCCATGGCGAGGACCGTCGCTCCCAGGAAACGCACCGCCATGCGCCGCGCCCAGATTTCGAGCTCGCCCGTGGTCTTCATCACGCACCAGGTCGCGCCGAGAAGGCCGTAGCCGCAGATGAGGCCGAGGCCCGTGACGACGCTGAAGGGCGTGAGGAAGTCGAAGGTGCCGCCGGTGAACTGGCGCCCGTCATTGGCAAAGCCCTGCACGAAGGCGCCCAGCACCATGCCCTGGAAGAAAGTCGCCAGCAGCGAGCCGAAGAAGAACGCGTTGTCCCAGAGGAATTTCGAGCGATCGGCCTTGAAGCGGAACTCGAAGGCCACGCCGCGAAAGATCAGGGCGATCAGCATGAGAATGATCGGCACGTAGAGCGCGGGCATGAGCACCGCATAAGCGATGTGGAACACGGCGAAGAGGCCGCCTCCGCCGAGAATGAGCCAGGTTTCGTTGCCGTCCCAGATCGGAGCCACGGAGACCATCATCCGGTCGCGCCAGTTCTCGCTGCGGGCCGCCTTGAACAGGATTCCGACCCCGAGGTCGAACCCGTCGACGATCACATACATCGCCACGGCCAGCGCGATCAACCCGGCCCAGATCAGCGGCAGCCAGAAGGCGAGACCCTCGTGTTCATTGCCAAAGCCGAACATGCTCGCGCCTCCTATTCCGCCGGCTGGGCCCGATGGCCGGACCTGCCCTCGATCCCTTCGTCCGATGCGGAGAACGGACGCTTCGGCTTCTTGCGGAGATCGTCGCCGCGAATGTCCTCGGCGGGATCGGGCCCACGCCGCAAAAGCTTGGCGAGATAGTAGGAACCGAACCCGAAGATGAAGGCATAGACGACGAAGAAGGTGAGGAGCGACGCCGTCACCGCTCCCGCCGCGACGGGTGAAACCGCATCGGCGGTGCGCATCAGCCCGTAGACCACGTAAGGCTGGCGGCCGATTTCCGCCGTGAACCAGCCGAACAGCACCGCACCGAAGCCTGAGGGCGTCATGAGCATCGTGGCGGTGAGGAAGATTCTGTCGGTGAACAGCGTTCCCTTCCAGCGCAGATACAGGCTCCACAACCCGATCCCGAGCATGGCGAAGCCCAAGCCAACCATGATGCGGAACGAGAAGAAGACGGGCCAGACCGGCGGCCGGTTCTCCCGTGGCACCTCCTTGAGGCCCGGCACGACGCCGTCATAGGCATGGGTCAGAACCCAGCTGCCGATCTTCGGAATGCCGATCTCGTAATAATTGGTTTCAGCCCCCTCGTCGGGAATGGCGAAAAGGCGCAGCGGCATGTTGGACATTCGCTCCCAATTGCCTTCGATCGCCGCGAGTTTCGTCGGCTGATATTCCAGCACCCCCAATCCATGAAGGTCACCGATCACGATCTGGACGGGCACGAAGATGGCCGCGAACCACAAGGCCATCGATAGGGAGCGTCGGGAAGCCGCGAGCTTGGCTTCCGGCGCGTCGTGCCGGTGGCGAAGGAGCATCCACGCCGACATGCCGGCGACCGCGAAAGCGGTGGTGATGTAGCAGCCCATCACCATATGCGCGTAACGCAAGGGAAAGGACGGGTTGAAGACGACTTTGAACCAGTCGACCGGCACCGCCTTGCCGTTCTCGATGGCGAAGCCTGCCGGCGTCTGCATCCAGGAGTTGGCGGAGAGAATCCAGAAGGCGGAAATCAAGGTTCCCAGGGCGACCATGCAGGTGGCGAAGAAATGCAGCCGGTCGCCCACTCTCTCCCAACCGAAGAGCATGATGCCGAGAAAGGCCGCTTCCAGGAAGAAGGCCGTGATGACCTCGTAGGCGATGACGGGACCCAGCACATTGCCGGTGAACTCGGAGAAGCGCGACCAGTTGGTGCCGAACTGGTAGCTCATGACGATGCCCGACACGACGCCGAGGCCGAAGGATACGGCGAAGACCTTGACCCAGAACCGGAAGAGATTGCGGTAAAGCGGGTTCTTCGTACGCAGCCAGTTGAATTCGAGCGCGGCGAGCCAGCTCGCAAGGCCGATGGTGAAGGCCGGAAAGATGATGTGGAACGAGATCGTGAACGCAAATTGGATGCGCGACAGTATCAGGGCATCGAGTTCCATACCGCCTCCCTCTCAAGCATCGCCCCGAAAGTGGAAGCCACGTTTCAGGATCCGTCCGACGCGTCTCTCCCGGGCGGGACATCGGACGATGCGCCGCCGTCCAGCCTTGGCTTTTAGGGCGCGGGCCGCACGGGACCAGAGGCTCCGGTCCTAGGAGTAGCGAGGAATCGGAACAGATTCCGCGTAAAGCGGCCGCCACCCGGTGCTGAGGCGCTGCAGGGCCTCCAGTTCGACCGGATCATGGCTGCAGAAGATCCGCACGTTGGTGGAAGGGTCGTTCGCCAGGTCCCGCAAGCGTTCCTGGTTGCGCAGGCGCATGGCCCGGTTCTCTTCCATCAGCGTCTGATAGGCGAGAAGGCCCGGCGTGCAGGACGGCTCCTCATCCATTTCGTGACGGTAGAAATAGGCGTCGCCCGCATTGAGAAGCCAGCCTTCCGGCGTATCGATGGCGATCCCCGCATGTCCCATCGTGTGGCCGGGCAGCGGAACCATCAGGATCTCGGGCGGAAGGCCGTCGAGATCGCGCACGGAATTGAAGCCGAACCAGTTCTCGCCCGACGGATCGTAGAAGCGCCAGTCGCGCACCTCGTCCCATTGCTCCGGGCGGTAGCGCCGCCGATGGATGAAGCCTTGGCGGACCTCCGCCTCCTCCGCCTCCGCGCGCAGCACGTGAACCCTCGCCTCGGGAAAATCCTCGAGCCCGCCCGCATGGTCGAAATCGAGGTGCGTCAGAACGATATGGCGAACGTCCCGTGGCGAAAAGCCCAAGTTCCTTACCTGCTCCAGTGCCGTGTAGCGATGATCGAGCTGGATCCGGTTCATGTTGACGAACAACGGGCTCATGCGCCCGTAAGGGTCGTCCACATCGCGGGATCCGAAGCCGGTATCGACGAGGACCAGCCCGTGGCCGTCCGTTTCGACCAACTGGCAATGGCACACGAGCTGCCCGGTCATTCCCCGGCTCACCCCATCCCAAAGTCGTCCTCCGACCGGACACATGCAGCCGCAATTGAGATGATGAATGCGCATGGGAAAGCCTCGCTGGCGGGATGAAGCGAAAGCCTAACGCCAGAGCCGAGGAAAATGTTCGAGACGGCGCAGGCAGCAGCTAGAGCATCGTGCGAGAAAGTGGCTCCGGTTTTTCGCCAGAACGATGCGCTCTTTCCAAGATGGGAGCATCGGATCCAATCCCAAAAGATCAAATCCACTTTTCACGTCCGATGCTCTAATCCTTGCTGCAGGCGAAGGGAGGGAAAGTGCTTGCCGTTCCGGCATTCATGGCGGCGACGACCATCATGTTCGCGACCGCCATCTCCTCGTCGGAACGTGGGCAGACGTTCGCCTTCGTCGTACAGCCGGACGCCAGAAAAGCATCGTGCCGTTCGAGAAACTCCCGTCCCAGGCCCTTTGCCTTCGTCCGGTCGAGGGCCTCGCTCCAGGCTTTTTTGTAGCGGGCGCATTTCACCTCGACCCAGCTCGGCTCCTGCGCGGCCAGGCGCGCAGCGCCAGCCGATCCGGCCAGCATGATCGCGAGCGACGTCAGCGTTACGATCGAGCGGCCCATCTCATCCCTCGGCTCCTGCGCCGGGGAGATGCAGCATGGGACCGCGCTCGGGTCAAGGTGTCACGCCGGCAGCTCCGGCCGGCTTCCGGCCTGTTTCCGGCCCGTCGAAGAGCGCCGGCCCCTTTCGGGCTTTTCGGCCGGCTTTTCCGTCTGCCGCCCGATCTCCTCGGAGAGCCGCTCCTGCAGCAGGCTCAGCACCGCGGCCTCTTCGGGCCGGAGCGAGGGCAGGTCCTCGCGCAGCTCGGCTTCGACCCTCCCCTTGATCTCGAGCAGCAATTCGCCCTTGAGATAGCAGGAGAACACCTCGGGATGCACATAGCACTTGCGGCAGATGGTCGGCGTGTTGCCCAGGCGCGCAGAAACCTGCTCGATGGCGGCGCGGATGTTCTTCTTCGCCCTGGCCTCGCTGTCGAACTGCTCGAACTCGGACAAGGCGAGGGCGGCAAGAACCGTTCCGGCCCAGGTGCGGAAATCCTTGGCGGTGATGTCGCGCCCGGTGATCTCCTTCAGATAGGCGTTCACGTCCGAGGACGTGACCGACTGGTGCTCGCCGTCGTCATCGAGATACTGGAAGAGATCCTGACCCGACAGATCCTGGCAGGCCTTCACGATCTTGGCAATGCGGCGATCCTTGACCTGCAGCTTCCAGATCTTGCCGCTCTTGCCTTTGAACTGGAAGCGCAGCTCGCTGCCCTCCACCTTTACATGGGGATCGCGCAACGTCGTGAGGCCATAGCTCTTGTTCTGCTTCGCGTAATCCTCGTTGCCGACACGGATCAGCGTGGTCTCGAGCAGATGCACCACTGTCGCCAGCACCTTCTCGCGTGGCAGGCCGCGCCGGCTCATGTGCTCGTCGATGGTCCTGCGGATGGCCGGCAGGCCGCGCGCGAATTCGAGCATGTGCTCGTATTTCGTGCTCTCCCGCGCCTCGCGGAAAGCGGCGTGGTAGCGATATTGCTTGCGCCCCTTCGCGTCGCGGCCTGTCGCCTGGATGTGGCCGTTGGCCCTGGGGCAGATCCACACATCCGTATAGGCGGGAGGAATCGCGAGAGACTTGATGCGGTCGAGAGTGGCCCGATCCTCCACTTTCTTGCCGTCGGGGCGCAGATAGGTGAACCCCTTCCCGGATCTCTTGCGCCGGATCCCCGGCTCCTCGTCGGAGACGTAGGTGAGCCCCGCCGTTTCGGCGGCGTCGCGCGGATCGACGATGGAATCGGCGGAGGACGGCGGATCGAGCAGCATGTCTTGCCTTGCTTTGAAGCAGGGGGTCAACCGGACTGCGCCATGCCGGGTTCCTTCTCGGCGACTGCGGCAGACTTGCCCGTCCGCGTCACTTGGCTCCCGGTGTTCTGGCTCCCGGTCTTCTGGCGGCCGGTCTTCTGGCGCTCGTTGCGGATCTTCAGGAACAGGATGGTGCCGCTTAAGCCTAGGCTCAGCAGATTGAAGACGATGAGTGGCATGGCCCCGATCAGAAAACCGTAGACCGACCACAGGGTGAAGGCGGTTACCGTCACCAGATACATGCGCTTCGAGATTGCGGCCGTGTCGCGCTCCCGCCAAGCCTTCAGCACCTGCGGAACGAAGCTTGCCGTGGACAGAATTCCCGCAACCGTCGCCAGAATCGTCGGCAACCACTCATTCATTCACGCCTCCTTTCCGGGCGGAGTGGAACGGACGGGGGAAATGAGTGGTTCCCTTCAGGGGCCGGACCGCTAGCGCATCGTGCGAAAAAGTGGACCCGGTTTTTCGCACGATGCGCTGCTCTATAGTGGGAGCATCGGATTCAAGCCCAAAAGCGGATTCCACTTTTGGGTCCGATGCTCTAGAACGGCCCTGCTGCACCATTCCAGGTTTCTCTTCCAAGGTTTCCCTTGTCGTCCGATCGTCCCGATCCCGCAGGCCGCAAGCTCGTCTTCATCGTCACCGAGGACTGGTTCTTCGCGTCTCATTTCCTCCCCATGGCCCGCGCCGCGCGCGAGCTGGGGCTTGACGTGGCCGTCGTCACCCGCGTGCGCGCGCACCGCGAGGCCATCGAAGCCACCGGCACGCGGGTGATCCCGCTGCAGGTCGAACGGCGCAGCGTCAATCCGATGACGGCGGGCTATGCCGCCGGGCAGCTCGCCGCGATCCTGAGGGACGAGAAGGCCGACATCGTTCACTGCATCGCGCTCAGAAGCATTCTGGTGGGCGGCTTCGCCGCCGCTCTCGCCGGCGTCAGCCGCCGGGTCTATGCGTTGACCGGCCTCGGCTTCCTGGGAGCGCGGACGGATCGGCTGGGGCGCCTTTCGCAGCGTGCGATACGGCTCCTGGTTCGCGGCCTCGAAACCACGAAGACCCGCTATCTCTTCGAGAATGCCGACGATCCCCGTCTTCTCGGTCTCGACCCCACAGCCCCGAAGATCACCATCGTCGGCGGAGCCGGCATCGACCCCGGGACGTTCGGCCCCTCGCCCCTTCCCGCGCAGCCGCCGCTGAAGGTCGCGCTTGTCGCCCGCATGCTCTGGTCGAAGGGGGTGGACCTCGCCGTCGAGGCCGTGCGTGCGGCCCGGGGCAAAGGAGCCCCAATCGAACTCTCCCTCTACGGCGCCCCCGATCCCTCGAACCCGAAGGCCATTCCGGAAGAGACCCTGAAGGCCTGGGGAGCGGAACCGGGGATCTCCTGGCACGGCACGACCCGGGACGTCGCCGCCATCTGGCGCGACCATCACGTGGCCTGCCTTCCCTCCAGAGGCGGCGAGGGACTCCCGCGAACGCTCCTGGAAGCGGCCGCCTGCGGCCGGGCCATCGTCACCACGGATGTCCCCGGCTGTCGCGCCCTCGTCCGTGACGACGTGGAAGGCCTTCTCGTGCCGCCCGGCGATGCCGGGGCTCTCGCGGATGCGCTGGCGGTCCTTTCCGCCGACCGGGGGCGGGTGGCGCGCATGGGTGCGGCGGGACGCGCCCGGATCCTCGACGGCTTCACGGAGAGGAATGTCATGGACGACGTCAAGCGGCTTTACGCTTCCATGCTGGGCTCATGATCACCGATCCCAAAGCCTTCATTCGCGCCGAGACGCGGCTTCTGCCGGTGCCCCATGCACCGGAAATCTCGCTGCACGTGGCCGACGAGGCGACGGAGCTGTGGCAGCGCACGGAGGAGGAACTGGGCGAGATCGGCCTGCCTCCCCCCTTCTGGGCCTTCGCCTGGGCCGGCGGCCAGGCGCTCGCCCGTTATATCCTCGATCATCCCGATACCGTCCGCGGACGGTACGTCCTCGATTTCGCCTCGGGCTCCGGTCTCGTGGCTATCGCGGCCATGAAAGCGGGCGCGGCCGAGGTCGCGGCCTGCGATATCGACGGCTTCGCCATTGCGGCAATCGAGCTGAATGCGGCGGCGAACGGCGTCGCGGTGACGCCCGTTCGGGGCGATCTTATCGGCCAGGACCGGGGGTGGGACACGGTCCTGGCCGGCGACATCTGCTACGAGCGCGATCTCGCCGCCCGTGTGACGGACTGGCTGTTCGACCTCAGCCGGAGAGGCGCTGCCGTCCTCATCGGCGATCCCGGGCGCAGCTATCTTCCTGCGGACCGACTGAACCGGCTCCAGGTCTACGAGGTTCCGGTGACGCGCACCCTCGAAGACGCCGAGATCAAGAAGACCAGCGTGTTCGAATTCAAGCCGGCGTAACGGAGCGCTCACGCCTGTTGCGAGGCTCTTTCGTCCGGCTTCTTCGTGCCCTCAAAAAGGCATCTTTATAACCTAACGATTCTGGCGGGAAAGGCGGTAGTCGAGCCTTCCCACGCGCCTCAGCACTTCGATCACGTTCGTTTTATTTAAAAAAAATCCAGGGTCATCATGATGTCTCAGCCCGCCATTCATTATCAGCCGTTTCATCGTCCCCGGCTCATTCAGCAACCGGCCAGGGTTGCGAAGACCCTCGCTCGCGCGGAAGAGCTGTGCCGGGCCAATGGGGTTCGCCTGACTCCCATCCGCCGCAGGGTTCTCGAAGCCCTTCATCGCGCCCAGAGGCCCGTCGGCGCCTACGATCTGGCCGACAGCCTCGCCCCCCAGGGCCGCCGTATCGCCCCGATCACGATCTACCGGGCCCTGGATTTCCTGATCGAGCAGGGACTGGCCCACCGGCTGGCCAGCCTCAATGCGTATATCGCCAGCGACCACGCCTCCAAGGATTGCGGGCCTACCGCCTTCCTCATCTGCGAGAGCTGCGGCGACGTGAACGAAGCCGCTTCACCGGAATTCTCGGACGCGCTGTCGAAGCTGCAGGACGGTCTCATGTTCACGCCGGCCCTGGGCATTCTGGAGATCACGGGCCGCTGCGCCCATTGCTAGCGCATCGTGCGGAAAAGTGGACCCGGTTTTCCGCACAAACGATGCGCTCTTTCCAAGAAGGGAGCATCGTGCGGACCCAGCGGGCCGCGGGAGCGAAAAGTGGACCCGGTTTTCACGAACGTGGCCCTTTCGGGTCCGCTCAAACGATGCGCCTTCGAGAGGAAGGCACATCGCGCGTGACACACGCAGGTCTCCCGGTCGAGCATGCCGCGCTTGACGGGACGGGCTTTTGGCATCAGCTAAACGGCGATGGCCTTGAACCCACCGGCCGCCGTGGATCGCAGCATGTCGATGATGTCCCCTTCCCCCGAAGCCGCCTCCCCCGAAAGCCTCGCGGGTCCCGCTCCGCGCCACCGGACGGTGGGCGTCCGCGTCGGTTCCGTCACGGTTGGCGGCGGCGCGCCGATCGTGGTCCAGTCGATGACCAACACGGACACGGCGGATGTGGACGCCACGGTCGCCCAGGTGGCGGCGCTCGCCCGGGCCGGGTCCGAACTGGTGCGTATCACCGTCGACCGGGACGAGGCCGCGGCCGCGGTGCCGAAGATCCGCGAGCGGCTCGACCGGCTCGGCGTTGACGTCCCGCTCGTGGGCGATTTCCACTATATCGGGCACCAGCTCCTGGCCGATCACCCGGCCTGCGCGGAAGCGCTCGATAAGTACCGCATCAACCCGGGCAATGTCGGCTTCAAGGAAAAGAAGGACCGGCAGTTCGCGGCCATCGTCGAAATGGCGATCCGGTACGGCAAGGCCGTGCGCATCGGCGCCAACTGGGGCTCCCTCGACCAGGAGCTCCTCACCCATCTGATGAACGAGAACGCGGCCTCCGCGAACCCGCGCGACATGCGCTGGGTGACGCGCGAAGCCATGGTCCAGTCCGCCCTCCTGTCCGCCGTCCGCGCCGAGGAGATCGGCTTGGGCAAAGACCGCATCATCCTGTCGGCCAAGGTCTCGGCCGTGCAGGACCTGATCGCGGTCTACCAGGAGCTCGCGCGCCGCTCCGATTATGCCATCCATCTGGGCCTGACCGAAGCGGGCATGGGCACCAAGGGCATCGTTGCCTCCTCGGCGGCCATCGGCATCCTGCTCCAGCAGGGCATCGGCGACACGATCCGCTACTCCCTTACGCCGGAACCAGGCGGTGATCGCACCCTCGAGGTGAAGACGGCGCAGGAACTGCT
This sequence comes from Microvirga sp. TS319, assembly GCF_041276405.1. Lineage (NCBI taxonomy): Bacteria > Pseudomonadati > Pseudomonadota > Alphaproteobacteria > Hyphomicrobiales > Methylobacteriaceae > Microvirga > Microvirga sp. TS319. The sequence continues at coordinate 463,838 of NZ_JBGGGT010000002.1, read as the reverse complement.
CCAGACCATGGGCTTTCGCACCTTTGTGCCCCTCGTCGCCGCTTGCCCGGGCTGCGGGCGCACCACCTCGTCCGTCTTCCAGGAACTGGCGCGTGACATCCAGACCTGGATCTCCACCTCCATGCCCGAATGGCGGCGCACCTACCCTGGGGTCGAGAACCTCAACGTGGCCGTCATGGGCTGCATCGTGAACGGCCCCGGCGAGTCGAAACATGCGAATATCGGCATTTCCCTGCCCGGCACGGGCGAGCAGCCGGCGGCCCCCGTCTTCATCGACGGCAAGAAGGCAATGACGCTGCGCGGTCCGACCCTGGCACAGGACTTCCACGCGATCGTGCTCGATTATATCGAGAAGACCTACGGCCAGGCGGGGCGCGACGCCGCCGAATGAGGGTGTCGGGCGCGGTCAGGGACCTTGAGGGAACCTCCAGCGAAATTCCGTTTTAAGCTCAGGCGCGATATGCTAGAGAGCCGCCGCGCCGGCAATGACGGCCACTGCGCTCGCTAGCGCATCGTGCGGACAAAGCGGATCCGGTTTTCCGCCCGAACGATGCGCTTGCCGAGGAGAGGAGCATCGGATCGATCCCGAAGGTGGAACTCTCTTTCGGGTCCGGTGCTCGAAGAAGGGGCCGCCCTTCGTCGTTTGGCAGAGTGTTTCAACAAAGGGCCGTCCGCGGGCATATCCGCAACGAAAAGCACCCATGGCAGAACAGCAAGCCGTCGCTCCAGGACGTGCCGACTCCGCAGTCCCGGAGACCACCCTTCCCGAAAACCACGTCCATGTCGGTTTCTGGCCGCTCATGCTCGGCGCCATCGGCGTGGTTTTCGGCGATATCGGCACGAGTCCGCTTTACGCCTTCAAGGAATCCGTCGCCGCCGCCGCCGCGGGCGGGCCCGTGACCCGTGGCATCATCCTTGGCGTCCTGTCGCTGATCCTCTGGTCTCTGGTGCTGGTCGTGACGGTCAAGTATGTCGTCATCCTCCTGCGGGCCGACAACAAGGGCGAAGGCGGAACCCTGACTCTCGTCGCCCTGGCACAGCGCGCCGTCCGGCAGAGGGGCGGCCTCGTGCTGGCTCTCGGGATCATGGGGGCCGGCCTCTTCTACGGCGACGCCGTCCTGACGCCCGCCATCTCGGTTCTCTCGGCCGTTGAGGGCTTGAAGCTCGTCGCGCCCGACCTCCAATCCTTCGTGGTGCCGATCACGCTCACCATCCTGGCCGCGCTCTTCGTCGTCCAGAGCCGTGGGACCGGGCGGGTCGCGTCCTTCTTCGGCCCGATCATGCTGGTCTGGTTCCTGGCGCTCGCCGTCGCAGGGGCCATGCACATCGCCGACGACCCGACGGTCCTGACGGCGATCAACCCGCTCCACGGCCTCATGTTCTTCGTCAACCACCCGGGCGTGTCCCTGGCGGTTCTCGGTGCCGTCTGCCTGGCCGTTACGGGAGCCGAGGCGCTCTATGCCGATCTCGGTCATTTCGGCGCCAAGCCGATCCGCAGCGCCTGGCTCTACATCATCTTCCCGGCGCTGGTGATCAACTATTTCGGGCAGGGCGCGCTCGTGCTCTCCCATCCCGAGAAAGCGGAATCGCCACTGTTCCATCTCGTGCCGGACTGGGCGCTCGTTCCCATGATCATCCTGGCGACCCTCGCGACGATCATCGCCAGCCAGGCCGTCATCACGGGGGCCTTCTCGCTGACCCGGCAGGCGATCCAGCTCGGCCTTCTGCCGCGTCTCGAGATCCGCTTCACGTCCGCGACCCATCAGGGCCAGATCTATCTGCCCCGGGTCAATTGGCTGCTCCTGTTCGGCGTGATCGTGCTCGTCCTGATCTTCGGCTCGTCGAGCAATCTGTCCCACGCTTACGGCGTGTCGGTGTTCGGCTCCATGTCGGTCGATGCGATCCTGGCCATCATCGTGATCTGGAAAGGCTGGCGCTGGTCGCTCGGACTGACGCTCGCCGTGATGCTGCCCTTCCTGTTCATCGATCTGGCCTTCTTCGGCGCCAATCTGCTGAAGCTGTTCACCGGCGGCTACGTGCCGGTCCTCCTGGCCTCCGCCCTCATCACCCTGATGTGGACCTGGGTGAAGGGCACGAACATTCTCTTCGAGAAGACCCGCAAGGTCGACGTGCCGCTCCTCGAACTCGTGCAGATGCTTGAAAAGAGCCCGCCGCACCGGGTGAAGGGCACCGCCGTCTTCCTGACGAGCGATCCGGACACGGCGCCGGCCGCCCTCCTGCACAACCTCAAGCACAACAAGGTGCTGCACGAAAAGAACGTGATCCTGACCGTCCGCAGCGAGGACATTCCCCGTGTGGAGGACGAGGACCGCGTCTTCCTGGAGCATGTGGGCGACTCGTTCTGGCGGATCCGCCTGAGCTACGGCTACATGGAGACCCCCAACATCCCGCGCGGGCTCGCCATCCTGCGCAAGCAGGGCTTCAAGTTCGACATCATGGCGACATCGTTCTTCCTGTCGCGGCGCTCGATCCGGCCGGCCAGCCAGTCGGGCATGCCGCTCTGGCAGGACAAGGTATTCATCAGCCTTGCGAAATCCGCGAGCGATGCGACGGACTTCTTCCAGATTCCCACCGGACGCGTGGTGGAGGTGGGAACCCAGGTCACCGTGTAGGGAATCGCCTTGTAAGAGATGAGTATCGCTCTCCTTCGCCCGAGCCTCGCATGGCTGCCTGCCTATGAGCAGGCCCTTGCGAGGGGCTGGTCGCCGAATTCGGACCACGATAACGGCCGGGAGCAGCTGGCGGCGCTCAGAGCGGATCCCGCCCGCTTCCTGGACGAGCTCTACAACAGCCCGACGGTCCGCCGACCCGACGGCAGCGAAGTGCCGCGGCTGCCCGCGCATGAATTCTGGATCAGCGACGGCGAATTCTGCGGGCGCATCAACTTCCGCTTCGAACGCGGCGTCGCCGCGCTGGCCCCGTCGGCCTACGGCCATGTCGGCTATTCCATCGTCCCCTGGAAACAGCGGCGCGGCTACGCCACGCAGGCCCTGCGCCGGATCCTAACCGTCGCCCGGGACGAGGGCTTCGCCCGCGTCCAGATCACCTGCGACGACGACAACGAGGGCTCGCGCAAGGTGATCCTCGCCAATGGGGGCGTTTGGGGCGGCAGCTTCCCGCATCCGACCCGGCCGGGCCGCCTCAAGCTGTCCTTCTGGGTGTCCACGGCAGCACGCTGACGGCCGCCGCGGTCGCGGCCTGCCTTGACCGACCGCTCGATTGCTCCTACCGACGCGGGTCTGTCGAGGAGCCTGTCTTGAGCGCCGTCCCTTCCCGTTCCGTCTCGTCCCTCTCGTTGAGCCGCAGCGAGGCGGTGCTGGTGTTCGTCACGATCATCTGGGGCGCGACCTTCCTGGTGGTCCAGAACGCGCTGAGCGTCAGCGGTCCGCTGTTCTTCGTGGGGCTTCGCTTCGGCACGGCGGCTCTCGCGATGGCGCTCGTCGCGGCGCCCGTGCTGCGCGGTCTGACATGGCTGGAGGTCAGGGCGGGCGCGATGATCGGCCTCGCGATCTTCCTCGGCTACACGCTTCAAACCTATGGGCTGCAATATATCCCCAGCAGCAAATCGGCCTTCATCACGGCGCTCTACGTACCCATCGTGCCCCTCCTGCAATGGCTGGTGCTGAAAAAGCCGCCGAGCATCATGGCCTGGACGGGAATCACCTTCGCGTTCATCGGGCTCGCCCTGCTCGCGGGCCCGGACGGAACCGCCATCGGCTTCGGCCTCGGAGAACTGGTCACGCTTCTCTGCGCCGTTGCGATCTCGGCCGAGATCATTCTCATCGGCGGCTTTGCCGGGAAGGTCGATGCGCGCCGGGTCACGGTGGTGCAGCTCACCGTCACCGCGTGCCTCGCGCTGGGTTTCATGGCGCCGCTCGGAGAGCCGCTGCCCGGACCCTCGTGGCTTCTCGTCCTCAGCGCGGTCGGCCTCGGCCTTGCGAGCGCTGGCATCCAGCTCGCGATGAACTGGGCCCAGAAGACGGTCTCCCCGACCCGCGCGACGGTGATCTACGCGGGCGAGCCGGTCTGGGCGGGAATCGTCGGGCGCGTCTACGGCGAGCGCCTGCCCGCCGCCGCCCTCATCGGAGCGGCACTGATCGTCGCGGGCGTCATCGTGAGCGAGATGAAGCTGCCGCGCCGGCTCGGGCGGCGCGAGGCGGCAAGAGCTTAAACCTCGATAGCTTAAACCTCGATGCTCTAAACCTCGCGCTCGACCACGAAGCGCACGGCATCGCGCAGGGTCTGCGCCTCGTCTCCGAAGCCGGCGAGCGCCGCATCCGCCCTGTCGACGAGCTGGCGGCACTCGCGCTTCGCACCGTCCATCCCGAGCAGGTCGACCAGCGTGGCCTTGCCCTTCTCCTGATCCTTGCCGGTGCGCTTGCCGAGCGCCTCCGCGGAGGCCTCGCGGTCGAGGATATCGTCCGCCACCTGGAACGCCGCCCCCAGGGCGCGCCCGTATTCGACGAGGCTCCGGCGGGCCTTTTCGTCAGCCTTGGCGAGGATTGCGCCTGCCTCCACCGAGTAGGTGAGGATCGCGCCCGTCTTCATCATCTGAAGCTGGCGCACCTCGGCTTCCCCCATGGCGACGGCGCCGTAGCGGCCCTCCGCCGACAGGTCGAGCATCTGCCCGCCGACCATGCCCCCGACGCCCGAGGCGCGGGCAAGCCCCAGCACGAGCTCGGACCGCACCGCCGCGTCGGCGGCAGTTTCGGGATCGGCCAGCACCTCGAAGGCCAGGGTCTGCAGGGCGTCGCCGACGAGAATCGCGGTCGCCTCGTCGAAGGCCTTGTGCACAGTCGGGCGGCCGCGTCGCAGATCATCGTCGTCCATTGAGGGAAGATCGTCGTGCACCAGGGAGTAGCAGTGCAGCAGCTCGACCGCCGATCCCGTGCGCAGGGCCCCTGGCCCCTCGAAGCCGAAGAGGCGCGCCGCCTCGATGGCCAGGAAAGGCCGCAGGCGCTTTCCGCCGCCGAGCACCGCATGGCGCATCGCCGCCATCAGCCGGACGGGCCGCGCAATCTCGCCGTCGCGGGCATTGTCTGCTAGCAAGGCTTGGAGATTGGCTTCGATGAGCTTGGCGGTCTCATTGAGCCGCAGGCCGAAAGTGCTGGTGGATGGCGTCATGATGAGCCCGAATTCGGAAGGAGCAGCCGCTCCGTCCGAGGATAATGGTGGTGGACGATCGGGCCGGAGATGGACGCTGCGGCCGGCCCGGCCGGTCTCGGCCGCCCGGTTCTTCCGCCGCCTCGTCCAAATCGGCCTCGGCCTTATCCTCTTATGGGTCGGAGCCGTCGTTTGGCTAGGCCTTTTGTACTGGGTCGTGCCTCCCGCCTCGACGCTGATGCTCGGCCGCTGGCTCACCCTTCGGAGCGTGGAGCGGGTCTACGTTCCCTTGGACGACATCTCGCCCCATCTGCCGCTCGCGGTCATGACCTCGGAGGACAGCCGGTTCTGCGAGCATGGCGGCGTGGATTGGATCGCGCTTCGGGAGGTGGTGGAGGACGCCGACGAGGACGGTCCTTCCCGGGGGGCCTCGACCATTCCCATGCAGGTAGCCAAGAACCTGTTCCTCTGGCCAAGCCGCTCCTACATCCGCAAGGGACTGGAGATCCCCGTCGCCCTCTATCTCGACCTGATCTGGTCGAAGCGGCAGATGATGGAAGTGTATCTCAATGTCGCCGAATGGGGTGAGGGCGTCTTCGGGGCCGAGGCGGCGGCGCAGAAATATTTTCGCAAATCGGCCAAGAACCTGACCCGCCGGGAAGCGGCCCTGCTCGCCCGGGCCCTGCCCAGTCCGCTCAAGCGCAACCCGAGCCGTCCGACCAAGCGCCTGAGCGCCCTGGCCGGCCAGCTCCAGGCCCGGATGACGGCGGCGGCGCCCTACGGCGCATGCATGAAGCCCTGACGTGCGACGATGAAAAGCCTTTCAATGCAGGAAAGGGCTGGATATTTGCTTCAAGACCTTGTATGAGGCGCAACCTCATCAAGTTTGAGATGTGAGCGTTCCCCGGCTTAAGCGGGCGCTCCGCTTTTTTGACCGGAGACGAGAAATGGCCGTTCCTAAGAGAAAAACGTCGCCCTCGCGGCGTGGCATGCGCCGCTCCGCCGATGCCTTGAAGGCCCCGACTTATATCGAGGACAAGGATTCCGGCGAGCTTCGCCGCCCTCACCACGTCGACCTGAAGACCGGCATGTACCGCGGTCGTCAGGTGCTGAAGGTGAAGGCTGACGCGTAATTCACGCGGCATGCGAGCAAAAAGAACCGGCGCGAAATGCGCCGGTTTTTTTATGCCCGCAATCCCCAAAGGCCCTGATTTTTCCTCTGTTTTTACAGTTCGTTAAGCCTGAGGCCCGATCCTTGGGCGATCAGTTTCAACGGGGTCGGGCACTGCCTTTCCTGCCCCGGCGTGTAGCGAGTGCGGTGAGGATTGGGCGATGGCGACGAAGCGGCCGGGCCGGGCGGGGATCTTTCGAGGAGCACCCCGGACCCCGCATCAACGTCACGGCGGGATCGCCTGCCCCGCCTCTCATTCCGGCGCCGCCTATTCCTGGGATATCCTGTCCGACGCCCTCATCTGGTGCCCGGATGCCACCGCGCTCCTGGGCCTCCCGGCACGGGACCTGCCGCGCACGGGCAAGGCCTTCTCCCACCTCGTCGAGCCGGAAAGCGGACCCGACCGCCGCGCCGCGATGGCGGCCGGAGCAGGCGCGGACGGCAGCTTCGAGACCCGCTATGCCCTCCGCCTCGCGCCCGACCGGGTGCTCATGGTCGAGGAGACGGGCCGCTGGCAACCGGATGACCAGGGGCGCCCCGCCTTCGTCCGCGGCCTGCTGCGGGCCGATGCGGGCCAAATCTGCCTTCCGGCCCGGATCCAGGCCCGCTCCGGCCTGCTGGCGCAGATCCAGAACGGCATCAACGAGGCGCTTCGCATCTCGCAGACCTGCACCCTGATCGTCGGGGCCCTGGAGGGTGACGGCGCGGACGCCCTCGACGTCATCGCCCGCAAGCTCCGCCCCATGATGCGGCGGCAGGATCATTTCGGCGCCTTGAGCCCGAGCCGCTTCGCCCTGACCCTGACCGGATGCCCGGCCGCGGAAGCTCCGGGCGCCATGAAGCGGGTGGCGGGCCTCCTGAAGGACTGCTCCGGCGAACTGACGATTGCGGCCGCCTGTGCGCCCGACCATACCTTCAAGGCCGCCAAGCTGCTGCGCTTTGCCGAACAGGCGCTCGAATCGGCCCATTCGGGCTCTCAGCCCTTCGTGCTCTACGATTCCCGCACGGCCTTCCGCGCGGCGCGAAGCAAGAACGCCTCCTTCGACGTGGTAGCGGCCCTCAACGACCGGCGCCTGACCCTGGCCTGTCGCCCCATGGTGGACGCCTATGGCAGGACCCCCGTTCTGATGCAGGCCGCGACAGCCGTCGCCGGTCCGGACGGACGGACGACCACTCTCGGCTTCATCCCTGCCCTGGAGGAGGGCAATCTCAGCCTGCTCGTGGACGGACGCATGCTGGAACTGGCGGCGGATTACCTTGCCGGCCATCCGCATCAGCGTCTCGCCCTGCCCGTCGCACCGGCGACCCTGAAGGACGGGGAGTGGCTGCCGATGCTCGCCGCCCATCTCGGCGCGCGGCCGGGAATCGAGTCGCGTCTGATGATCGAGGTCCCCGAGATCGCGCTCGGCGCGGATGGGGCTCTTCTCGGCCGCCTCCACGCCATGAAGGCCATCGGAATCGGCCTGTCGCTCTCGGGCTTCGGGCTGGGGCACGTCCCGCCGTCATCCCTACGCCACATGCCCTTCGACATACTGAAAGTGGACGGCGTCTTCATCCAGCCTCTCAAGCGCTCGACCGAAGACCGGCTTTTCGTGCGCGCCCTCGTGGACCGGGCTCAAAACTTGGGGATCGCCGTCGCGGCCGAATGGGTCGACGACGAAGCGACCGCGCGGCTGCTCGCCGCCTGGGGCGTCGATTATCTGGAAGGGAGCCTGTTCGGGGAGCCGGAGGCGGTCGGACTGTCTCAGACGCTTTCGCAAAAGCTACGAGCCTGATCCTATTCAGGCTTTTAACAGCTTCAAAAGCCCATCCTCGTAAAACCTGTCTTCAGGCATCGGATCCTGTACCGTTCGAAGTTTCGAAAGTTCCTTCTCTGCGGTATTGCATAGAGCTTTAGCGAGCGCCTCCGCTTCACTCGATTTCATAAGGGCAAAGCTCAAGCCGCCATTGGCGCTGGCGCTATGCCACCAAGCCTCCTGTTCTGGGGCGATGATTCCAGCGTCCAGTCCAGCCTGAAAAAGTCAGTCGAAGGTTCTTCCCGACACCCACCACTCCGCTCCGTCTGTGAAACGTATGGTGAGCATAAGAGCTTACTTGTTCGCCAGCTTGTCGAGTTTGGCCTGCATGTCGGCCATCTGGCGCTTGAGGGCGTCCAGGTCGTTCGCCTCGTCCACCTGCGGCGATGGGGTCTTCGGACCGGAAGCGGCCGGGCCTCCCTGCGGGAAGGGCGCGAACATGCGCATGGCCTCGGTGAAGAAGCTCATGTTCTTGCGCACCTGCTCCTCCATGGCCTGGAAGGCCCCGGTGCCGAAAGCCTGGGCCATCTGATCCCGGAGCTTCTGCTGCTCCTGGGACAGGTTGTTCATGGAAAACTCGAGATAGCTGGGCACAAGGGCCTGCATGCTGTCGCCGTAGAAGCGGATGAGCTGGCGCAGCACGGTGACGGGCAGAAGGTTCTGCCCTTCCTTGTTCTCCTGCTCGAAGATGATCTGAGCCAGCACCGTGCGGGTGATGTCCTCGCCGGACTTCGCATCGTAGACGACGAAATCCTCGCCCTGGCGGACCATGCCGGCCAGGTCTTCCAGCGTCACATAGGTCGAGGTGCCGGTGTGATAGAGGCGGCGGTTGGCATATTTCTTGATGACAGTCGGCTGATTTTCCGTCGCCATTTGGACCCAATACGCTCCTGCAGATCGGTGGCCGGGGTTCCCGCCAAGAGATCAGCGGCCGCTCCTGATTATAAGCCTTATGCCCCACGATCAAAGCGCCAAAAGTCTAAGGGCCGCATGCCTGAGTTGCTTTATCCTGTTCTTGACATCGCAGGGGCTGGGGCTTTGATCGAACCAGCCATATCTATTTTCACACATCCAGCACAGGAGATGAGGAATGGCCCAGGACAGCATCGTCATCGTCGGCGCCGCGCGCACGCCGGTCGGCTCCTTCAACGGCGCCTTCGCCAATACGCCGGCCCACGAGCTGGGCGCCATCGCCATCAAGGCCGCCCTCGAGCGCGCGAAGGTGAGCGGCGAAGAGGTGGACGAGGTGATCCTCGGCCAGATCCTCACTGCGGCTCAGGGCCAGAACCCGGCCCGCCAGGCCGCCATGGCGGCGGGCGTTCCGCAGGAAAAGACCGCCTGGGGCCTCAACCAGCTCTGCGGCTCGGGCCTGCGGACGGTGGCCATCGGCTTGCAGCAGATCGCCAACGGCGACGCCAACATCATCGTGGCCGGCGGCCAGGAATCCATGTCGCTCGCCCCACACGCCGCGCATATGCGCTCGGGCACCAAGATGGGCGACTTCAAGCTCATGGACACCATGCTCAAGGACGGCCTCATGGACGCCTTCAACGGCTATCACATGGGCAACACCGCCGAGAACGTGGCGCAACGCTGGCAGCTGACCCGCGAGGAGCAGGACCAGTTCGCTACCGCCTCCCAGAACAAGGCCGAGGCGGCGCAGAAGGAAGGCCGCTTCAAGGACGAGATCACGCCCGTCACCATCGCGACCCGCAAGGGCGACATCGTCGTGGAGAACGACGAATACATCCGCGCCGGCACCACCCTCGAAGGCCTCGCCAAGCTGAAACCCGCCTTCTCGAAGGACGGCACGGTCACCGCCGGCAACGCGTCGGGCATCAATGACGGCGCAGCGGCCGTCGTGCTGATGACGGAGGCGGAAGCGCAGAAGCGCGGCCTCACGCCGCTCGCCCGCATCGCCTCCTGGGCCACCGCCGGCGTCGATCCGGCCATCATGGGCACGGGCCCGATCCCGGCCTCCCGCAAGGCGCTCGAAAAGGCGGGCTGGAAAGTCTCCGACCTTGAACTCGTCGAGGCCAACGAGGCCTTCGCGGCCCAGGCGCTCGCGGTCAACAAGGACATGGGCTGGGATCCGTCCATCGTGAACGTGAACGGCGGCGCCATCGCGATCGGCCATCCCATCGGCGCATCCGGCGCGCGCGTGCTGGTGACCCTGCTGCACGAGATGGGCCGCCGCAACGCGAAGAAGGGCCTCGCCACCCTGTGCATCGGCGGCGGCATGGGTGTCGCCATGTGCCTTGAGCGCTAAAAGCTGCCTTGAGCGCTAAAAGCTGCCTTGAACGCTCTAGCATCGGGTGTGAAATCGCCCCGCACATCCGATGCTGTCAGTCTCTGTTTTTGAGCATCTTTTCACGCAAAACCGGTTCCCACTTTTGCGTTCGGTGCTCCAGAAGCTGCCTGGAGAGCTGAAGCGTCCTCCCCTCCGCGGCGTCGCGCTGACGCTGCGTTATGATCCAAAGGCGGCTTGTGCTTTCGAGGGAGCGCAAGCCGTTTTCGTAGATATCGAAAGGGCTAGGTCAAAGAACGGACCTACACGGTGCCAGGCCGTGTTCCATGTATTAAGCTGTCGGCGGCGGAAAGAACTTCATCTCTTCAACGGGTTCATAAAAATCCGCGATGGAACGGCTTGAGGGAAGGAAAAAGCATGGCGCGCGTTGCATTGGTTACCGGAGGCACTCGCGGCATCGGTGCCGCGATCTCGACGGCCCTGAAGCAGGCCGGCTATCGGGTTGCCGCCAATTACGGCGGCAACGACGAGGCGGCCAGCCGGTTCAAGGCCGAGACGGGGATCCCCGTCCACAAATTCGACGTTGCGGATCCGGCTGCCTGCGAGACGGGCATCCGAGCGATCGAGGCCGAACTCGGTCCGGTCGACATCCTGGTCAACAATGCGGGCATTACCCGCGACGGCACATTCCACAAGATGACGTTCGACCAGTGGTCCACCGTGATCCGCACCAATCTCGATTCCATGTTCGCCTGTACCCGCCCCGTGATCGAGGGCATGCGCGAGCGCAGTTTCGGACGCATCATCATCATCTCGTCCATCAACGGCCAGAAGGGCCAGATGGGACAGGCGAACTACGCCGCCGCGAAAGCGGGCGCGATCGGCTTCGCCAAGGCGCTGGCGCTGGAAAACGCCAACAAGGGCATTACCGTTAACGTGATCGCACCCGGCTATATCGCCACCGAAATGGTGAAGGCCGTGCCGGAGGAGGTCCTGAAATCCAAGATCCTGCCGCTCATTCCCGTCGGCCGCCTCGGCGAGGCGGAGGAGATCGCCCGCGGCGTGCTCTTCCTCGCGGGCGACGATGCGGGTTTCGTGACAGGCTCGACCCTGACCATCAACGGCGGCCAGTACATGGCGTGATGCGCCGCCCTCCCCGCGCTGGAGAGCGATGAGGGCGAGACAGGACAGCCGGAGCGCCGCGCGTGATCCCCAAGGCCACGCCGGCCCTCCACCTTCACGCCCCCTCCCTGTCATGGCCCTCTTCCGTATGGCTTCCTCGCGCCCTCCCAGGGCGAAGCGCCTATCCGGAAAGCGAGCATCGGGCCCATCCCAAAAGCGAATTCCACTTTCGGGCCCGATGCTCTACGAGGCGTGCACCATGACGACACGCACCGCCACCACCATCGGCCTCATCGCCGTTCTGCTCTGGTCCCTGCTGGCCCTGTTCACGGCGGCCACGGGCACGATCCCGCCGTTCCAGCTCAACGCCATGACGTTCCTCATCGGCGGACTCGTCGGCATGGTGAGCTGGGTCATCCGTCCGCAGGGGATCAAGGCGCTCCGGCAGAAGCCCGTCGTCTGGGCGCTCGGGATCGGCGGCCTGTTCGGGTATCATGCGCTCTATTTCGCGGCTCTGCGCCTGGCGCCGCCCGCGGAAGCGGGCCTGATCAACTATCTCTGGCCGCTGCTCATCGTCCTGTTCTCGTCGCTTCTGCCGGGCGAGCATCTGCGGCGCGCGCATGTCGCGGGCGCGCTGCTCGGCTTTGCCGGCGTGATCGTGCTCATCGCCGGGCGCGGCGCCTTCGATGCGCGGACGGAGTTCCTCCCCGGCTATCTCTGCTCCTTCGTGGCGGCCTTCGTCTGGGGCGGCTATTCCGTGCTCTCGCGCCGCTTCGGCCAGGTTCCCACGGACGCGGTGGCGGGCTTCTGCCTGCTGACGTCGCTCTTGAGCTGGATCTGCCATTTTGCGTTCGAGACCACCGTCTGGCCGCAGACGGCGACCCAGTGGCTCGCCGTCCTGGCGCTGGGCTTGGGCCCCGTGGGCGCGGCTTTCTATGTGTGGGACGTCGGGATGAAGCGCGGCGACATCCGGCTGCTCGGCGTCGCCTCCTATGCGACGCCCGTCCTCTCGACGCTCGTGCTCGTTTTCGCGGGCTATGCGGAGCCGACGCTCACGCTCGCGCTGGCCTGCGGCCTCATCGTCGCGGGCGCGCTGGTGGCGACGCTGACGCCTAAACGGACCGTCCCGGCATGACCCGGTGGGTGTAGCGATAGGCCGTCGCGAAACCAAGCGTTCCGTAGAGGGAGCGCGCGACTTCGTTCTCCTCGCGCACCTGGAGATAGGCGCTGTGCGCGCCTTCCTTGCAGCCCCAGGCCATGAGGCTCGTGACGACCCGGCGGCCGAGGCCGATCCCCCGCAGGTCCGGTGCGACGACGATGTCGTAGAGGCCGACATAGCCCCGCTCCACGACGCCGAGACCCCAGGCCACCGGCTTCTCGTCGAGGCTCAGCGTGGCGAAGGCGGTCGTCTGCCGGATCCGGGAGACGATCTGCATCAGGGTCGCGCCGTCGGCCTTGTCGCCGCCATAGGATTCCGCCGTCTCGCGCACCCAGCTCTTCGAGACCTGAGACTGGAGCTCGACCTCCGGATCGGCCTCGCAATCCCCCTGCCGGATCTCCGCCACGAGGACATGGGTGGGCTCGATCTCCTTGAAGCCGCGCATCCTCAGACGCTCGTTCACTTCCGCAGCCTCCAGCCCGTTGAGCCGGAAGGTGGGGCGCACGTTCGCCTCGACGAAGCGCGCGATCATGTGATCGATCAGCTCCTCGTCGAGCGATGCGTTCGGCAGGAACGGCGTCGCGGAATTGGCGCGCTTCGAATAGCCGTTGGCCAGACGCAGGATCCAGCCGTCATAGGCCTGATACTCGAAGGACGGCCACGCATTCAGGAGCCGGCTTTCCAATCCGATGATGAGGCTGTGATCGTTCATGAAACCTGCCGCTCCTCGCATGCGCTGCGCATCAGAACCTGTTCTTCCATTCCCTTAACGATTGAAAGACCTCCACGGGCGCGGCGCCTTCCTTATGAACGGTTTTCGCAAGCGCCGGCTCCCCCGCCCGCAGGAAGGGATTGGTGGCCCTTTCGTCGCCGATCGTCGACGGCACCAGAAAACGGCCCTCGGCCGCGGCCCGCTCGGCCTGGGCCGCCCGCGCCTTCAGGGCCGCATTGTCCGGATCGGCCGCCAGGGCGAAACGCGCATTGGCGAGCGTGTAATCGTGGCCGCAATAGACCCGCGTCTCATCGGGCAGGCCCGCGAGGCGCTGCAGCGTATGCCAGAAATCAGCATAGGTGCCCTCGAACATGCGCCCGCAGCCGAGGGTGAAGAGCGTATCGCCTGCAAACAGCACACCGTCCTCGTCGAACCAATAGGAGACATGGTCCGCGCAATGGCCCGGCGTCTCGAGGACCCGCGCCTGAAGGGTCCCCACCAGCACCCCGTCGCCCTCGCGCACCCACAGGTCGGCGGAGGGCACCGCCTCGCGAGCCTTGGCGGGGGCCACGACCCGGCAGCCGGTGCGGCTCTTCAAGGCCTCGACGGCCTGGACGTGGTCGCTGTGGCGATGGGTGACGAGGATATCCGTGAGCGTCCACCCCGTCTCGGCCAGGGCCGCCAGGATCGGCCCCTCCTCCGGGGCATCGATCGCCGCGCAGGAGCCCGTGTCGGGATCGTTGATCAGAACACCGATATTGTCCTGGAGGCAGAGAAAGGCGTGAATCTGGGCCGACATCGCCGAACCTTGTCTTGATGTGCTGGAAGCTGTCATGGAAGACTTAAACTAGCGCATCGTGCGAAAAAGTGGCCCCGATTTTTCGCAAGGACAATGCGCTCATCTCAGAAGGGAACATCGAATTGATCCCAAAAGGGGAATCCACCTTCCGGATTCATCCGGCGCTCGATTCCTGGCGCACCACGTCGTCCGGCGGGGGCGGAGGGTCCGCGGCAGCGAAAAACCGGGTCCGCCGTCATGCGTTGTCCGCATGAAACGAAACATGTCTCGATGAGGCCATGAGCATCGACATCACAGACCTGCGCAGCTTCTACGCGAGCCCCCTCGGAGCCGTGACGCGCCGCTATGTCGGCCGAGCCATCGGCCGCTTCTGGGGGCCGCTGACGGGCCTGCGGGTGCTCGGCCTGGGCTACGCGCCGCCCTATCTTTCGCCCGCTAGGGCCGACAGCGAGCGGACGATCGTCTTCATGCCCGCGAGCCAGGGCGTGGTGAACTGGCCCGGCACGGGCGTTTCGGCCTCCGCCCTCGTGGACCCGCTGATGATGCCGCTCCCCGAGGCCTCCATCGATCGGGTGCTCCTGGTGCACGCCCTCGAAACCGTGGAGAGCCCGAGCGAGCTCCTCCACGAGATCTGGCGCATCCTGACCCCGGGCGGGCGCATCATCATGGTGGCCCCCAACCGTCGCGGCCTATGGGCCCGGATGGACACCACCCCTTTCGGCTACGGGCAGCCCTACAGCCGCTCCCAGCTCAAGAGCCTCATGCGGCAGACCTGGTTCTCGCCCGAGGGCTGGGCCGAGACCCTCTACGTGCCGCCCCTGACCAATCGCCTCGTGCTCGGCACCGCCCAGGCGTGGGAGCGCATCGGCTCGGGCTTCTCCCTGCCCTTCGCGGGGCTTCACATCGTGGAAGCCACCAAGCAGCTCTACCGCCCCGGCACAGTCATGGCGGTGCGCCGCTCCCGCCGCGCGGCCCCGGCCTTCGTTCCGGCAACCGCAACTCGGATGTCCACGGAGCGCTGATCCTCGATCGTCCTGCCGCACGTCCGATGCTCCCACCTCGAGGAGCGCATCGTTCATACAAAAAGCCGAGCCCACTTTCTCGCACGATGCTCCAATCCTTCAATGGCGCATCGTTCGGCGCGGGAAACCGGGGCCACATTTCCGCACGATGCGCTCGCGCGGCCCGCCGGGTCCGCACGATACGCTAGGCTTCAAGAGCTTCGATGGCTGCCTCCAGGGTCAGCTGCCCATCGGCGACGAGATGCGCGAGCCCGTGAGCCAGGGCCCAGGCCCGGATGGCACGCTGCTCCTGCCCGGGGGCTGGACGCAATGGATCCGCGACGGTCTGCCGGAGAGCATCGAAGGCGGATGCGGCCGTCTCCTTCAGCTCGGGATGCTGCCCGATGGGAAGAACCGAGCCGAACATCAGCAGGAAGTCGGCCCGGTGGTTCAGGGCAAAGCTCAGATAGGCCTTGCCGAGTTCCTCCAGCCGTCGCTCGGGCGGCGCTTCCGCTGCCGCCCGAAGGAGGGCATCCCTGAGATCGGCGAAGCCCGCCGCCGCCATCGCGGCGAGCAATGCCTCCCGGTTCTCGAAGTGGCGATAGGGAGCGTTGTGCGAGACCCCTGCGAGCCGGGCCGCCTCGCGCAGGCTCAGGGCGGCGGGCCCGTCCCGCGCGACGAGCTCGCGCCCCGCCGCGATCAGCGCCCGCCGGAGATCGCCATGGTGATATCCGAAAGCGGAGCGCCCTCGTTTGCCGGATCGGCCGCCACGCCTTTCCGGTCTATCGGATTCCGATGTTGACACGATCAACATTACCCTTATGTTGTCACTGCCAACATAAATGATCGATCCTGCCGTGAAAGCCAAGGCCGCACCATGTCCTTCGCACCCCTTCTGTCCGCTTCGCCTGTCGTCCAGCTTCACGCAGCGGCCGCCCTGGGGGCCTTCGGGCTCGGCGCCTACCAGATGGCGAGCCGCAAGGGCATGCGGGGCCACCGGCGGGCCGGCTGGGTCTGGGTCGTGCTCATGGGAGTGGTGGCGCTCAGCTCCCTCGGGATCGTCTCGAGCCGCCCATGGATCGGGCCCCTCGGCCCGATCCATGCCCTCTCCGCCCTGACCCTGATGACCCTGCCGCTCGCCGTGATCCACGCCAGACGCGGCCGGATCGCGGGCCACCGCAGGGCGATGATGCTCCTCTTCTTCATCGGCCTTGTCCTCACGGGAGCATTCACGCTGATCCCCGGACGACTCATGCACCAAGTGGTGTTTGGAAGCTCGATCGGGCTCGGAACTTGACTTGAAGGCCCTAAATCGCCAGTGTCCGCCCCCACCGGCGAGGCTCTTCAGCATCGCCGGCGTTCATTTTTCATAGAGTCTGATGCGCAGTTATCTCGATTTCGAAAAGCCAGTCGCCGAGCTTGAGGCGAAGGTCGAAGAGCTCCGTGCCCTCGGGGAGAACCGGGACGCCGTCTCCATCACGGAGGACGTGTCCCGTCTGGAAGCCAAAGCGGCGGATGCCCTGAAGGATCTCTATTCCAAGCTCACGCCCTGGCAGAAGACCCTGGTCGCGCGCCATCCGCAGCGGCCCCACTTCGTCGATTACTGCGCCGGCCTGATCACAGAGTTCACGCCGCTTTCCGGCGACCGCAAATTCGCCGAGGACGAGGCCATCATGGCCGGTTTCGGCCGCTTCCGGGGCCAGCCCGTCTGCGTGCTCGGCCAGGAGAAGGGTCATAATACGGAAACCCGCATCCGGCACAATTTCGGCATGGCCCGCCCCGAAGGCTACCGCAAGGCCGTGCGCCTGATGGAAATGGCCGACCGCTTCGGCCTGCCCGTCCTGTCCTTCGTGGATACCGCCGGTGCCTACCCGGGCATCGAGGCCGAGGAGCGCGGCCAAGCCGAGGCCATCGCCCGCTCGACCGAGACTCAGCTGGGCTTGGGCGTGCCGAACGTGTCCATCATCATCGGCGAGGGTGGATCGGGCGGCGCCATCGCGATCGCCACCGCCAACAAGGTGCTGATGATGGAGCACGCCATCTACAGCGTGATTTCGCCGGAAGGCGCGGCCTCGATCCTCTGGCGCGACTCGGCCCGTGCCCAGGACGCCGCCACCAACATGAAGATCACGGCCCAGGATCTCCTGCGCCTCGGCATCATCGACGCCATCGTCACCGAGCCGGTGGGCGGCGCCCATCGCGACCCGGAAGCCGCCATCCAGACCGCCGGCGCGGCCATCGAGGAAGCCCTCCACGATCTCGGCAACATGGGTCCGGCGGAGATCCGGGATCACCGGGCCGAGAAGTTCCTCAATATCGGCCGCAAGCTCTAGAGCATCGGACGCGGGAAGTGGATTTGCACTTTTTGGATCGATCCGATGCTCCCTTCGTGGAAAGAGCGCATCGTTCTGGAGAAGAACCGGGGCCACATTTTCGCACGATGCGCTAAACGGATCGCCGCGACCTGCCAGGGCCGCCTCCGGTCGCGGCCCTTGCGTCCCTTTCAGGCCACCTCTCCCTCCGAAGAGGTGGCCCTCCGGAATACCCTGAAGGGGGCGCGTTTACCTCCCCTTAACTATGACTTTATCACGGCCACGCTTGCAGTAATGAGCAGTTAAGGCTAACGATTTAAGGATTAAGGGGAACTGTCAGGCATAGAGCCGACAGATCAGAATTGCGGGGTCCCCCATGTTGAAGCGTATCGCATTGGCCGCGAGCCTGGCGCTCGCGCTCGCCGCCTGCCAGGACGAGAATTTCGCCGGAGGCTCCACGCGCCATCTTTCACCGATTCCGCCGGCCACCATGGCGCTCATGTCCACCAAGGGCATGTCCAAGAACGATCCCATCCTGGTCCGGGCCTACAAGAAGGAATCGGAGCTGGAAGTCTGGAAGCGCGGCTCCAACGGGAAGTACGCGCTGCTCAAGACCTATCCCATCTGCCGCTGGTCCGGCCAGCTCGGGCCCAAGACCCGCGAGGGCGACCGCCAGGTGCCGGAAGGCTTCTACGCGGTCACTCCGGCGCAGATGAACCCGAACTCCGCCTATTACCTGTCGTTCGACACCGGCTATCCGAACGCCTATGACCGGTCCTTCGGCCGCAACGGCGGAGACATCATGGTTCACGGCTCGTGCTCCTCGCGCGGCTGCTTCGCCATGACGGACCAGAACATCGCGGAAATCTACGCGATTGCCCGCGAGGCCTTCGCGAGCGGCCAGCGCGCCTTCCAGTTCCAGTCCTACCCGTTCCGGATGACGCCCGATAACTTGGCCAAGCACCGCCTCGATACGAACATCGCCTTCTGGAAGAACCTGAAGGAAGGCTCCGACACCTTCGACATCACGAAGGAAGAGGTGCAGGTGTCGGTCGCCAACCGGCGCTATCAGTTCTATGCCGGCTCCGAGGTGGCCTCCGCCGTGGCGCAGAAGCAGCGCCATGACGAGCAGGAGGTGGCCGAGCTCGTCTCCAAGGGCGTGAAGCCGATCAAGCTCGTTTATCACGACGGCGACACCCACGAATCCTTCCGCACGGCACTGGCCAACGCGTCCGGCGTCACCGACACCAAGCTCGGCTTCGTGAGCCGGACCGAAGGCATCGCGTCCGGACCGCAGCAGATCGCCCTCGACGACAGCGGCCGCGAGAAGATCGAGGCCCCGGCTCCGGCCCTGGCCTTCGCGTCCATGAAGGAAGTGCCCGCCGAAACCCCGAAGCCCAAGGTCGTGGCGGCGGCCCAGCCGGCGGCCTCCGCTCCGGCTCCGTCCTCTGAGGAGACGCCCTTCTACAAGAAGATGTTCGGCAACGTCGCCGACCTCTTCAGCGCCCCCTCTCAGCCCGCCGCGGAATCGGTTCAGGCCGCGCCGGCCGCGATCGCCCCGGCCGCCAGGATTCCGGCAAAGCCGCAGAAGCGCGCGGACGTGGAATCCGGCCTGAAGCTGGCCCAGGTCAGGAACTGACCGGCCCGAACGACCTCGTGTAAAAGCCCGCCCCTTCGGCGGGCTTTTCCATGGATGCTCCGGCGGGCTTCCCATGGCTCGAGCATCGGACGTGAAAAGATGCGCTCGGCAACTTCCCGTTTGCGAGCGAATTGAAGATCGGAGGCCTGCCGTGTCCGACGATCCGAGTCTCATCGCCGTCCCGAAGCTGTTGCAGCGTCAGATCGACAGCTTCGCGCGGTCGCTCCTGCAGCCTGTCCGGACCTTCGACTTCTCGTCTCCGCCCTTTGAGCCCGCCCTGGTCCCGGCGCAATCCGTTTCCTGGCGCGTCTTCAAGAACCCGGTCAGCGTCTTCATCGGCGGAGTGACGGCGGTCCTGCTCGAATTCGGCGAGCCGCGCGTCCGCGACGGCGTGTGGCAGCACAGCCGCTTTCGGACGGATCCCCTCACCCGGCTCCGGCGGACCGGCCTTGCCGCGATGATCACCGTCTATGGACCCCGCAGCAAGGCGGAGGCGATGATCGCGGGCGTGGTCAGGCGCCATGACCGCGTCGTCGGACGCACCCGCGAGGGCGAGCCGTATCATGCGAATGATCCAACCCTGCTCTCCTGGGTTCAGGCCACGGCCGGCTTCGGCTTCACCCAGGCCTATCAGGCCTATGCGACGCGCCTGACCACGAGCGAACGGCGTTCGCTGTTCGTGGAATCCGCACCGATCGCGCGGCTTTATGGGGCCGTAGGAGCTCCTTCCTCGCCGGAGGAGCTCGACGGCCTGTTCGAAGCGATGAGAACGAGGATCGTTCCCTCGCCCATCGTGTTCGAATTTCTGGAGATCATGAGGCGGGCCCCGATCCTCCCCGCCCCGGCGCGTCCCCTGCAAAGGGTGCTGCTCAAGGCCGCCGTCGAGATCCTGCCTCCCTGGGTGCGCGAACGGCTCGGTCTCGAGGAGCGCTGGAGCCTCAATGCATTCGAGCGTGCCTTCATCCACACCATGGCTCGGACGGCCGACCGGCTCGTCCTGCCGTCCTCGCCCGCCGTCCAGTCCTGCCGCCGCCTCGGCCTTCCCGACGACTATCTCTACCGCCGGTGACGGCAGCGCGACCGCCCGTCGCGTCCTGGTCGGGCCCAACCGCATCTCCAGCATCGGGCATGCAATCGAACCCACATCCGATGCGGCAAGCCTATGGCGTTGGGCATCGGAGCCAAAAGTGGATTCCACCTTTGGGATCAATTCGAGGCTCCAGGTATAGCGCGGATGTGCATCCCTACCCGCGCGGGAATGGCGGCGGAGGCGCACCGAGAAAGCAGAAAGCCCGCCGGTTCGGCGGGCTTTCTCGATGGTTCGGCTTTAAGCCACGAACTGGCCGTGACAATGCTTGAACTTCTTGCCGGATCCGCAGGGGCAGGGCTCGTTGCGGCTCACCCGGCCCCAGGTGGAGGAGTCGTTCGGGTCGCGCTGCGCGCCCGTGGCCGGGTTGATGGAGGTCGCGGCAAAGCCCTGGGCTCCGCCTTCGCCGAAGGCCGCGCCCTGCGGCATCTCGAATTCGTTCTCACCGGTGGCGGGATCGAGATGCTGCGGGAACATGGCCGGCAGAGGCTGCGCCTCGGGCTGCTGGAACACCACCTGGATGCGCATGAGCTGGCCGGTTACCTGCTCGCGCAGATGCGCGACGAGGTTGTTGAACAGCTCGAAGGCCTCCGACTTGTACTCGTTGAGCGGGTCGCGCTGGGCGAGGCCGCGCCAGCCGATGACCTGGCGCAGGTGGTCGAGGGTGACGAGGTGCTCGCGCCAGAGGTGGTCGAGGCTCTGCAGCAGAACCTGCTTCTCCACGTAGTTCATGACCTCGGCCGAGTTCGCCTCCACGCGCTGCGCATAGGCTTCGTCGGCTGCCTTGGTGATGCGCTCGCGGATCTCGTCGTCCGCGATGCCCTCCTCCTTTGCCCAGTCCTCGACGGGAAGGTCGAGGTTGAGGAAGTTGGCCACGTTCTGCTTGAGGCCCTGGATGTCCCACTGCTCCGCGTAGGCGTTCTCGGGGATGGCGCGGGACACGGTGTCCTCGATCACGCCGTGGCGCATGTCGTCGATGGTCTCGCGCACGCTCTCTTCCGCCATGAACTCCTTGCGCTGCTCGAACACGACCTTGCGCTGGTCGTTCATGACGTTGTCGTATTTCAGGATGTTCTTGCGGATGTCGAAGTTGCGCGCCTCGACCTTCGCCTGAGCCCGCTCGATGGCCTTGTTGATCCACGGATGGATGATGGCCTCGCCCTCTTTGAGGCCGAGCTTCTGCAGCATGCCGTCCATGCGGTCGGAGCCGAAGATGCGCATCAGGTCGTCCTGGAGCGACAGGTAGAACTTGGAGCGGCCCGGATCGCCCTGACGGCCCGAGCGGCCGCGCAGCTGGTTGTCGATGCGCCGGGACTCGTGGCGCTCGGTGCCGAGCACGTAGAGGCCACCGGCGGCCAGGGCCTTCTCCTTGAAGGCTGCGACCTCGTCGAGGATTTCCTTCTCGCGGCGCGCGCGCTCCTCGCCCTCGACCCCGACGAGCTCGCGTTCGATACGCATCTTGGCGTTACCGCCGAGCTGGATGTCGGTGCCGCGGCCGGCCATGTTGGTCGCAATGGTGATCGCGCCCGGCACGCCGGCCTGAGCGACGATGAAGGCCTCCTGCTCGTGGAAACGGGCGTTCAGCACGGCGAAATGCTTCGTGCCGCGGCCGGCGCGCGCATCCCTGTAGAGGGGCTCCAGCGCCTGCGGGTCCTCGAAGTCGATGAGCTTGTAGCCTTCCTTGACGAGGAAGTCCGCGAGATACTCCGACTTCTCGATCGAGGTGGTGCCGACCAGGATCGGCTGGCCGTGCGCGGACGCAGCCTCGATGTCGCGGATGACCGCGTGATAGCGCTCCTCCGCCGTGCGGTAGACCTCGTCGTCGTCGTCGATGCGCGAGACGGGACGGTTGGTGGGGATCTCGACCACTTCGAGGTTGTAGATCTCCAGGAACTCGTCGGCCTCGGTCGCGGCCGTTCCGGTCATGCCGCCGAGCTTTTCGTAGAGGCGGAAATAGTTCTGGAAGGTGATGGAGGCGAGCGTCTGGTTCTCGGGTTGGACCTGCACGTGCTCCTTGGCCTCGAGCGCCTGGTGCAGGCCTTCCGAATAGCGGCGGCCCGGCATCATGCGGCCGGTGAACTCGTCGATGATCACCACCTCGCCGTTGCGGACGATGTAGTCCTTGTCGCGCTGGAAGAGGGTGTGGGCGCGAAGCGCCTGGTTCATGTGGTGGACGAGGGTGGCGTTCTGAGCATCGTAGAGGTCGCCCTCCTTGAGCAGGCCCTCGGCGCGCAGCAGCTCCTCGATCTTCTCGGTACCGTCCTCGGTCAGGGCCACGGAGCGCTGCTTCTCGTCGAGCTCGTAGTCGCTCTTGTTCAGGCGCGGGATGACCTTGTCGACGGCGTTGTAGAGTTCCGAGCGGTCGTCGAGGGGGCCGGAGATGATGAGCGGCGTGCGGGCCTCGTCGATGAGGATCGAGTCCACCTCGTCCACGATCGCGAAATTATGCCCGCGCTGGACCATCTGCGACATCTCGTACTTCATGTTGTCGCGAAGATAGTCGAAGCCGTATTCGTTGTTGGTGCCGTAGGTGATGTCGGCCGCATAGGCCTGGGCACGCTCGGCATCGTCGAGGCCGTGGACGATGATGCCGACGGTCAGCCCCAGGAAGCGGTAGATCTGGCCCATCCATTCGGCGTCGCGGCGGGCGAGGTAGTCGTTCACCGTGACCACATGGACGCCCTTGCCCGCAAGGGCGTTCAGGTAGACCGGCAGGGTGGCGACCAGGGTCTTGCCCTCACCCGTGCGCATTTCGGCAATCGAGCCCTCGTGGAGCACCATGCCGCCGATCAGCTGAACGTCGAAGTGGCGCTGGCCGAGCGTCCGCTTGGCCGCCTCGCGGACCGTGGCGAAGGCGGGGACCAGGATGTCGTCCAGGGTTTTGCCCTGGCTGAGCTGAGCCTTGAATTCCTCTGTGCGGGCACGCAGCTCGCTATCGGAGAGAGCCTCCAGCTCGGCCTCCATCGCGTTGATGGCCGCGACCTTGGGCCGGTAGGACTTCAGTCGGCGATCGTTGACCGAGCCAAAGATTTTCTTCGCGAATGAACCGAACATCGAGAGCCTTCAGAATTCCAGATTCCAGGAGATAAGGGGCATTGGGGCCGCCTTATAGACCTAATTATGCGGATGCGCATCTTAAAGACCGCGCCGGAACGGCGCAGCCTAAGACTCCGCGAACGGGCCCGGAAAAAGGCCGCGCTCTGCGGCATGCTGTGGCATAATTATGCCATCGCTTGCAAACGTAAACAGGTTGAGCCATCTGAACTTGCTGTCCATGGGCTCAGTCAGCCCACCAGAGGATCCGACATGTCTTCACTCCCGGTACGTAAAAGCCTTCTCGCCTTTGGAGTCGCCCTGCCCCTGATGGCCGGGGCCGCCTTCGCCCAGACGCCCCCGGCCTCGTCCCCGGCAACCTCGCCGGCCGCCGTGCCAGCCGTGGACCCCTCCAAGGTGGTCGCCCGGGTGAACGGCATGGAGATTACCGAAGGGGATCTCGCGGTCGCGGCCGAGGATCCCGCCCTGCAGATGCCGAACGTGCCCGACGAGCAGAAGCGTGAGCTTCTGATAGGCTACCTGATCGACCTGAAGCTCGGCGCCAAGGCCGCCGAAGCCGCCAAGGTCGGCAGCGGTGCGGATTTCGCCCGTAAGCTCGCCTATAACCGGGACAAAACCCTCCTGGACGCGTATCTCGATCAGACTGCCAAGAAGGCCGTAAACCCCGAAGCCGCCCGCAAGCTCTACGACGAGACCATCAAGGGCCTGCCCGCCGAGCAGGAGGTGCGTGCCCGCCACATTCTCGTCGATAGCGAGGAAGAGGCCAAGAAGGCTTATGACCGCGTGAAGGGTGGCGAGGATTTCGCCAAGGTCGCGGGCGAGGTCTCCAAGGATCCCGGCTCCAAGACCGACGGCGGCGATCTCGGCTTCTTCACCAAGGACCGCATGGTCGAGCCCTTCGCCGAAGCCGCCTTCAAGCTCGAGCCGGGTCAGATCTCCGAGCCCGTGAAGAGCCAGTTCGGCTGGCACGTGATCAAGGTGGAGGAGAAGCGCACCAAGCCGGTGCCGAGCTTCGATGAAACCAAGGATCAGGTCGAGTCCTATCTCGGCCGGAAGGCGCAGCAGGACCTCATCACGGGCCTGCGCAAGGACGCCAAGATCGAACGGCTGGACGACAAGGGCAACCTGGTCGAGCAGAAGAAGCAGTAGGAACGCCGGCTCAGACATCCAAAGGGCGGCCCTCGGGCCGCCTTTTTTGTTTCAGGCTCCATTTCGTCATGGCCGGGCTTGTCCCGGCCATCCCCGTCTTCACAACCGCAGCCGTCAAAGCCGTGGCTTCCCGGACCAGGTCCGGGGATAAAGGAGTGAGGCCGTCAGCGAAACCTCCATCTCGTTGCAGCAATTGCGGCCGTCACTTGTTCGTCCGGCCCATGCGGTCCGGGTCGATGCCGCCCTTGAAGGTCGAGCCGCCGTCCAGATTGTGCGGATCCTCACCGGCCATGGTGGTGCCCTTGGACCGTCCGATTCCAGGGTCCACGTCAAGGTCGCTGCGCGGCCTCTCCTCGGACTTCGTCTTGGGGTGCTTGCCGGCCATGTAAGCCTCCATCGGTGTAAGCCTCCATCGGTTGCAGACCGGGTCAACGAGGGCACAGCACCCGCGTTCCTTGCCGCCACGGCCGCTCCCCGTGCAGCTTTGACTTGACAAAAAGCCTTAAAAAACCACAGGTCGCGGTTCCTAACAGTGTTCCATCCGCTCACCTTCTGAGAGCCCGCATGTCCAAGACAATGTCCCCGCTCGCGCCCAAGACGTTCCCCAGCCTGCCCGCCATCGACGGAGTCCGGCTGGCCACGGCGGAGGCAGGGATCCGATACAAGAACCGGACGGACGTGCTCTACGTGACCCTGCCCAAGGAAACGACCGTGGCGGGCGTGTTCACGCGCTCCAAATGCCCCTCGGCTCCCGTCGACTGGTGCCGCAAGAACCTGGCCAAGGGCACGGCCCGCGCGCTCGTGGTGAATTCCGGCAATGCCAATGCATTCACCGGCAAGAAGGGCTCCGAGGCGGTGAAGCTCACGGCCGAGATCGCCGCCGAGGCCGCGGGCTGCCGTGCCTCCCAGGTGTTCATCGCCTCCACGGGCGTGATCGGCGAGCCGCTCGACGCGTCGAAGTTCCAGGGCGTGCTGGAGGCCTGCGAGAAGAAGGCGAAGCCCTCGGCCTGGCTCGACGCCGCGAAGGCCATCATGACCACGGACACCTTCCCGAAGGTCGCGACCCGCACGGCCACCATCGGCGGCGTCGAGGTGACGATCAACGGCATCGCCAAGGGCGCGGGCATGATCGCGCCCGACATGGCAACCATGCTCTCCTTCATCTTCACAGACGCGCCGATCGCCGCTCCCGTCCTCCAGGCCCTGCTCAAGAAGGGCGCCGACAAGAGCTTCAACTGCGTGACGGTGGACAGCGACACCTCGACCTCCGACACCCTGCTCTTCTTCGCGACCGGCGCTGCGGCCAAGCGCGGAGCGCCCGCGATCTCGCTGCCGAGCGACCGGCGCCTGAAGGAATTCCGCGCGGCGCTCGAGGGCCTGCTCAGCGACCTCGCCCAGCAGGTCGCCCGCGACGGCGAGGGCGCGCGCAAGTTCGTGACCGTGAAGGTGACGGGTGCGACGGGCGCGACCTCGGCCAAGCGCATCGCCATGGCGATCGCCAATTCCCCGCTCGTGAAGACGGCAGTGGCCGGCGAGGACGCCAACTGGGGCCGCGTGGTCATGGCCGTGGGCAAGGCAGGCGAGCCGGCCGAGCGCGACAAGCTCGCCATCTGGTTCGGCGACATCCGCGTGGCCGTGAAGGGCGCGCGCGATCCGGACTACAGCGAGGCCAAAACCTCGGCCTACATGAAAGGCGACGAGATCACGATCCGGGTCGATCTCGGCCTCGGACGCGGCGAGGCCACGGCCTGGACCTGCGATCTCACCAAGGCCTATGTGGAAATCAACGGCGATTACCGGAGCTGAGGCCCAGGAGCCATGCAGCCGCTCAAACTCACCCTCGTTGTCGCGGTCGCGCTGATCGACACGGACAACCGCATCCTTCTGGCCCAGCGGCCCGAGGGAAAGCAGCTTGCTGGATTGTGGGAGTTTCCGGGCGGCAAGGTGGAGCCCGGCGAGCGGCCGGAGGAGACCCTGATCCGCGAGCTTCAGGAGGAGCTCGGCATCACCGTGAAGGAGCCGTGTCTCGCGCCGCTCACCTTCGCGAGCCACGCCTACGAGAACTTCCACCTCCTGATGCCGCTCTACATCTGCCGCCGCTGGGAGGGCTTCGTGCAATCCATGGAGGGTCAGGCTCTGAAGTGGGTCAAGCCGCAGGAGCTGCGCAGCTATCCGATGCCGCCCGCAGATGAGCCGCTGATCCCCTTCCTTCTCGATCTTCTCAGATCGTAAGGCCCATCCATGTCGTCCCAAACCGCCGAGGCGGCTTCATCGCCCCCAGCCCCGTCTCCGGCCTTCATTCTCTCCAATCTGCTCGTCTGCTCCTTCCTGTGGGGCAGCGCGCTCCTGTTCGTGAAGCTGAGCGGAAACCTGAACCCGTTCGTGCTGGCCGCCATGCGCGGGCTGATCGGAGCGGCATCCCTGGCCGCATGGTTCCTGGCCCAGGGCAAGACCATCCTGCCGCAGCGCCATGAGCTGCGGGTCTGGGCCTTTCTCGGCACCTTCAACGGCTGGCTTCCGAACGTCCTCGTGGCCTATGCGCTGACGCAGATCGACACCGCGCCCGCCGCGATGATCCAGGCCTCCTCCCCGCTGATCGTCACGATCGTGTCCCACCTGCTGTTCGCGGAGGAGCGGCTGAGCCCGCAGCGGCTCCTCGGCGTTCTCGTGGGCTTTGTCGGCATGGGCATCCTCATCGGCCCGGCGGCCCTGCCCGACAGCGGGATCAGCCCCCTCGGAATAGCCGCCATGGTGCTGGTCGCCTGCAGCTATGGGGCGGCGAATGTCTATGTGCGCACCGTCCGAAACGTGGACCCGGCGCGCATGGCGCTCGGCCAGCAGATCGGCTCCGGCACGGCGGCGACGCTCCTCGCGCTGCTGATCGCCGGCCCCGTGGCCTTCGCGCCCGTGCCGTCGCATCTTGCGCCTCTCCTGGCGCTCGGCGTCATGTCGACCGCCTTGCCGATCCTGCTCTTCATGTACCTGATCCGGCGCACGGGGCCGACGCGGGCCTCCATGGTGAGCTACCTCGGGCCGGTCTGGACCATCCTGCTCGCGGTCCTGTTCCTGAACGAGAGCGTGGGCCTGCGCGAATTGTTCGGCGGCGCGGTGGTGCTGTCGGGCGTCGCCCTCGTGTCCTTCACGGGCCGGCTCAGGCGAGCCGCGTAAGCGCCTCGCGCGTCCTCGCGGGAATGTCGGCGGGGCGCTGCGTCGCCCGCTCCACGTGCACATGGACGAAATGGCCCTGCGCCGCCGCGATCTCGGCTCCCTCCTTGAAGATGCCGATCAGGTAGCGCACCGACGAGCGGCCGAGATGGGCGACGGCGATGCCGGCCTCCAGCCGTTCGGGAAAGGCGACGCTCTCGAAATAGGTGCAGCCCGATTCCACCACGAGCCCGATCACCGGGCTCGTCCCGATATCGAGCAGTTCCTCCTCGACGAGCCAGGCATTCACTGCGCTGTCGAAATAGGAATAGTAATGCACGTTGTTCACGTGCCCGTAGACGTCATTGTCCATCCAGCGCGTGGCGATGGGGCGAAACAGCCTGAAGGCGGAGCGGGTCAGCCGCACGGGACGTTCGGACATGGTGCTGCTCACCAGGCGGCTTCGTAGATGGCGCGCGCGTCGCCGAGGGAGAGCGGGCGCGGATTGTTCACGAGCAGGCGAGTCTGCTTCATCGCATCCTCCGCCAGCATCGGCAGAGCCCCCTGCGGGATGCCGACGTCGCGCAGGCGCGGCGGGAGGCCGACCCTCGCGCAAAGTCCGGCCACCGCCTCGACGAAGACATCGGCGCTTCCACGCTCCTCGAGATCCGGAAAGGCGAGCGGCGCGAGTTCTTCATAGGCTCCCGCGCAGGCGCCCGCGTTGAAGCTCAGCACGTGCGGCAGGACGAGCGCGTTGGAAAGGCCGTGCGGCACGCCGAAATGACCGCCGACCGGATAGGCGAGCGCATGCACGGCGGCCACGGGCGAATTGGCGAAAGCCTGGCCCGCCAGCATGGATCCGAGGAGCATCGCCGCCCGCGCCTCCCCGTCCTGGCCGTGGTGGACGGCCCGCTCGATGTTGCGCCCGAGGAGCCTCAGCGCCTCTTTCGCGAGCACCTTCGAGACGGGATTGTTGTTGGCGCTCGTGGAGGTATAGGCCTCGATGGCATGGACCATCGCGTCGATGCCCGTCGCCGCCGTCACGGCCGACGGCAGGTTCAGGGTCAGATCCGGATCGAGGAGCGCGATGTCGGGAATGATGAGGGGGGACACCACGCCCTTCTTCTCGTGCGCGCCGGTGGTGACGATGGAGATCGGCGTCACCTCCGATCCGGTGCCCGCCGTGGTGGGAACCGCGAGAAGCGGTAGCCTGGGGCCTTTCGCGACCCCGACGCCGTAGATGTCGGACAGGTGCTCGTCGCCTGTGGCGAGCAGGGCCACGAGCTTGGCCACGTCGATGGAGGAGCCTCCGCCGAAGCCGATCACCGCCCGCGCCTCGAAGGCTCTCGCCTTCTCGACGGCCGCGCGCACGACGGCCTCGGGCGGATCGGCCACCACCCCGTCGAACACATCGACCGCGACCCCTGCCTCTTCGAGGGACTGGAGGGCCTTCCCGAGCAGCCCCGCCTTCACCAGCCCGGCATCGGTCACGAGAGCGATCCGGGGCCCCAGCCGCTGCGCCGCGATCTCGCCGATGCGCGCGATGGAGCCGGAGCCGAAAATCAGGGAAGGAGCGGTGTTGAACGTGAAGGGCGGCATGGGATCATCCGTTTTCACGAAGAGAGTGGCCCGGCGCGGCGGCGACGGCAAGCCTCGCATTGGACCGCTGGTCGGGGGCTGTCCTGTTTTTGTCAGTCCCGGAATTCCTCGATCGCGTCGACCTTCTCGGGATAGAAGGCCACATGCTCCTTGATGGCGGCGACGGAGGGCGCGGGATCCTCGTAGCTCCAGGCCGCGTTCTCGCGCACGAGGCCGCCGCCGGACACCGTGAAATACGAGGCGTCGCCCTTGTAGGGGCAGTGGGACGTGTGTTCGGTGGCATCGAGCAGATCCATGCGCACGTCCTGCCTCGGGATGTAGAAGACCGACGGAAGGGTCGCCTCCTGGAGGGTCAGCGCCTGCGTCGTCTCGGCGATGATGAAGCCGCCGAGCATGACCCGAATGCGGTGCGGGTTTCGGGTGATCGTGATTGGATGATCCGGACCGGGCTCTTTCATGGGCAGGACTCCCGAGGGACTCTCAGGAACAAAGATAGAGCAGTCCGGTCACGGCCAAAGGGCCTCGCTACGAAAGATCATTCCTTCCGTTGCGGCGCGGACCCTCCTTCTTTCACGCCCAGAGCCTCCGCGAGCCGCATCTTGGCGGAGCCGGGACGGAGCGGCTTCTGCTGGCTCTCGTGCGGCACCCAGCCGGAGAGCCAGATGATCTCGAACGTCGCCGGGATCCGCCCGTCCGGATCGGCGAAACGCTCGGCATAGATTTCCGCCGCGCGCATCAGGGTGGCCCGCTTCAGCGGCGTGCGGCGGCGGTCGTTCAGGGCATTCGTGAGCCCCATGGCGCGCAGATCCCGCATGAGCGCAAAGGCATGGCCGTAGCGCACCCGGACGACGTCCGTATCGGTAACCGGCAGGGCGAATCCCGCCCGCTGGAGCAGGCCCCCTATGTCGCGCAGGTCCGCGAAGGGCGCGACGCGCGGGCTCACGCCGCCTTCCATCTCGGCTTCGGCCTGGGTCAGGGCCTGTCGCAATTCGGTCAGGGTGGCGCCGCCGAGCATGGCTCCGATGAAGAGACCATCGGGCTTGAGCGCGCGGCGGATCTGAATGAGCGCACCCGGGAGATCGTTGACGCTGTGGAGGGCAAGAAGCGACACCGCCAGGTCGAAGCGCTCGCCGGAGAACGGCAGTCGCTCCTCGTCGCCGAACACGCTTCCGGGCTCAGGGGTCGGCGACAGGCGAACGACCCTCTCGGCGAGCCCCGCCTGCGACAGGGCCTCGGCGGCAGCCGGCGTCGGCGTCCCCACATCGATGGCCCGGGAGAAGGAGCGCAGCACGGTCGAGAGCCGTTCCTGCAGATCCTCGACCATCCGCGCCAGGAGGAAATCGGCATAGCCCGCCTTCAAGGCGCGCGCCAGGCGCAGGCGGACAAGAGTGCGATCGAAGACGAGAGGTGTTGTCATAAGGCGCTCGATATGGCCCCTCGTGCCGCAGGAGCCAAGCAATTTTCGGAAGATGCATCATTTTCGAGGGATGCAACCGTGTCCCCTGGCAAACGACATTGAAACTATGTATCGATCACTCACTCTCGATCCGTTAAGCTCGGCCCATGAGGGCTTCTGTCGAGACGCGAAGGCTGCGATACGCCTCCCAGGTGCTCCGCCTGGCGCGGACGGCCGGGCGCATGATGATCGATCTCGTCTATCCGCCCGGCTGCATCGCCTGCCAGGCGGCAACCGGTGATCCTCATGGCCTGTGCGCCGCCTGCTGGTCGGGGATCCGCTTCATCGAGCGCCCATTCTGCGAACGGCTCGGCACGCCGTTCCAGGTCGATCTCGGGCAGCCGCTGATTTCGCCGGCCGCCTTGGCCGATCCTCCGGTGTTCGGGCGCGCCCGGGCGGTGGCGGAATATGACGGGACCGCGAGCCTGCTCGTGCATCGGCTCAAATACAACGACCGCCTGGAATTGGCCCGCGCCCTGGGCGGCATGATGGTCCGGGCCGGTGCGGACCTTCTCCGCGAGACGGATGTGATCGTCCCCGTGCCGCTCCATCGCTGGCGGCTCTGGCGGAGGCGGTTCAATCAGGCCATGGCGCTGGCGAAGACCGTCTCGGCCGAAAGCGGCGTGCCGTGCGATCCCTCGCTTCTCGCCCGCGTCAATCGTACCCGGCGGCAGGTAGGCCTGACCAAGGCGCAGAGGCAGGAGAACCTTCAGGGCGCCTTCCGCGTGCCGCCCGAGGCGAAAGCCCGCCTGAAGGGCAGACGGGCGCTCCTCGTCGACGACGTGCTCACCACCGGATCGACCGCGAATGCCGCCGCGCGGGCACTTCTGCGAGGCGGCGCGGCCACGGTGGACGTTCTGACCTTCGCGAGGGTCGTACGGGAGTTGTGAACCGGCCCTGATTGTTCCTATATCTAGCGCATCGTGCGGAAAAGTGGCCCCGGTTTTCCGCTCAAACGATGCGCTCTTCTATAGTGGGAGCATCGGACCCAAAAGTGGAATCCACTTTTGGGTCCGATGCTCTAGGTCCAACGCACGGAGACATGGATGCCGTCCATCACAATCTACACCAAAGGCTGGTGCCCCTATTGCTCGGCCGCGAAGGAGCTTCTGACCGAGAAGGGCGCGGCCTTCACCGAGATCGACATCGAAAAGACCCCCGGGTTGCGCGCTGAGATGATCCAGAAGGCCGGCGGACGCACCACCGTGCCGCAGATCTTCATCGGCGAGACCCATGTGGGCGGCTGCGACGACCTCTATGCTCTCGATAACCGGGGGCAGCTCCAGCCTCTTCTGCAGGCCTGACGGGAACGGACCGATGGCCGCCCCCCGCTTCACCGCCGCCTGCATCCAGATGCGCTCCGGCCGCGACGTTCTGAAGAACCGCGATGCCGCCGTGGCCCTCGTGCGCGAGGCCGCCGACAAGGGCGCGCATTTCGCCCAGACGCCGGAGATGACATCGCTCATCAGCCGCGACCGGGCGGATCTGTTCGAGAAGATCGGTCCGCAGGATCAGGATCCGGTGCTGGCGTCCCTTCGCGAGGTGGCGCGTGAGAGGGGCGTTCTGGTCCAGATCGGCTCGCTCGCCGTGAAGGACGGCGACAAGGTCGCCAACCGCTCCTTCCTCATCGACGCCAAGGGAGAGATCGTCGCTTCCTACGACAAGATCCATCTCTATGACGTCGACCTCCCGAACGGCGAGAGCTGGCGCGAATCCGCCACCTATACGGGCGGCGACACGGCGGTGCTGGCCGAGACGCCCTGGGGCCTTCTCGGCATGACGATCTGCTACGACCTGCGCTTTCCCGCCCTCTACAGGGCACTTGCCGAGAACGGGGCGTCGTTTCTTTCCGCCCCGGCCGCCTTCACCCGACAGACGGGCGAGGCGCATTGGGAGGTGCTGCACCGGGCGCGCGCCATCGAGACCGGGTCCTTCATGATCTCCGCCGCCCAAGGCGGCCTTCACGAGAGCGGCCGCGAGACCTTCGGCCATTCGATCATCGTCGATCCCTGGGGGCGCGTGCTCGCGGAAGCGGGCACGGAGCCCGGCGTGATCCTGGCGGAGATCGATCCTGCCCTCGTCACGGAGGTGCGCGGGCGCATTCCCACCCTGAAGAACGCGCGCAGCTTCAAGGTGGCGATCGCGCTGGACCCTCAGCCTCTCGGCCGGGCGGCTTCCGCCTGATCGTTCAACATTGCGCGTACTGTAATCCTCAAGGACATGATCAAATACGCCCTGGCCTGCGAACAGGCCCACGAATTCGAGAGCTGGTTTCCCTCAAGCGAGGCGTTCGAGACGCAGCGCGAACGCGGCTTCGTCACCTGCCCTTTCTGCGACTCGCCGAAGGTGGACAAGCAGATCATGGCGCCGTCCGTGGCCCGAACCGACAAGGCTCCCGACGCCAAACCGGAGGCGCAGCCCATGGCGGTTCTCTCGGACAGGGAGCGCGAGATCCGGGCAGCGCTGCGCGCCCTTCGCGAGCACGTGATCAGGAACTCGGAGGACGTGGGCAAGGATTTCGTCGAGGAAGCCCGCAAGATGCATTACGGCGAAGCGGAAGAGCGCTCGATCTACGGCGAGGCCGATCTCGAGGAAGCGCGCGCGCTGCTGGAGGAAGGGATCGACGTGCTGCCGATCCCTCATGTGCCGGATGACCGGAACTGATGGTCAGCGCGTGTAGGTGAAGCTGGAGATCTTGCACACGTTCACGTTGCGCCGGACGTGCGAGGAGCCGTTGGTGAACACCGCCTTGAAGTCGAATTGGCAAGCGCCGCTGCCGTCGTCGATGTCGATCTCGAAGGTGTCGCCGGGCTCCATGATGTCCGCGCCGAGGATGTCCTCCTCCCAGTCCTCCGTGCCGGTGGTCGAGGCATAGAATTCCGACATCGTCAGGCCGGTCTCGTTGATGATGTCGACCTTCCGGTCGGCGGCGGAAGCGGCAGTCGAGGCGAGCGCGGCGATGAAGCCGGCTGCCGCAAGCGTTGCGATGATTTTCAAGAGAGCCCCAGGGTTTTGAATGCAGCAGGATGGTCCTGCCGGCCGCACCCGAGTTCCGGCGAGACTAGCTGTTTGTGACTTTTATTGTCTCGGCTTCCCTGGATGCCCCCGTGGCGATAACACAATCTTACGCTAGGTAAATAGGCTTATTGCCTTATTGTCCTATCAATTCCGATGCGGCGCGCGCCATCGCTGCCCGGAACGGAGCTTTACGGCTCTCGACCTTCGCGCTCGCCGCTCCATTTCCTCCTGAAGCGTGGCAGGGGCGGTCCCTTGGCGGTATTCTTCACCAGCGACACTCATTTCGGCGACCCGCGGGTGCTGCGGATCGACAAGCGCCCGTTCAAGACGATTCCCGAGCATGACGAGGCGCTCGTCGCCTATTGGAACGAGACTGTCGCGCCGGACGACGAGGTCTGGCACCTCGGCGATTTCGCCCTGCACGCCCGCCCGGAACGCATCGACGAACTGCTCTCCAGACTCAATGGGCACAAGCATCTGATCGTCGGCAACAACGACGGCCCGGCAACGCTCGCCGCCAAGGGGTGGGCCGACGTGCAGACCTATGCGGAGCTGAACGTCGGCGGCCGCTTCGTGGTGATGTGCCATTATGCATTCCGCACCTGGAAGAACATGGGCCGCGGCTGGGTCGATCTGCACGGCCACTCGCACGGCAAGTTGAAGCCCCAGACGCGGCAATACGACGTGGGGGTGGATGTGTGGAACTACCGGCCCATCACGCTCGAGACGATCCTCGGCACCAGGCGGAGGCCTAAACCGACCTTGGCATCCTGACGCCGGCTCGGTGTCGATCCCCGTCTATCACAGGGTGTCCTATTCTCCCGTCCGGCCTCCCACGCCACCGGCATGGCGTTCGAGCCATGCGACAGCGAATGCGCAGACAGGCCCCGCATCGACGAGCACGGATTTTGCCTCGCCGATCAGGCCCTGCGCACCCATCCCGCTCGCGAGGAAGTCTCGCACGATCAGGGCGAAAGCCTCGTCGTCGAGACCGGGCGCGACGGGCTGCGAGGTATCGAATTCCTCCAGGAGGCGCCATTCCACTCCCATGGCTGTGGCGAACGGCACCTCGTAGCGGCGCAGGCGCTTGTTCGGAAGACGCGCCAAGTGCTCGGCGTGATGAAGAAGCGTCATCGTGTTGGGCGGGGCCCCGACCATCAGAACCTTGCCGCCGACCTCCACGAGCTTGGCGAGGGGGCTTCCCTCCCCGTAGCCGTAATTGAGGGGATGGGCGACGGTGAGCCAGTCGGAGCGGGCGCCGATGGCAGCGACCGAAGCTCCCGGGTTGCCGCTGCGCCGCGCGCCCGGTGTCGTGCGGATGAACTCCGCGAGCACGCCATTGTCACGGATGGCCCGGGAGGCCGCAGGATCGAAGGGCGGAATGTGATCGCGCCATTCCGGCAGTATGCGCCCGTCCGCGTCCAGCAATTCGTCGTAAGCCCCGTCCCAGTCGGTATAGGCGAGGATCGTGCCGGAGGGCCCGACCGCATCGAGGAGGGCCCCGATGAGCGCGTCCGGCCCGTTGAGCAGCCGCCCCACCCGACTCATGGCCGCGTGCACCATGACGGTGTCTCCCGTTCGAATCCCGAAGCGTTCCAGATCCTTCCGGAGCGAGGCGCGCGTGTGAAAGAGGAGAACAGGAGCGAGCATGCGCGCACCATCACGGATGGATTTTCGCGAGTCAATCAATGGCTTGGCCCCGAGGAGCTCATGGCGCGAGGAGCAGAGTTGCTCCTGGTTTTGTGATGGGACGGCGGGACCTTCGCGCTTCCATACCGAACCTTTCATCGTATGACCGGTTTGGGTGAAGGAGGATGAAAGCATGGATCAGCCGGGCAGGACCGTACCGCCGAAGCGTCGCGCGTCGTTGATGCGCCAGTTCTTCGACAGCGAGGCATCGGGCGGCATGATCCTCATGGGCGTGACGGTGATCGCCCTCGTTCTCGCCAACTCTCCCCTGTCAGAGGCCTATTTCGGAATTCTGAAGACCTACGTGGCCGGCCTCAGCGTCCTGCACTGGATCAACGATGCTCTGATGGCGGTGTTCTTCCTGCTGGTCGGGCTCGAGATCAAGCGCGAGATGCTGGACGGACAGCTCTCCACCTGGCCGCGCCGAATCCTGCCCGGCATCGCGGCGCTCGGCGGCATGATCGTGCCTGCCCTCGTGTTTCTCGTCGTCACGCGCAACGAGCCGCAATTCCATCAAGGCTGGGCGATCCCGACCGCCACGGACATCGCCTTCGCACTCGGCGTGCTGGCGGTCCTGGGATCGCGCGTGCCCACCTCCCTCAAGATCTTCCTGACGGCGCTCGCCATCCTGGACGATCTCGGGGCGATCGTGATCATCGCGCTGTTCTATACGACCGATCTCTCGCTTACGATGCTGGGTGGGGCCGCGCTCTGTCTCGCGGTGCTGGTGGCCTTCAACCGCTTCAACGTCACGCACCTCATGCCCTACCTGCTCGTGGGCGCGGTGCTGTGGTTCTTCGTGCTGCAATCGGGCATTCACGCCACGCTGGCGGGCGTCGCCCTGGCGCTCACCATCCCGCTACAGGCCGCCCCGAAGAAGACACGCGCGGAGGATGCGCCGCTGCACCGCCTGGAGCATGCGCTCCATGGACCCGTGGCCTATGGCGTCATCCCGATCTTCGGCCTCGCCAATGCGGGCGTTCCGCTCTCGGGCCTGTCCCTCGATGCCCTGCTCAGCCCCCTGCCCCTCGGCATCGCTCTGGGCTTGTTCATCGGCAAGCAGGCGGGCGTCTATTCCTTCGCGTGGGCGGCGATCCGTCTGGGCTTAGCCGATGTGCCGGCGGGCGCCACGCGGCTGCAATGCTACGGCGTGGCGCTGCTCTGCGGCATCGGCTTCACTATGAGCCTGTTCATCGGCGCTCTCGCCTTCCCGGACAACCCGGACCTCACCAGCGCCACCAAGATCGGCGTGCTCATGGGCTCGGCCCTCTCCGCCCTGGCAGGCTACGCGCTTCTCAGCGTCGCCCCGCGCGAAAGGCTTCAGGTCCGCGAGGCCAGAAGCATGTAGTTGACGGACAGATCCTGCGAGAGGGACCAGCTGTCCCGCAAGGGATTGTACCCGACGCCGGTGAGGTCGTTCACGGAAAAGCCCGCCTGCCTGATGGCGTCGGAGAGTTCGTCCGGAGTGACGAACCTGTCCCATTCATGGGTGCCCTTCGGCAGCCAGCGGAGGATGTACTCGGCCCCCACGATGGCGGACGCGAAGGAGCGCAGCGTCCGGTTGATCGTCGCCATGACAAGGCAGCCGCCCGGCTTCACGGCCTGGGTACAGGCCGTCACGAAGGCCTGCACGTCCGCCACGTGCTCCACCACCTCCATGGCGAGAACGACGTCGAAGCGCTCGCCCCGCGCCACCACCGCCTCGACGGTTTCGTTGCGGAAGTCGACCGGCACCCCGGCCCGCTCCGCATGGAGGCGGGCCACCGAGATGTTGGTGGGCGCCGGGTCGAGCCCCGTCACGCCGGCCCCAAGGCGCGCCAGCGGCTCCGACAGGACCCCGCCGCCGCAGCCCACGTCGAGGATCGTCAGCCCCTCGAGCGAGCGGGCGGAGCGCGGGTCGCGCCCGAACCGGCGGCAGGCCTCGTCCCGGATATAGGCCAGCCGTACCGGGTTGAACCGGTGTAGGACCTTCATGGGGCCGCTCGGATCCCACCACGTCGCGGCGATCTTTTCGAAACGGGCGACTTCGGCCGGATCGATGGTCGTGGATGCGCCGTGAGCCATAAGATAAAATTCCTCGTCCGAAGAAATGATTTCCGCGCGTTGACAGCGCGCGGCCCTACCGTCATGTATACGCGCCTTTCCGAACTCGCGAAGGGCAAAATTTTTCCCTTAACCTAACGGCCTTCTTCGCATGCCCCGTCTTGTCATGAAGTTCGGCGGTACATCCGTCGCCAATGTAGAGCGCATCCGTAACGTGGCGCGGCATGTCAAACGCGAGGTCGAGGCCGGGTACGACGTGGCCGTCGTGGTCTCGGCCATGGCCGGCAAGACCAATGAGCTGGTCGGCTGGGTGAAGGATGCCCATGCTCTCTACGACGCCAAGGAATACGACGTGGTCGTCGCCTCGGGCGAACAGGTTACGTCGGGGCTGCTCGCCATCGCCTTGCAGGAAATGGGCGTCAAGGCCCGCTCCTGGCAGGGCTGGCAGATCCCGATCATGACTTCGAGCGCCCACGGAACGGCGCGAATCGTCGATATCGACGGCTCGAGCATCATCGAAAGCTTCGAGAAGAAGGGCGAGGTCGCCGTCGTATCCGGCTTCCAGGGCCTTCACCAGGAGACCCGCCGCGTCACGACCCTCGGCCGTGGCGGCTCGGATACCAGCGCCGTGGCGCTGGCCGCCGCCATCGGGGCCGAGCGCTGCGACATCTATACGGATGTGGACGGCGTCTATACCACCGATCCTCGCATCGTGCCCAAGGCACAGCGCCTGGATAAGGTGTCCTACGAGGAAATGCTGGAGATGGCCTCCCTCGGGGCCAAGGTGCTCCAGGTGCGCTCGGTCGAGCTCGCCATGATGCACCGGGTTCCGACCTATGTCCGCTCCAGCTTCGACGATCCCGCCGACCCCAAGCTCGGCACCCTCATCTGCGACGAGGAAGACATCATGGAACAGCAGGTTGTCACGGGCATCGCCTATTCGCGCGACGAAGCCCAGATTACGTTGCGGAATGTGGCCGACAAGCCGGGCATTGCCGCCTCGATCTTCGTGCCCCTGGCGGACGCCAACATCAACGTGGACATGATCATCCAGGTGGTTTCGGACGACACCACCACCACGGACATCACCTTCACGGTCCCGTCGGCCGAGTACGAGCGGGCTTGCACCGTCCTCAACGCTCACAAAAACGAGATCGAGTTCCGCGATCTTCAGGGCGCCACCGACGTGGTGAAGGTCTCGGCCATCGGAGTGGGCATGCGCAGCCATGCCGGCGTGGCGGCCCGGGCTTTCAAGGCCTTGGCGGACAAGGGCATCAACATCCGGGCGATCACCACCTCGGAGATCAAGTTCTCCGTTCTGATCGACTCGGCCTATACGGAGCTTGCCGTCCGCACGCTTCACTCGCTATACGGCCTGGACAAGGCCTAATCGGTGAGCAGCCCGATTGACGGCTGGTCGGTCGGGCTGCAACACTTAAGGCACCACCGCCGGTTCGCTTTGCCGGCTCCGAAGGACGGGAACGTAAACGCTCATGCCAAGTGCTCCCGGCGGTCCGCGCCTTCTGCTGCGCCGCCTCCGCGAGATTATGGCGGAGCCGGTGGGGGCGCAGGACCGCCTTGACAGAATCGTCATCCAAATCGCCGCCAACATGGTGGCGGAGGTGTGCTCCGTCTATGTCCTGCGCGGCGATGGCGTCCTCGAGCTGTTCGCCACGGAAGGCCTGAACCGGGAAGCGGTCCACCAGACGATCATGCGCTCGGGCGAAGGCCTCGTCGGCCTCATCGCATCCACGGCGGAGCCCCTGGCCCTGTCCGATGCCCAGAGCCATCCGGCCTTCTCCTACAAGCCCGAAACGGGCGAAGAGATCTACCACGCCTTTCTGGGCGTCCCGCTGCTCCGGGCGGGCAACACCCTCGGCGTCCTCGTCGTCCAGAACCGCACCTATCGCGTCTATACGGAAGAAGAGGTCGAGGCGCTTCAGACCACCGCCATGGTGGTGGCCGAGATGCTGGCGACGGGCGAGCTGCAGGCCCTCGCTCCGGTCGAGACCGGCATCGCGCTGCGCCGCCCTGTCTACCAGAAGGGCATGGCGCTCGCCGACGGCGTGGGCCTCGGCTACGTGGTGCTGTACGAGCCGCGTGTCGTCATCAAGAACCTGATCGCCGAGAACGTCGAGGCGGAACTGCAGCGCCTGGACGATTCCATCGCCCAGGTCCGCACCTCCATCGACGAGCTGATCGAACGCGGCGACGTGGCCCATCACGGCGAGCACCGGGAAGTCCTCGAAACCTTCCGCATGTTCGCGCATGACCAGGGCTGGCTCCGCCGCATGCGAGAGGCGGTGGCTTCCGGCCTCACGGCGGAAGCGGCCGTGGAGCGGGTCCAGTCCGACAAC
Source organism: Microvirga sp. TS319 (assembly GCF_041276405.1). Taxonomy (NCBI): domain Bacteria; kingdom Pseudomonadati; phylum Pseudomonadota; class Alphaproteobacteria; order Hyphomicrobiales; family Methylobacteriaceae; genus Microvirga; species Microvirga sp. TS319. The sequence goes on along the minus strand of NZ_JBGGGT010000002.1, from coordinate 424,159 downwards.
CGCGCCCGCATGCTGCGCCAGACCGACCCCTATCTGCGGGAGCGCCTGCACGATCTCGACGATCTCGCCAACCGGCTGCTCTTCCGCCTCGTGGGGCGCGACATGGTGGCCGAGCGCGGATCCCTGCCCGAGAACGCCATCATCGTGGCCCGCTCCATGGGGCCGGCGGCCCTGTTGGATTACGACCGCTCGCGCCTGCGCGGCCTCGTGCTCGAGGAAGGCGGTCCCACGAGCCACATCGCCATCGTGGCGCGGGCCCTCGGCATCCCGGCCGTGGGCGAGGTGCAGAATGCCACGTCGATCACCGAGCCGGGCGACGCGATCATCGTCGACGGCGCCGCGGGCGAGGTGCAGATCCGCCCCAGCGCCGACGTGGAGGCGGCCTATGCCGAGAAGGCGCGGCTTCGCGCCAAGCGCCAGGAGCAGTATCAGAAGCTCCGCAACGTGCCCTCCGTCACCAGAGACGGGATCGAGATCGCCCTGCAGCTCAACGCAGGCCTTCTGGTCGACCTGCCCCACCTCTCGGAAACCGGGGCTGCGGGCGTCGGCCTGTTCCGCACCGAATTGCAGTTCATGATCGCCGAGAGGATGCCCTCGGCCTCCGATCAGCAGGCGCTCTACAGCGCCGTGTTCGCGGAAGCCGGCGACCGGCCGGTCACTTTCCGGACCCTCGACATCGGCGGCGACAAGATCCTGCCCTACATGCAGGCGGTCGAGGAGGAGAACCCGGCTCTCGGCTGGCGCGCGATCCGAATTGGCCTCGACCGGCCGGGCCTGCTGCGGGCCCAGGTCCGCGCGCTCCTGAAGGCCGCCACCGGACGCCCCCTGAAGATCATGTTCCCCATGGTGGCGACCTGCGACGAGTTCGAGCGCGCGCGCGCCATCGTGGAGCGCGAAAAGAGCTATCTCTCGCACCATGGCCACGCCCTCCCGTCCGACCTGAAGCTCGGCGTGATGCTGGAGGTGCCCTCGCTCCTTTTCCAGCTCAAGGAAATCTGCGACCGCGCCGATTTCATCTCCATCGGCTCGAACGACCTGATGCAGTTTCTCTTCGCCATCGACCGGGAGAACCGGCGCGTGGCGGATCGCTTCGATCCGCTGAGCACGCCCATGCTGCGGGCCCTGCGGCTCGTGGCCGAGCAGGCGAAGGCCTCCGGCTGCCTCGCGACATTGTGCGGAGAGATCGGCGGACGCCCCCTCGAAGCGATGACTCTGCTCGGCCTGGGCTTCCGCTCGCTGTCCATGTCTCCAGCCTCCATCGGGCCGGTCAAAGCCATGCTCCTCGCCCTTGACGTGAGCGAGCTCGAAACCTTTCTTCACGAAGAGCTGGAGCATGCAGGGAGCGGCGATACGCTGCGCCCGAAGCTTGCCCATTTCGCGGAAACCCGTGGTATTCCCGTCTGATGACGATCGCTCCTCCCTCCGACCGCCTGAACGCCATCCTGGCCCGCCATGACATCATCACGGCGACGCTCAATGCCGGCCCCGATCCGGAAACCTTCGTGGCGCTCTCGCGCGAGCTCGCGGAGCTCGACGGAGTCGCGGGCGCGATCCGCGCCTATCACGCCATGGAGGACAACCTGAACGGGCTCGAAGCGCTGATCGACGATCCGTCGACCGATTCCGAGATGCGCAAGCTCGTCGAGGAAGAGCTGCCGCAGGCGCGCGAGGACCTCGAAAAGGCGGCGCAGGATCTGCGCATCATGCTGCTGCCCAAGGACGAGGCCGACGAGAAGAGCGCGATCCTCGAAATCCGCGCTGGCACGGGCGGCGACGAGGCGGCCCTCTTCGCGGGCGATCTCCTGCGCATGTACACGCGCTATGCGGACCTGAAGGGCTGGAAGGTCGAGATCGTATCAGAGAGCGAGGGCACGGCCGGCGGCTACAAGGAAGTGGTCGCCGAGATCAAGGGGCGCGGCGTGTTCGCACGCCTGAAGTTCGAGAGCGGCGTGCACCGCGTCCAGCGCGTGCCCGATACCGAAACGCAAGGGCGCATCCACACCTCCGCCGCGACCGTCGCGGTTCTGCCGGAGGCCGAGGACGTCGACATCGTTCTCAACGACGCCGATCTGAAGATCGAGACCATGCGCGCCCAGGGAGCGGGCGGTCAGCACGTGAACAAGACCGAATCCGCGATCCGCATCACGCATCTTCCGACCGGCACCGTGGTGTTCGTGCAGGACGAGCGTTCGCAGCACAAGAACCGCGCCCGCGCCATGGGGCTTCTGCGCTCGCGCCTCTACGACGCGGAGCGCACGGCCAAGGACGCTGCGCGTGCCGCCGACCGCAAGTCGCAGGTCGGCTCCGGCGACCGCTCCGAGCGCATCCGGACCTACAATTTCCCGCAAGGGCGCGTCACGGATCACCGGATCAACCTCACCCTCTACAAGCTCGAAGAGGTGATCGCCGGCAACGCGCTCGACGAACTCATCGACGCGCTCATCACCGAGCATCAGGCCGCTCAGCTCGCCGCTCAGGATCAGGCCGCGTGATCGAAGGCCTGAGCCATATCACGCTCATCACCAGCGACCTGGCCCGAATAAGCGCGATCATGAGCCACGTTCTCGACGGACAGGAAATCTACTCTTCCGGCGACGAGACCTTCTCCCTCTCGCGCGAGAAATTCTTCATCGTCGGCGGCCAGTGGATCGCCGTGATGGAGGGCGAGAGCCTGCCCTCGCGCAGCTACAACCACATCGCCTTCAAGATCCCGGCGACGGCCATCGGCGATTATCGCGCCCGCATCGAACGCCTCGGCCTGGAGCATCGGACCCAAAAGTGGAATCCACTTCTGGGATCAATCCGATGCTCCCTTCTTAGAAAGAGCGCATCGTTCTGGCGAAAAACCGGGGCTACTGTTTCGCACGATGCGCTGGAGCTGCGCGAGTCGCGCCCGCGCGTCGATGGCGAGGGCCATTCGCTCTATTTCTACGACCACGACAATCACCTGTTCGAACTGCATACCGGCACCCTGGACGAGCGGCTCGAACGGTATCGCCGGGGCATCGCCGCTTGACCGCCCTCACCCGCGTCCAGGCATTGAAGAACCTGCGCCGGACCCTCTCGGATGCAGGCTTCGAAACGGCCGCTCTCGACGCGCGGCTCATGCTCCTGTCCGTGCTCGGCATTCCGGCGATGGAGCTTGTGGCCCGTCCCGAGGTTCCGCTGACCGCCGAGGAGATCCGGCGCCTGGAGGCCACGACCCGCCGCCGCCTCGGTCACGAGCCTGTGGCGCGCATCGTCGGCGAGCGGGAATTCTGGGGACTGCCCTTTGCCCTGTCGCCCGAGACCCTGGTGCCGCGCCCGGATACGGAAACGGTGGTGGAGACCACCCTCGCACTGCTCCCCGACCGGCAGGCGCCGTTGCTGATGGCGGATTTCGGCACGGGATCGGGCTGTCTTCTGGTGGCGCTCCTGCACGAGTTGCCCCGGGCCACCGGCCTCGGCGTGGACCTGTCGCCTGGAGCCCTGAGAACCGCCCGCGGGAACGCCTGGAGGAACGGCGTAGGCGAGCGCAGCCTTTTCGCCCTCTCCCACTGGGCTGACGCGATCGCCGGCCGCTTCGACCTGATCGTCTCCAACCCGCCCTATATCGCCTCGCCGGTGATCCCGACCCTGGACCGGGAGGTGCGCGAGCACGACCCGCTGCTGGCTCTCGACGGCGGTCCGGATGGCCTTGCTCCCTACCGGGTCCTCCTCGGAGACGCCGAACGCCTCCTGGTCCCCGGCGGGCTCCTGGTCGTCGAGATCGGCTTCGATCAGGCCGAGGCCCTGCGCAGCCTGGCCGCCATCCATGCCCTTGACATCCTGAAGGTGACACACGATCTATCTGACAATCCCCGATGCGTCGCCATGAGGCGAACGTGACCGTGCTGGGTGAGGCATTCTTGCCTCAGGAAGGGGTAAAAGCTGAAAAATGGCTTGTTGGACCGAGAGGAACCCGCTAGATTCGATCATAGACATCGTCCTCGGTCGGAAGAAAACGGCAGCCCCTGAGGGGGACATGACGGAAGACCAAACGATATCCATCGCGCAGGCAGGGGCTTTTGAACAGCCGGGCGCGATCATCTGAACCCGATACTGAAGGATAGTCAGGCGCTCGATCGGCTCTGGCTGAACAACAGACGGTTTGCCACGCGAACGGTGGGCGTTGAGCCCGTTCGGTGAACATTGGCTTGCAATATCGCGTGGGCTTAAGAACCAGCGAGGCTCGTAGAGCATAAAATGAGACCAGGACAGAACAGGCGAATGCGCGGTCGCAACCGCAACAACGGGAACAAGGGGCCTAATCCCCTGACCAAGAGCTATGAGTCGAACGGTCCGGACGTGAAGATCCGCGGCACGGCTCAGCATATCGCCGAAAAATACAGCCAGCTTGCCCGTGATGCGCAGGCGAGCGGCGACCCCGTGGCGGCAGAAAACTATTTCCAGCATGCGGAGCACTATTTCCGCATCATCGCGGCCGCTCAGGAGCAGCTGCGCGAGCAGTATGGCTACCAGCAGCGTTTCGACGAGGACGGCGACGAAGAGGGCTTCGCTCAAGGCGAGCGCCCGAACTTCGAACGCAACGGCGAGGACGCGGATTTCGGCTCCCAACCGCAGCCCTACGAGATGCGTGGCGAGAGCGACCGCCCGGCCCGCTTCGAGCGCAATGAGCGCCCCGAGCGCGGCGAGCGTCAGGAGCGCGGCGAACGCCGCGAGCGCTTCCAGCGCGAGCGTGCCCCTCGCCAGGATTTCCAGCGCGATGAACAATCCTCCAGCGGCGAGGGCGAGCGTCCCACTCGCTTCGAGCGGAGTGAGCGTTCTGAGCGCAGCGAGCGCCCGGAGCGCAGCGAACGCGGGGAGCGTCCCGAACGTGGAGAGCGTCCCGAGCGCCGCGAACGCTTCCCGCGTGAGCGCCGTCGCGAGGAGGCCGATGCCTCCGATGCGGGCACCCTGCCGGCCTTCCTGACGAACCCGGTGCGCCCCGCCCCGGTCGCTGCCGCCGAAGAGCCGAACCCGGCTCCGACGCTGGATTTCGGCGGCGAGCCCGTCGAGGAGCGTCCGCGCCGCCGCACCCGCCGCACCCGTCGCGACGTGGTCGAGAGCACGGGCGACGAGGCCGCAAACTTCACGCCGGATGTGGAGACGCCCGCTGCCGAGTAACGGCGTCGAGCGCTACAGCACTATGGAAAAAGGGAGAGCACTGCTCTCCCTTTTTTGTTGCCTAAAGCAATTTCGGCGAAGTGGATCCGGTTCAAACCGGTTTCCACGTCCCGCGTTCGGTGCTCCACTCCTTAGATGAGCGCATCGTTTGTGAGGACCCGAAGGGCCACGTTCGTGAAAACCGGGTCCGCTGTTCCGCACGATGCGCTAAAGAGCCAGACTGGCCTGTTCCGTCTCGAGGCTGTCTCCGACCGCGATGGCGCCGTCGCTCAACACCTCGGCATAGATGCCGCAATCAAAATGCCCGTATGCCCCCATGAGGCTCTTCGGGATCTGCAGATCACGGATGCCGGTCGCGGGGTCCACATTGGTGGCCGCGCATCGCTCGATGCGCTTCGTCACCTTCAGGCGCACGCCGGACGCGGTGGTGAGCACCTGACCTACGAGGTCGAACTCGGCCCAGGGCTCCAGTCCGTCGAGGTGGACATTGCCGCGGAAACGCAAGGGATCGACCGGGGCGCCGACCACGCTCTCGATCTGCCGGACGCTGGCGAGATTGATGAGAGAGACGAAGCCGCGCCGGGAATCGGTGAAGCGGAAGCCCTCCGGAGCGGCGAGCACCTTCGGCGGACCGCGCAGCTCTTTCGCCATGAAGCGGCGAAAGAAAGCCTCGATGGCCAGCCGTCCTTCCCGCGTGGTGAGATCGCCCCGCGCCACTTCACGCTCGCCTTCTTCGATGAAGAGCGTCGTGATGCTGTCGAGATAGCGGGTCCTCAGCCGCGCCAGGCTCTCGTTGCGCATGAGCATGAGAAACTTGATCTTGGGCTGGTGCTGCGGGTTCTCGGGATCGAACCCGGCAGGACCGTTCTCGATGGCAAAAAGCCGGTCACCGGGGAAATACCCGCCCTTGGCAAGGGCAGCGGTTTCCAGCGTCTCGGGCGACAGGCCCTTCACGGGATAGCGTTGGAGGGAGGCGATGCGGATGCTCATGCCCTATCGATAGTGGTCGCGGGATCGCTGAGCAAGGCGTCTTCGCAAGGTGTCTTGGCGAGGCATCTTGGCAAGGCATCTTGTTTGAGCGTTCCGCTCCACGTCATGGCCGGACGTGTTCCAGCCACGCATGCCTCCTGCAAAGAAGGGATCCCCGGGACGAGCCCGGGGATCGCGAAAAACGGCATAGGAAGAGGGCGTCGGTTACGAAGCATCTCCCGAGCGGGCGACCTTCGAGCGCTTCAGCTGGGGCGTGAAGCCTGCCTCGCGTCCGCTGGTCCGGTCGAATTCGACCATATGCGGGTCTTTCTGCATGCCCTCATGTGACGTCTGGTGCTCGGGAATGTTGGCCGTGGGCCCGGCCTCCTGCTTCATGCGTAGGGCTTTCTCGGCATTGGCCATGAGCTCCTGGCGGGCCTGTTCGGCCTTTCGCTTCTTCGGGTTGAAACGGGCGAGAAGATCGGAAAATCCCATGATGAATCACTCCTTTGCGCGCGAGAGCACGCCATCGCTGCGGTCGCTGCGATGCGTGGGCGGGGTTTCGACGTTCTGACGGTTCTCGGGGATGTCGTGGGAGGTCTTCATGGTGCCGGTGGAATCACCGATCTCCTGACCCTCGTCGACGGCCATAGGGCCCTCCTCGTCGCGGAGCACGCGCCCGTTCTCGGTGTTGTCGCCGAAGGTCTGGGGAGTCACCGAAGGCTGCTCCTCCAGCGGGCTCTCCGGCACGGCGAGCCCCAGCTCGGCATTGCGCGCCAGATCGGCGCGGGCCTTCTCGGCATCTGAGCGCGGGTCGCGCGTCATGGAAGCCTCCTTCAATCCATTGGAACTGCTTGCAGGGTCAATGCGAGGGCCCGACCGGGGTTCCCCTCTTGTTGTTCCGGATCGATGTTCCCACCTTAGATACAGCGGATGCTTCCTGGCGAAGGTCCGACATCGCAGGGTCGGCCCGTGCCTCCGAAGAGGGCGGGCGGATCTGAGGAGGATGACACGATGAATTTTGAAAAATACACCGAGCGTGCCCGGGGTTTCGTCCAGGCTGCTCAGAACTTGGCCATGCGGGAAGGGCATCCGCAGCTCTCTCCGGGCCATGTCCTGAAGGTTCTGCTCGACGACCCCGAAGGCTTGTGCGCCGGTCTCATCGACCGGGCGGGCGGACGCTCGCGTGATGCGCATGCGGCGATCGAGCAATGGCTCGCCAAGCAGCCGAAGGTATCCGGCTCCGCCGCGCAGCCGCAGGCGACGCGCGAGCTGATGCGCTTCTTCGACACGGCCGAGAAAGCCGCCGAGAAGGCGGGCGATTCTTACGTTACCGTCGAGCGGATGCTGCTGGCATTGGCTGTCGAGAAGGACAGTGAGGCCGGCAAGATTCTCGCGCAGGCCGGCGTGACCGCTCAAGGCCTCAATGCCGCGATCAATGCCTTGCGCAAGGGCCGCACGGCCGACAACGCGACGGCGGAGAACGCATACGATGCGCTGAAGAAGTACGCGCGCGATCTCACCGAAGCGGCCCGTGAGGGCAAGCTCGATCCGGTGATCGGGCGCGACGAGGAGATCCGCCGCACGATCCAGGTCCTTTCTCGCCGCACCAAGAACAACCCGGTTCTCATCGGCGAGCCCGGCGTCGGCAAGACCGCCATCGTCGAGGGCCTGGCGCTGCGCATCGTCAACGGCGACGTGCCTGAATCCCTGAAGGACAAGCAGTTGCTCGCCCTCGACATGGGCGCGCTGATCGCGGGCGCGAAATATCGCGGCGAGTTCGAGGAGCGCCTGAAGGCCGTTCTGCAGGAGGTGACCGCGGCCGAAGGCGGCATCATTCTCTTCATCGACGAGATGCACACGCTCGTCGGCGCGGGCAAGGCCGACGGCGCGATGGACGCCTCAAACCTCTTGAAGCCCGCACTGGCGCGCGGCGAGCTGCACTGCGTCGGCGCGACCACGCTCGACGAGTACCGCAAGCACGTCGAGAAGGACGCCGCGCTCGCCCGCCGTTTCCAACCGGTTTTCGTCAGCGAACCCACCGTCGAGGATACGGTGTCGATTCTGCGCGGCCTGAAGGAAAAGTACGAGCAGCATCACGGCGTGCGCATCACCGACTCGGCGCTCGTTGCGGCCGCGACCCTGTCGAACCGCTACATCACCGACCGCTTCCTGCCGGACAAGGCCATCGACCTCGTCGATGAGGCTTCGTCGCGCCTGCGCATGCAGGTCGACTCGAAGCCGGAGGAGCTCGACAACATCGACCGTGAGATCGTGCGCCTCAAGATCGAGCAGGAGGCCCTGAAGAAGGAGACGGACGCCGCTTCGAAGGATCGCCTCGAGCGCCTCACGAAGGAGCTCGCGGATCTGGAGGAGCAGTCCGCCGCCATCACGGCGCGCTGGAAATCCGAGAAGGACAAGCTCGGCACCGCCGCAGACCTGAAGAAGAAGCTCGAGGAAGCCCGCAATCAGCTGGCTGCCGCGCAGCGCAACGGCGATTGGGCGAAGGCGGGCGAGCTCTCCTACGGCGTCATTCCGGGTCTCGAGAAGCAGCTCGCCGAAGTCGAAGCCAGGGCGGATGGCGGCGGCCTGATGGAAGAGGCGGTGACGCCCGACCACGTGGCGCAGGTCGTCTCCCGCTGGACGGGCGTGCCCGTCGACAAGATGCTCGAAGGCGAGCGCGAGAAGCTGCTGCACATGGAGCAGGATCTCGGAAAGCGTGTCGTCGGCCAGCGCGAAGCGGTGGAGGCGGTCTCGACCGCCGTGCGCCGTGCCCGCGCGGGCTTGCAGGATCCGAACCGGCCGATCGGCTCGTTCATGTTCCTCGGCCCCACGGGCGTCGGCAAGACCGAGCTGACAAAGGCGCTCGCGGCCTTCCTGTTCGACGACGAGACCGCGCTCGTGCGCCTCGACATGTCGGAATACATGGAGAAGCACTCGGTCTCCCGACTCATCGGCGCGCCTCCCGGTTATGTGGGCTACGAGGAAGGCGGCGCCCTGACGGAAGCCGTCCGCCGCAGGCCCTATCAGGTAGTGCTGTTCGACGAGATCGAGAAGGCGCATCCGGACGTGTTCAACGTCCTCTTGCAGGTTCTCGACGACGGCCGCCTCACGGACGGACAAGGCCGTACCGTGGACTTCCGCAACACGCTCATCATCATGACCTCGAATCTGGGGGCCGAATATCTGGTCAACCAGCCCGAGGGCCAGGATAGCGACGCGGTGCGCGACGAAGTCATGGGCGTGGTGCGATCGCACTTCAGGCCCGAGTTCCTCAACCGCGTGGACGAGATCATCCTCTTCCACCGCCTGAAGCGCTCGGAGATGGGAGCCATCGTCGATATCCAGCTGGACCGCCTGCAGAAACTGCTCGCCGATCGCAAGATCACCTTGGAGCTCGACGAGGATGCCCGCGAGTGGCTCGCCGAGAAGGGCTACGACCCGGCTTACGGCGCCCGGCCTTTGAAGCGCGTGATCCAGAAGAACGTGCAGGATCCGCTTGCCGAGGCGATCCTCGCCGGCGAGATCAAGGACGGCGAGACCATCCCCGTGCATGCGGGCCCGATGGGCCTGACCATCGGCAACGCCACCGTGGCCAAGACGGCGGAGCGTCCGCCGGAGGGCGTGCGGCTGAACTAAGCCGATTGATGGCAGCGATAGGAAAGCCCCGCGGTTTCTGCGGGGCTTTTGCGTCGGAAGACCGACCGTAAGGTCCTTTCGGGTCTGATCCCGGCATCGGTGAGCGGAAGCCGGAATACGGGCCTGACAATGGAGCTTCACCGCCCGTCGTTATTCCCGCGCAGCAGGGAACCATAGACACGACGTTCCAGGCTCGCCGCGAAATGCGCCAGAGCAAAGAAAAGAGCTGTTTCCATATCGGTGGAAACAGCCCTAGCACATCGTGCGGAAACGATACGCTCTTTCCAAGGAGAGCATCGGATCGATCCTAAAAGTGGAGTCCACTTTTCACGTCCGATGCCCTAGCGGCTATCGGTCCCGGGCTCTGCTTCCAGGCCCGGGATGACAATGGGTCTGCGACTCGTCTGGTGGAATTTCAGGCGCGACCTGGCCTATTCCGCGGCCGCCCGGAACTCGTCCTGGTCCCGAGCGGGCGCCCGAGCGCCTTCACGCAGGACCATATCCTTGTCGATACGCTCCGCCTTGTCCTCGCGAAGCTCGCGCTTGGAGCGGCGAAGCTGCTTGGCGGCCTTCTGCAGGGCCTGACGGAACGCGGCATAGACCTCCTTGTTCTTGGCCTCGCCGGTCATCATCTTCAGTGCGCCCATCTGGATATTCACCGTGCACCGATAGGTGATGCCCTCGCGGCTCACATACACGGACGCATTGCTCAGCCGTCCGAAATACTTCCCGGCCACCTGGCGGATATTGGTCCTGGCGAATTCGGGAAACGCATCTCCCAGATCGACATTCGAGCTTTGCACCAGAATGCTGCTCTCGGCGCCTTCAAGACTCATTCGCTCCTCCGATGGATGAAGATTCAATGGCTAACGGGACACAGACGCGATGGTTGCCGCGACGGCTCAAGATAAACGGCTCGACGGCGCGCCTTCAAGGTCTGCGCGGTCGCGACGGCTCCTGCCCGATATCCACGATGCGAACCTCGACCGTACGGGTACTGTCGTTGCGCATGACTTTCAGGGCCACCGTTTGTCCGACCCCGGCGCGCTCGAGGCTGTCCGTGAGGTCGGACAGACGCCGCACGGGCTCGTCTCCGACACCGACGATGACGTCGCCGATCGCCCCGACGGCCGGGTTGACCCCGCGCAGGCCGGCCTGTTCCGCGGGTGATCCCGGCGCGACGCCAGCTACGATGACCCCTGTGACGCCGAGCTGAGCCGCCACGGTTTCGTCGGCGGCGAGAATGCCGATTCCTGGCGTGGGAACCCTCCCCTCGCGGATGAGCTCGGGCACGACCCGGTTCACCACGTCCACGGGAATGGCGAAGCCGATGCCCGCATTCGTTCCGGACGGCGAGTAGATCGCCGTGTTGACGCCGATCAGCCGCCCCGCGGAATCGAGCAGCGGACCGCCGGAATTGCCGGGGTTGATGGCGGCATCGGTCTGGATTACGCCCGCGATCTCGCGCCCGCCGCTGGTGGGCAGCCGTCGCTTGAGCGCGCTGATGATGCCGGTCGTGAGCGACTGATCGAGGCCGAACGGATTGCCGATGGCGTAGGCCGTCTGCCCCACCTTCAGATCCGCCGAGCTGCCCACCATCACGGGCGGCGGCAGACCGGTCCGGCTGTTGAGGCGCAGCACCGCGAGATCGTAGTTGGGCGCCTGTCCGACAACCTCGGCGGGCAGCACCTCGCCGGAGGCGAGACGCACGACGAAACCCGAGCCGCTCGCCACCACATGTTCGTTGGTGACCACATGCCCGGCCGCATCCCACATGAAGCCCGTTCCCGACTCGGACGGCTCCGCTTCCGTCCTGGGGCTGCGCCGCGACAGACTGACCACCTGTACGACCGAGGGCGCCACGGTCTCGAAGACCTGGATCGTCGAACGCTCGAGTTCCGAAAGGTCGCCACGCGCCGCGACCGGACGCGGCGTGCGTGCGGAGAAGAGATACGAGTCCACATAGGGCTGAACGACCAGGATCGCAAGCAGCACAGCGACCGCCAGCATGATCACGCGCGTTAACCGATCCTGCATCACGCCTCCCTGCCATCGGTGGCTTACGATGGTCTCTACAATGGACGCGCCTGGGCAGACTTCGTTCCTCCCTCGATCCCCTCTCGAACAAAAGCCGCTCGCGAGCGTTCGCCCCGACAGATCTTCGCAGGAGAAGCCCATGCCTTCGCAGGAGAAGCCTATATCCGTCCGCCATGCCATGATCGCCGGCATCGCCGTTGCCTTTGCCCTCCCGGCCCTTGCTCAGCAGCAGAAGCAGGCGATCCCCTATTCCGTGACGCCGCAGCCTGCCGAAACCCAGCCCAATCAGGCGCTCGGACAAGGCGCCGAGCAGCGTCAGCAGCGCACGCAAGCGGGAGGCGCACCTCAGGATACGCAGAGCCATATGCGTCAAGGACAGGCCAACAGCGCGCCTGCCGCGCAGGGGCAGCAGCAATCGCAGGAAGACGGCCAATACGTTCAGCAGGCGCTCGCATTGAGCACGGTCTCGCTTCAGCAGTCGAATTTCGCCCTATCGAAGGCACAGGATCCACGTGTGAAACAATTTGCGGAGTTCGAGATCGGCGAGCAGAACACCCTCACCGACGTTCTGCATTCCTTCGCCGATCCTGCGGCGACCGCATCGACGACCAAGGGCGCTCAGGGTTCTGCATCCACCGCGCCGGAGCTGTCGCAGGCGGATTCGGCCACCATGGAGCGGCTCTCGAAAGCGCAGCCTGGCGCAGCGCTGGATCGCGAATATGTCGGCATGCAGATTGAAGGACACCAGAAGCTGCTGAAGCTGCAGGAGAGCTATCTGCAGAATTCCGGCAACCGCGAGATGATCAACATCGCCAAGCTCGCACGCGGGCAGATCAAGGAACACATTGCGCTGCTCGAAGACATTCAGAAAGGGCTTGGCCGCTAAGGATTTCCGGCTCCGCCCGTTTGTGCCGCGGAGCCGGAACCCCTCTTTCGACAGGTCGTTGCCTGAGGAGGCGCGGGCCGCTTCCGGGCCCGCCGAAGAATCGAGAAGAGGAATATCCGATGGCGCGAGACAAGCGCGGAAACCCGCCGGAGCCCCCGGTCGATGAGGTGTTGAACGAGGTGGTTCAGGAAGAGGGCAGCGACAATTTCATTGCAGGCCCCACCCAGCGCAACGATGTCGGCAATACCAAGCGCGCAGCGGCCAAAGCCACCGGCGTGATGGGCGCCTCGAAGAAGATCGATCCCGATCTCGACATCGATCATGTGGACGACGGCCGCGTGACCAGCGGCTCCAACGCAGGCATCCGATCGTTCAAGGACGTGCCGGATCAGGAGGATGACGACGCCGGCTTCACGATGTCGAACGAGGAGATCGCCGAAGGCGTCTCGACGACGGCGAACAAGAGCCCAGCCCCGCGTTCGGCGCAAACCGACGACGAGACGGGGCCTACCGGGATGAGCGGCGGCGCGGCCTCGCGCAAGCGCGTGCCGGCTCCGGGCAACGCCGTCGAGGCGCCGAAGGGCACTCTCGTGCGCGGGCACCCCACCGCAAGCCAGTCCGGCGGCCGTTCGCAATCCTCGACAGGCGACGAGAAGCCTCCGAAGCGCTCCGCCCGCGCCGGCGAAGGGCAGGATCGGCGTCCCCTCGCCAAGGGCAGTTCGGAAGAGCGGTGACGGTTTTCGCCAGGAACTCATGATCGCCCTGGAGGCGCCGAGCCTCCGGGGTAATTCCGTTACGCCTTCATCCTCTCCCAATCGGCTCGTCAGACGGAAGATGGAGTGACAGCCGGCAGCCTCGCGCTCTATGCATCGTTCCAGCCCGATCGGCTTTCATGCAATAAAGTGACGAGGAAACTCCCATGGATAGAAGAAAGGTTCTCAAAGGCGCGGGTCTCGCCGCCGCCGCCGGCGCTGTCGCGTCCCCGGCCATCGCGCAGTCGCAACCGGAAATCCGCTGGCGCATGGCGTCGAGCTATCCCAAGAGCCTCGATACGCTCTATGGCGCCGGCGAGATGGTCGCCAAGCGCGTGGCCGCAGCAACCGACAACAAGTTCCAGATTCAGGTCTTCGCAGCCGGCGAGATCGTGAGCGGCCTGCAGGTGCTCGACGCCACGCAGAACGGCACCGTCGAATGCGGCTACACCCTGTCGAGCTATTACATCGGCAAGGATCCGACCTTCATGTTCGACACCTCGGTGCCGTGGGGCCTGAACGTGCGCCAGCACAATGGCTGGATGTATTGCGGCGGCGGCCTCGAACTGGTGCGGGAATTCCTGAAGGACTACAACGTCATCTCCTTCCCGGCCGGCCAGACCGGCGCGCAGATGGGCGGCTGGTTCCGGAAAGAGGTCAATTCCGTTGCCGATCTGCAGGGCCTGAAGATGCGCATCGCGGGGATGGGCGGCCAGATCATGGCCAGGCTCGGCGTCGTGCCGCAGGTTCTCGCAGGCGGCGACATCTATCCGGCTCTCGAGCGCGGCACCCTGGACGCCGTGGAGTTCTCCGGTCCCTATGACGACGAGAAGCTCGGCTTCGTGAAGGTCGCGAAGTACTACTACTATCCGGGCTTCTGGGAAGGAAGCGCGCAGCCTTCCGTCTATGTGAACATGGACAAGTGGAATTCGCTGCCCGCCTCCTACAAGGCCATTCTGGAAGCAGCCTGTGCCGAGGCCAACGCGCTGTGCATGGCCAAGTACGACGCCCAGAACGCCGAGGCGATCCGCCGTCTGGTCGCGCAGGGCGCGCTGCTTCGCGCCTTCCCGAAGGACGTGATGGAGCAGAGCTACAAGGAAGCCTTCAAGGTCTACAACGAGATCGCGGCCTCCAATGCGAAGTTCAAGAAGGTCTTCGATCACTGGAACGCGTTCCGCGACAAGGAACTGACCTGGTTCCGCATCGCGGAGCTGCCCTTCGATTACTTCGTCAACCAGCAGCAGGGCCAGCGTTAACCAGAAGAGGCGGCGCGCAAGCGTCGCCTTTTCCACAATGGGCGGGATCGTTGCCCGCTCTGCCGCGTTGTCTCCAGGACAAGGTTTCTTCAAGCCCCAAGTTTTCTTCAAGCCCCAACTTTTCTTCAAGCCCCTGGAGACACGACATGAACGAGAAGATTCACAACAAGCAGGACGAATCGGCCGGCAAGACCGTCCCGAAGGACGATAAGCTGCCGGAAAACTCCAAGGAATCCCTCGACGAGAAGCTCGATGAAGGCGTGGAAGAGACCTTTCCGGCCAGCGATCCGGTTTCCGTGAAGATCACGAAGTAACATCGGGAGAGATCGGCCCCGGGTCTGAGGACCTGGGGCTTTCTTTTGCCCTGCTCAGCTGCGGCTCGCGACGGCGACTCCCGTTGCGGCGAGGGCCATGCCGATCATCTGCACGAGGCTCAAGGTTTCCCCGAACAGGACGAAAGCCATGAGGGCGGCCACGGGCGGAACGAGATAAAGCAGCGTCGCCACGCCCACGACCGCTCCCTGCCGGATCAGGTAAAGCAGAAGCCCGATCGCTCCGACGGACAGGCCGAACACGGCCCAGGCCATCGCCCCTATGAGCGATGGCGTGAATTCGATCCGGCCCTCCTCCAGCAGCAGAACGAGGGGTAGGGTCACAAGGGCAGCCCCCACATATTGCACCAGGGCATTCACGCGCAGGTCCAGGGTGTGGCCGGTCCGCTTCTGCCAGATCGTCCCGAGGGTGATCGACAGCATGCCGAAGAAGCAGACCCCAAGCGCCAGAGGCGGCACCCCGCCGTCGCCGATCTTGGGCGCGACCACGAGGGAGGCCCCGGCGAGCCCGGTGAGGATCCCGGCCCATTTGCGGCCGGACACCTTCTCTCCGAGAAGAGGCCCGGCCAGAGCGGCCGTCACCAGGGGCTGAAGCCCCGCGACCAGGGCGGAGATGCCTGCCGGCAGCCCATGTTTCACCGACCAGAATACGCCGCCGAGATAGAAACCGTGCAGGAGGACGCCCGCCACCATGGCCTGCCCCCATTCACGGGAGTGGCGAGGCCAGGGCGCACGCACCGCCAGGACGATCCCGCCGAGCACCAGCAGCGCCAGAACGTAGCGCACCAGCAGAAAGGTGAGCGGCTCGGCATGGGGCGCCACGATCCGCGCGACGATGAAGCCGGTGGCCCAGATGACCACGAAGAGGGGGGGAGCAAGGCGGGTCAGCATCGGCAAGGTCCTGGTGCATCCTGCGGAACCGAAGGCCCGCATCGACGATGCGCTCCTTTAGGAAGGAGCATCGGATTCGACCCCAAAGTGGATTCCACTTTTCACGTCCGATGCTCTAGCCGAGCCACGCGCCCGAGCACAGCCATGCTTTAGCCGGGTAGCATCGAAATTGGCGAGGCCGCGCGGAAGAACCAGTTTTTCGGTAGACAACGGCCGCGAAGCTGGACATGGGCCTTCCCTCGAAAACCCATCGCGGGACATTGCATGGATCGGACCGACCTTGGGCGCTCGCAGGGGCAGGACGGAACGAACGGCAGCTTTGCCGTTTAAGAGGGTTCGGGCAAAGTCTACGCCAAGACCAAGAGATGGACCAAGAGATGGACCAAGCGATGAACCAAGCCATGAACCTTGCCTCGCCTGCCCTCCGCCACACCATCTCCAGCAGTCTGGAGCCCTGCCTTTGAAACGTCTGCGTCTTTTCCTCGAACTGCTTGCGATCACGATGAACCGGTTCGTGCTGCACGATGCGTGGGCGATCGCAAGCCATATCGCGCTGTCGGTGCTCACGTCGTTCTTCCCGTTCCTCATCCTGGTCACGGCCCTGGCGAGCGTCTTCGGCACGGGCAGTTTGGCCGACGAGGTGGCGGACCTCATCCTCGAAGCGTGGCCGCGGGAGATCGCCGGTCCTATCGCCGGAGAGGTTCACAACATCCTGACAGGACGGCGCAGCGACGTCCTGACCCTGGGCGTCGTTCTGACCCTCTATTTCGCCTCGAGCGGCGTGGAGAGCCTCCGGGTCGGCTTGAACCGCGCCTACAACGTGCGCGAAACGCGCGCCTGGTGGCTGACGCGCCTCGAATCCATCGCCTTCGTGATCGGCGGAGCCTTCGTGCTCATGGCCATGGCTCTCCTCGTGGTCCTCGGGCCCTTCATCTGGCGCGGGGTCCTGTGGTGGCTGCCCGCTCTCGAGCCGTTCGACGCCCTGGTCGGGTTCCTCCGCCTGGGTATCGCAACCCTGATCATCGTGGCTGGACTGACGATGGCGCACAAGCTCGTCCCGGCCGGGCGCCGCACGTTCCGCTCCCTGGTGCCGGGCGTCTGCGTCACGCTGGTCCTGTGGCTCCTCGGAGGCTTCGGATTCAGCTGGTATCTCGATTATTATCCCGGCGCCTACGCGTCCACCTATGGCGGACTCGCCACCGCCATGGTGGCGCTGATCTTTCTCTACACGCTGGGGGCGATTTTTCTGTTCGGCGGGGAACTGAACGGAACCATCCTGGCCGCGAAGCAGAGGCGCCTCGACGACGAACCGCACCCCAACCCCAGCGACGTGATCACGCTCCCCTGACGGGCAGCGCAGTTTCCCTTCACAGCTTCGGCGATATCGTGAGCTGCATCCGGGCCGATGCGGCCGGGCGCGCATCAGGGGCGAGATTATACCCGACCGACACGTCGAGCACCGATCGGAACGCGCCGTTCTGAGGGCTGAGCACCGTCTGCCCGACGAGCTCCGACATCAGATTCGAGCTGAGAGCTCCCTTCGAGACATCCAGGTTCATGTTGGGCGAAAACCGGAGTTCCAGGTTCCATGCATTCAGAGGCAGATCCAGAGGCAGGTTCAGACTCCCGCTGAACGATTGGAGATAATCGGCCTGTGCGTTGCTGACGGAGCCTGTCGTCGAGAGGCCGAATGTGAGCCCCCCAAACCTCTCCACATCCTGCGACCAGGACGATTCCCACATCGCCTTCGACGACAGGAACCCGCCCTCCCCGCCGCCGCGGGTGAGCTCCGTGCCGATCAGAAAATTCCAATCGTGAAAGGGCTGCAGCTTCGCCCCGAGGGTCCTGTCGACGGGGGATGGCGTGAAGGCAGGGATGCCCGACGGAACGAGGCCGCTTGCCCATGTCTGGGTGCGGCTCAGCGAAAAGGCGGTTCCTGGAGCTTTCACGCGGCGGGCGACGACATCGTCGATCGTCCAAGGCTGGCTTTCGGCCGTGATGCCTCCGCCGTCCTCAAGCGCCTGAGCCGCAGACGCAGAGGCAAGAAGACAAACGAGCGCGGCAGCGATGTTCCGGGACTGGAAAGGCATAGATCAACAAAGAATATAATCTTAAACCAAGAGATGTACGTAGTTCATTCGAATTCAATTGGTTTAACAAAGCGACAAGCCTCATCATAGACTTGACGATGAACAAATATTCATCAAACCCGATTCGGCTGACCAACCACATCCTGAAAATTCCTTCTGCGCCTTGGCAGAATTGCCTCAAAAGTGAGGGCTGGACACAAAGACGCATGGCGCTCCAGCATCGGCAGCGACATCGAACCCACGTCCGATGCCGTCAGGCTATGGTCTTGAGCATCTTTCCCCGCAAAACCGGTTCCCACTTTTGCGTCCGATGCTCTAAACGGAAGCGGCCGGGCTGAACCCGGCCGCTTCCCGTCACCCTCTCGGGACAATCAACCGACGACGCGGTATTTGACGAACCCTTCGGGAGCATCGCCCATCTTCTCGACCTTGATGCCCGCCGGCTGATACGCGGCGGCGTTCGGGCCGGTGGTAAAGGTCATGGTGACGCCCGCAGGCACGGCGAGCGACCAGGAACCGTCGGCCTTCGGCGCGACTTCCTTCTTCTCGACGATGTAGCGCATGATCGCATCGCGAGTGAGGTCGGGCGCCTCGAACACGATGGTGTTGCCATCGTTGCCGGGGAAGTTGCCGCCGCCGCCCGCGCGGTAATTGTTCGTCACCACGAGGAACTGTTGATCCTCCGCCACCGGCTTGCCGTTGTAGGTCAGGTCCTTGATGCGGTGCGCATCGGCATTCACGACCTTGCCGTTGTCGTCGTAGCGCGAGGCCTGGGTCGGATCGATCTTGTACTGCACGCCCGCGATGACGTCGAAGTTGTAGGCGGGGAACTTCGCGTTGACGAGATCCTGCTCGCCGCCTTTCGCCGGATCGATCTGGTTATAGATGCCGGCGGACCGCTCCAACCATTCGCGTACCTGTGCGCCCGTCACCTTCACGACGCGGATCGTATTCGGATAGATGTAGATATCCGCCATGTCCTTGATGGCGAGCGGGCCGGGCTTGATGTCGGTGAAGTAGTTCGGGCCGCCGCGGCCGCCCGCCTTGAAGGGAGCAGCCGCCGAGAGGATTGGTAGGTCCTTGAAGGGTGAGGTCTTGAGCTGATCCGCGACGTACCAGGCCTGCGCCTCGGCGACGAGCTTCACGGATGCGTCGTCGGAGACCAGGGAGAAGTAGGAGTGGATTGGAACCGCCGTGGATCCGACGGGCTCGCGCACGTATTTGAGCGTCGCATCGTGATCGGCCTGGGCGGCCGCCAGCACGCCCGCTTCCGAATCCACCTTCGCCACCACCTTGCGGTCAACGCGGTCGTAGATCGGACGTGCCTCGGTGCGGAACTGCGCGACCTTCCAGGAATCCCCGTCCTTCACGAGATCGAGGTCGATGAGGCCGAGATGGCTGCCCCAGAAGCCGGCCATGACGGCGGGTTTGCCGTGCAGCGTCCCCTTCTGCACGTCGACACCCTCGATATTGTTGAACTCCTTACCGCCGGGAAACACGAAGTGCTGGTGGCCGGTGAGGATCACGTCGATGCCGTCGACCTTGGCGAGATGGAGCGCCGCGTTCTCCTCGCCCCCTTTGCGCTCGCCGCCCGCGATGCCGGAATGGCAGAGCGCGACGACGATGTCGGCGCCCGTCTTCTTGAGATCGGGTACATGCCTGTTCGCCGCATCCACGATGTCGATGGTAGTGACCCTGCCGTCGAGATTGGCCTTGTCCCACTGGACGATCTGCGGCGGCACGAAGCCGATCACGCCGATCTTCAGCTTCTGCTTCGCGCCCGACTCGTCGACGAGTTCGCGGTCGAGAACGAGCCAGGGCTTGTAGAGGGTCTCGCCGTCCGCCTTGACCGCGTTGGCGCAGACGACCGGGAATTTCGCAGCCCCCAGGGAATTCTGCAGGAATTCCAGGCCGTAATTGAACTCGTGATTGCCGAGCGTTCCGCAATCGTAGCTCAGGGTGTTCATGGCGGCCACGATGGGATGCACGTCGCCCTTCTTCATGCCCTTGCGATAAGACACGTAATCGCCGAGCGGCGAACCCTGGATGATGTCGCCATTGTCGAAGAGCAGGCTGTTCTTCGCCTCGGCCCGTACCGCCTTCACGAGAGTCGCCGTGCGCGCCAGGCCGACCGTGTCGTCGGGCGCGTCGCGATAGTAGTCGTAGGGGAAGATGTTCACGTGGAGATCGGTGGTCTCCAGGATGCGTAGTTTCACCACTGGGCCGGCCGCCCAGGCGAAATGCGGCAGGCCGGTGAGAGCGGCGGCGGCCACGCCGGTTTGAAGGACGCGGCGGCGAGTGATCGACGATGTCATGGACGGCTTCCCCTTGTGGAACGATGTTCCTAAAGCAGAGGAGAGCACAACTTTTATGACAGGATCAAGATAGCCGGCTCAAGGGTCCGGGCGGCATCTCCACTCCGTCATCTCGGCGCCTCCCCGTGTTCCCCGGGCTTGTCCCGGGAATCCACGTCTTGAGGGCGCTACGATTCGTGAAGACGTGGATGGCCGCACCGAGTGCGGCCATGACGTGAGAGGCTCATAACGGGAGGAATGTCTCAGGATGCCCTGAGCGCCTCGTCGAGATCGCGGTAAAGGTCCTCCACGTCCTCGATGCCGGTGGACAGACGCAGGAGGTCCGGCGGACAAGGCGTGCCGGGGCCTTCGATGGAGGCGCGATGCTCGATGAGGCTCTCGACGCCGCCAAGCGACGTAGCCCTTTTCCACAGGCGCACCTGCGCGGCCGTCCTGATCGCGGCGGCCTCTCCGTCGGCCACCTGGATGGACAGCATGTAGCCGAAGCCGCCTTCCATCTGCCGGCTGGCGATATCGTGGCCGGGATGCTGCGGCAGGCCGGGATAGAGCACCCGCGCCACCTTCGGATGCACGGAGAAGCGCTGCGCGAGGTCGAGCGCGTTTTTCGCCTGAGCCGCCGCGCGCACATGGAGCGTGCGCATGCCGCGCATGAGCAGATAGGCCTCGAAGGGGCCGAGGATCGCTCCCTGCATCTTGCGGATGGAGGCGACCTTTGCCCAGAACGCATCGGCCTTGGCGCCCGCGAGCGCGCCCGCCACCACGTCAGAGTGGCCGTTGAGCACCTTCGTGGCCGCATGCATCACGATGTCGGCGCCAAAGGTCAGCGGCCGCGTATGGATCGGCGAGGCGGTCGTGGAATCGACCGCCAGCCGTGCGCCTGCCGCATGGGCGATCTCGGCCACGGCCGCGATGTCGGTGATGGTCCAGAGCGGATTGGACGGCGTCTCGGCCCAGATCAGCTTGGTGCGGCCCGGGATCACGGCGGCGCGCACGGCATCGAGATCGTCCGTCTCCACGAAGTCGACGTGAAGCCCCCAGCGGACGGCCTCCGTCATCAGCCAGCTGCGAAGGGCCCAGTACATCACCTTGGAGGCGACGATGTGATCGCCGGGATCGAGAGCCTGGAACACGGCGGTGGCCGCTGCCATTCCCGAGGAGAACAGCAGAGCCCCGGCTTCCGCCTCCTCCAGCATGGCCAGCACCTCCTCCGCCTCGCGGATCGTAGCGTTGTCCGGGCGGCCGTAGACAAAGCCGGAGGAATAGCCGTTGTCCTCGTCGCGGATATAGGTGGTCGCCAGATGGATCGGAGGCACGATCGCCTTCGTAAGGGGATCCACATGGCCCATCGCCTGGGCGGTCAGGCTACGCTTCGACCAAGGGGAACGCGACGACATGGGGGAACCTCCAAAAGCGTGACTGGTTTCGTCACCTGGAAACGATGCAGCCGACATAAAGGAACTTCGAGGATGCGGACAGATCAAACGATGCCGGGCAGCCATGCAACGCCGCCGTTCCAGAAGCTCCTGATCGCGGTGCTCCCGGTCATGGCCGTCGGGGTGGCGGGAAGCCTCGTCACCGGCCCGAACGTTCCCGCCTGGTACGCCGGTCTGGAAAAGCCGGGCTTCACGCCGCCGAACTGGGCCTTTCCGGTCGCATGGACCCTGCTCTATGCACTGATGGCCTTGTCGCTCTGGCGGATCCTGTCCCTGCCGAAGGAGACCCCAGGCCGCTCCGGCGCCGTCGCGACGTTCTTCGTGCAGCTGGCCCTGAACTGCCTGTGGTCCTTCGCCTTCTTCGGCGCGCACAGCCCGGCCGCGGGCCTCATCGTCATCCTGGCCCTGGTCGCCGCAATCCTGGCGACGATGCGCGCCTTCCGGCCGCTCGACCGGATCGCGGCCCTTCTGCTCGCGCCGTATCTCGCCTGGGTCATATTCGCGACCGCCCTGAACGGGGCGATCTGGCAGATGAACGGCTGACGACAGCATCGGACGTGACATCGAACCCACGTCCGATGCGGTCAGTTTCTGTTTTGGAGCATCTTTTCACGCAAAACCGGTTCCCACTTCCCGCGTCCGATGCGCTAATCCCGCTTGTCGAACAGGTCCGGATTGGTGTCGTGGCGGTCGAGAACGCCGACGAACGGCAGCTGACGGTAGGAATGGGCCACGTCCATGCCGTAGCCGATCACGAACACGTCGGGGCAGGTGAAGCCGACATAGTCCGGATCGATGCTCACGGCGCGCTTGCCGGGCTTTTCCAGGAGAACGGCGGTCTTCACGCTCTTCGCGCCGCGGGCCATCAGCAGGTCCTTGGCGAAAGTGATCGTGCGGCCTGATTCGAGGATATCGTCCACGAGCAACACGTCCCGGCCGCGCACGTCGCTCTCCACGTCGCGAAGAATAGTGACCTGACCGGAGGAGACGGTTCCGTCCAGATAGCTGGACAGGTGCACGAACTCCACCTGCGGCTCGAGGCCCGTCCTGTGCAGGGCACGGATCAGGTCGGCCGCGAACATGAAGCTGCCCTTGAGGACGGCGACCACGAGCAGGTTCTCCGGCTTGGCGTTCGCAATCTCCTTCGCCAGCGCCTCGTTACGCTTGGCGATGGCGTCTTCGTCGAAGAGAACCCGGATACGGTGGGCAACGGTCATCGTCTGTCAGTCCAGAAAATTCACGGAAACACTCAAAAGTCTCTCGTCTGTCGATCATGGCGGAGCGCGGAAGTCAAACGGACTTAATGATTTTCCGGGCGATTCCGAGCCTTTGAAGCGCTTTACCCGGATCCTGCGTCAATGTTCCACGAGCGCTTCGCTTTGCGTCGTCTGCCCGCAAGTTTATGGCTTGCTAACCATGACGGGGCGATAACAAGGCGAATCGCCCGTGACCGACATCTCAAGTCCGTTACTTCGCCAGCTTCTTCAGGAGGATTCAGGCGCGCGTGAGAGCCTATTACGACGAGGAATTCGATGACAGCGCGGCGGCTCCGTCCGTGCATTTCGAGAATGTGGGCGTGCGTTACGGCATGGGGCCCGAGGTTCTGCGCGACCTGACCTTCTCCATCG
Source organism: Microvirga sp. TS319 (assembly GCF_041276405.1). Lineage (NCBI taxonomy): Bacteria > Pseudomonadati > Pseudomonadota > Alphaproteobacteria > Hyphomicrobiales > Methylobacteriaceae > Microvirga > Microvirga sp. TS319. The sequence continues at coordinate 400,786 of NZ_JBGGGT010000002.1, read as the reverse complement.
AACCGAACTCCTTCCAGTTCCTCACAGGGCCCTCGGGCGCGGGCAAGACCACCCTGCTTCGCCTCATCCTGCTCTCGGTCAAGCCGACGCGGGGCCTGATCTCCCTCTTCGGCGAAGACGTCTCCCGGATCTCCAAGGACGAGCTGACCGGGCTTCGCCGGCGCATGGGCGTGGTGTTCCAGGATTTCCGTCTGCTCGACCATCTGACGACCTACGAGAACGTCGCCCTTCCCCTGCGCGTCCAGGGCAAGGAGGAGTCGAGCTATCGCGCAGAGGTCGTGGAATTGCTGCGCTGGGTCGGCCTCGGGGACCGCATGCATATGCTGCCGCCGGTGCTCTCGGGCGGAGAGAAGCAGCGCGCGGCCATCGCCCGCGCGCTCATCGTGCGGCCCGACCTTCTGCTCGCGGACGAGCCGACCGGCAACGTGGATCCCTCCCTCGCCCGGCGTCTGCTGCGCCTGTTCATCGAACTCAACCGCCTCGGGACCTCGGTGGTGATCGCCACCCACGACTTCAGCCTCATGGATCAGCTCAACGTCCGCCGCCTCGTGCTCGGCGACGGCAGGCTGCATATCGACGAGTGAGCCGGATGAGCGCCCCCCAACCTCACCTGAGAAAGGCCGCCCGCGACAAAGCGAAGGGAAGCGAGAAACGCTCGGTGCCCGCCTCGTTGAGCCGCAACGCGCCTCTCGTGCCCGTGGATTCGGCTGGGGGGCAGGCGCTTGCCGCCGTCATCGCGATCCTGGCCTTCCTGGCGGCCCTCTGCGCGGGCGGGGCGGAGCTCGTCGCCGCCAGTTCCGCGCAATGGCGCTCGGAGATCGCCCGCGAGGTGACCATTCAGATCCGCCCCAATCCCCAGCGCGCCATCGACAGCGACGTCGCCCGGGCGGTGGCCCTGGCGCGCCAGACGCAAGGGGTGGAGCAGGCGCAGGCCTTCACGAAGGAGGAATCCGAGCGTCTCCTCGAGCCGTGGCTCGGAAGTGGCCTCGATTTCAAGGATCTGCCCGTGCCGCGCCTCATCGTCATCAAGCTGAAGGAGGACGCGCGGCCTGATTTCGGGCCGCTGCGCCAGAGCCTCCAGAAGGAGGTTCCGGGCGCGACCCTCGACGATCATGCGCTCTGGGTATCCCGCCTCTCGACCATGGCCAACACAATCATCGGCACCGGCATCTTCCTGGTCGCCCTCGTCCTCGTGGCGGCGGGCCTTGCCGTCATCTTCGCCACGCGGGGAGCCATGGCGGGCAACAAGGAGGTGGTGGAGGTGCTCCATTTCGTGGGCGCGAACGACGACTTCATCGCCAAGGAGTTCCAGCGCCGCTTCTTCAAGCTCGGCCTGCGCGGCAGCGCCGTGGGGGCCGGAGCGGCGCTCGCGCTGACCGTCGCGCTGGGCCTGATCACCCGTTCCTGGCGCGCCAGCCCGGCCGGCGACCAGATCGAAGCCCTGTTCGGCGCCTTCAGCATCAGCTGGACCGGTTACGTGGTCGTGGTCCTGATCGCGCTCCTGGTGGCGCTGATCACAGGCATCGTGTCGCGGCTCACGGTGAGACGTTTTCTTAACGGAAATGGTTGATCCTCGGTTACCTGTGATCGTTTTCCGTGGATAAAGAGGGCTGCCTCTCCATTGCCGCATTCACCCCTATCATCGCCCAGAATGAGCTCGCGAACGCAGACTTGGCCGGCGCAGAACTGGACGACGCCGGACACGATGGAACCTGCCGAGGCCCTGGGCTGGCGCTGGACGATGCATGGTGATCACGCACCTCCCGTGAGACGCTCCTTGACCCGGCGGCTCCTCGGCATCGGAGCCTGGGGCTTCGTGGCCTGCTGCCTCTTGGGCTTTTTCGGCTTTCTCGCCTTCGTCTACAGCCTCGATCGGTTCGAGCAGCGGCCCGAGACGCGGGCCGACGGCATCGTGGCCCTGACCGGAGGCGCGCAGCGCATCGGCGATGCCATCGACCTCCTGGCAAAGGGCTATGCGAAGCGTCTCCTGATCTCGGGCGTCAACGAGAAGACCAGCCGGGATCAGATCTCTCGCCTCAATCCCGGCCAGCGGCAGCTCTTCGCCTGCTGCGTCGATCTGGACTACCGGGCCCGCAACACCATCGGCAACGCCATCGAGACGCGCCGCTGGGCCGAAGCGAACGGGTTCGACACGATCATTATCGTGACGTCGAACTACCACATGCCCCGCACCATGGTGGAGCTCGATCACGCTCTGCCGAACCTGCAGAAGATTCCCTATCCGGTCGCGGCGACCATCGATCCGCACGAGTGGTGGCGCAATCCGGCGACGGCCAAGATCCTGGCATCCGAATACCTGAAATTCCTGGCCGTCTGGCTTCGCACACGCTTCGAGGACGACCCGGAACGTTCGTCCGTCGCCCACCTCATCAGCGGCGGCGCCCCCAGCCAGCGAGTGAACGCCGAAACGACCGTGCGCTGAGGCCGGTACGCCCGTCAGGCGTCTGCCGACCCGTTCCACAGATCAAGGGGTCAATGGGCGAGCCGTGCGGGCTGCCGCACGCACCGCCGTCATGCCCGCGCCGGAAAACGGGTCCACTTTTCCGCACGATGCTTCCTCCTAGAGGAGCGCATCGTTCAGTGCGGAAAACCGGGTCCACTTTTCCGCACGATGCGCTAAGGTGCGCCGCCCGCGGAGCCTGCTGCTCCGCTTTTCCTTTTCGCGAAGCCATGCTGTTCGTCCGCTCCCTGCTCTTCAACGTCGCCTTCTACGCCAACCTCGTCCTGTGGCTGATCATTCTGATTCCGGCCGTTGTCTTGCCGCGCCTGGGTTTCCTGAGGCTGGTCCAGGTCTGGGCGCGCGTGTCCCTCTGGCTGCTGCGGGTTCTCGCCGGCACCAAGATCGAGATCCGCGGGGCGGAGAAGATCCCGGCGGGCGGCGCGCTCGTGGCGGCCAAGCACCAATCCCTTTGGGAAACCTTCGCGCTGTTGACGATCTTCGACGACCCGACCTTCATCCTGAAGCGCGAATTGATGTGGATCCCCTTCTTCGGCTGGTATCTGCGCAAGGCGCGATGCGTGCCGGTGAACCGCAAGGCGGGAACCCAGGCGCTCGTGCAGATGACGGCCCGCGCGAAGGAGGAGGCCCGGCACGGCCGCCAGATCATCATCTTCCCCGAGGGCACGCGCCGTCCGCCGGGGGCGCCCGCCGCCTATAAATACGGGGTGGCGCATCTCTACCAGAACCTCGGCTTCCCCTGCGTCCCGGTCGCGCTGAATTCGGGTCTCTACTGGCCCCGCCGCCAGTTCATCCGCCGCCCCGGCACGATTCGTGTCGAGATTCTCGATCCCATCGCGCCCGGCCTGCCCCGCGAGGAATTCTTCAGGCGCGTGCAGACGGACATCGAGGATTCCTCGAGCCGGCTGCTGGCTGAAGGGCGCCGGGAACTCGGCCTTCCCGATTCGGCCCGGACGCCGACGGCTCCTGCCTCAAATATCTGATACTGCTAAGCTTTCCCAATCTTGACGGCGACCCTCGCCCTCCCTATATATAAGAACAAATGGCGAACAAACGGACCATATCCTGGAACACGGCCATGCGGGATCTCCGCAACGACCGGATGCGGAGGGCTGGCGTGCGCGAGGAACGGTTGAGAGCAACGGCGGGGCTTCGGTCCTCGTCCACCTTAAGCTCCTGGCGCGGCCTGTCGGGCCGTCGCTACATCGTCGGCGTGCATGCCCTCGACCTGAAGGAATTGCTAGAGGTCACCGATGCCGTGATCCTCGCCGTCAGCCGTGACGAGACGGGCACCGCTCACGTGGTCGAATCGGTTCTGGCGGGCGATGAGCCGAGCGTGGAAACCCGCTCCCGGTGGCTCGACCGGGCCCGGGAGCGCGGTGCGAACGAACTCCACATCCATCGCCTCGCCGACACGGAGGCGCGCCGCCGCGAGATTCTGGCCGACTTGCGCGAGAACGCCGATCAGGCCTCCTGATCGAGCACCATGACGATCCGCTCCATCAGCGGATCGACGACGCCCATACCCAAGAGATGCTCGTGGGTCGAGCGCACGTAGTCGGGATTGGCACCCGATATTCCCTTGCCTTGCCGTACCAGGGAAAGCACCTCCTCGAAGGAGCGGGTTCCCGCATATTGTTCATGCTTGCGGTCGGCCACATACCCTAAGGCCGTAACGGCGCGGCCGTCGTCGAGGCGCACGGGCAGGTACCGCTCCAGATAGACGCTCGTAGCCTGCTCTCGTTCGCGAAGGTAATGCACGGTCGCCCGGGCCTCCTCCTTCAGGACCCGGAAGGCGACGCCGTGACAGCGTCCGCCCCGGTCGAGGCCGAGCACGAGCCCCGGATTATCGGGCGTCCCGCGATGAACGTGGGAGAGAACGCACAGCGCGCGATGATAGCCGAACAGATGCGCATGGCGGCGTTCGGCGAAGGGAAAACCCGGCCTCCACATAAGCGAGCCATAGCCGAAAACCCACAGATCCTCCGAGCCGTCCGTCATCGTTCCCCTGCCCGAACCTTGCCTGCTTTGCCTTTTAAGCCGCCTGCTTCCCGGAAAAGCGAAGACCACTTTTCCTCCGCGGCGCTACCAGTTACGAAGCAGCCGCACAACAGGAGATCTTGCATGGCCGAGGCCATCACGGCGGAAAGCGGGCGTCGCAGCCGCTTCTGGCTCTATACGCCCCTCATTCTGCTGCTTCTCGTCGCCGCCGCCTGGAGCGTGGCGTGGTTCGTGATCCGCAACCGCACGGCCGAGATGCTCGATACCTGGATCATGTCGGAAAAGCGCATCGGCCGCCATTGGACCTGCACGGACCGCACCATCGCCGGGTATCCCTTCCGCATCGAGATCGTCTGCGGCGCCCTCTCCCTGAAACAGGGAGCGGTGACCGCCTCCTTCGGACGGACGGAAGCCATCGCGCAGGTGTATCAGCCGCGCCTCGTGATCGCCGAGGTCGCGGGTCCCTTGCATGTGAGCGACGGCCAGGTGACGGTGCAGGGCCGCTGGGATCTGCTGCAGGCGAGCATCCACGCGTCCCAGACCGGGCTCCAGCGCCTCTCGATCGCCGCGAATGCGCCGAAGGTGACGGTGACGGGACTCCTGCCCCAGGAGATCGCAACCTCCGGCCAGCATCTGGAACTGCACCTGAGGCCCAACCCCTCCCGCGCCTCCGAGAAGGCCTATGACGCCGCCCTGTCGGTGAAGCAGGCGAGCATCCCCCAGCTCGACGCGCTCATCGGCGGCACGGAACTCACGGACCTGAACGCGGATGTCACCGCCACCCAGACGGCGGATTTTCAAGGCCGTCCCCTGGCCCAGGAACTCGAGCGGTGGCGCGGCGCGGGCGGCGTTCTCGATGTGCTGATGCTTTCCGTGACCAAGGGACCGCGCCGCCTGGAGGCGAAGGGCCAGCTCAATCTCGACGAGGAGCACCGCCCCGCGGGCCAGCTCAACGTGGCCGCCGCGGGCCTCGACGGCCTCATCGGCAACATCACGGGCAGTCGCACGGGCGGGGCCCTCCTGGGAGCATTGCTCGGGCAGAATCCGCGCGCCCGCGACAAGACCGGCGCTCAGCCGCAATTGGCCCCGCTGCCGCCGCTTTCCCTCAACAACGGCTTTCTGGCGATGGGGCCCTTCGTGATCCCCAATTTCAGGCTGCAGCCGCTCTATTGAGCGGCACGGCCCATGCGGCATCATGATGCCCGGCCCTGAGCCGGGCATCCACGTTTTTGAGGGTCGGTATTCCCAAGGCAAGGATGGCCGGGACTGATCCCCGGATCAAGTCGGGGGCGGCCATGACGAGAGGGCCATGACGGCCGATCGGCTTCAGCCGGATTACGGCTTGTCCTCGCGCCTCCGCCCGAAATCGGGCTCGGGCGTTTCCTGCCCCGACGAGATGATGCCGCGCCGGATGGCGCGCGTGCGGGTGAAGAGATCGAACAGCTTGTCGCCCTCGCCCCAGCGGATGGCGCGGGCGAGCAGCGCGATGTCCTCGTTGAGGCGAGCCAGCATTTCGAGCACGGCTTCCTTGTTGTGCAGGAAGACGTCGCGCCACATGGTGGGATCGGACGCGGCGATGCGCGTGAAGTCGCGGAAACCGCCGGCCGAGAACTTGATCACCTCGCCTTGAGTGACGGTCTCCAGGTCCGCCGCCGTGCCCACGATGTTGTAGGCGATCAGGTGCGGCACATGGCTCGTGATGGCGAGCACGAGATCGTGGTGCTGGGCGCTCATGATCTCCACGTTCGAGCCCATGGCGGTCCAGAAGGCGCGCACGCGCTCGACCGCCTGCTCGTCGGTGCCCTCCGGCGGTGTGAGGATGCACCAGCGGTTGTGGAAGAGCGTCGAGAAGCCCGCATCGGGGCCCGAATGCTCCGTACCCGCCACCGGATGGGCCGGAACGAAATGGACGCCCTCGGGCAGGTGGGGCTGAACCTGCCCTACCACGGAAGCCTTCACGGAGCCTACGTCGGACAGGATGCAGCCGGGCTTCAATCCCGGCTTCACGGCTTCGGCAACGGCCCCGCAAACGCCCACGGGCACGCACAGGATGACGAGGTCCGCGCCCTGCACGCCCGCCACCGGATCCGTCGTCTCCTCGTCGGCGATCCGAAGCTCGCGGACGCGCGCCACCACCTCCTCGCTGCGATCGATGGCGACGACGCGGCCGGCCAGGTTGAGATGCTTCGCGGCGCGTGCGATCGACGAGCCGATCAGGCCGAGGCCGATCAGCGCGATACGGTCGAAGAGAGGCTTCTCAAGGGGCGGTCCCAGACGCTCAGGCATTTTTGGCCCCATTCACGAAATCGCGCAGGGCCTCGACGACGAGGCGGTTCGCCTCCTCACTGCCCACGGTCAGGCGCAGGGCTTGGGGCAGGCCATAGGCATCGATCCGGCGCAGGATCAGGCCCCGGCCGGACAGGAAGGCATCCGCGTCCTTCGCGGTTCTGCCCGGCTCGTCGGGGAAATGGATCATCAGGAAGTTGGCGACGCTCGGCGTGACCTTCAGCCCCAGGGCCTCGATCTCCCGGGTGAGCCATTCGAGCCATTGGGCGTTGTGCTCGACCGCCTTCGCCACATGCGTTTCGTCCTGGACCGCCGCAATTCCGGCCGCCATCGCGGGACCGTTCATGTTGAAGGGGCCCCGGATGCGGTTCACCGCATCGACGATATGCGCGGGCGCCACCATCCAGCCGATGCGCAGGTTCGCCAGGCCGTAGATCTTCGAGAAGGTGCGCGTCATCACCACGTTCTCGGCGGTGGCGACGAGTTCGAGGCCCGACTCGTAATCGTTGCGGCGCACGTATTCGGCGTAAGCCGCGTCGAGCACCAGCACCACATGGGAGGGAAGGCCCGCATGGAGGCGCTTGACCTCGTCGAAGGGGATGTAGGTGCCGGTCGGATTGTTGGGATTGGCCAGGAAGACGATCTTCGTCCTGTCCGTCACTTTCGCCAGGATCGCATCCACATCCGTGCGATAGTTTTTCTCCTCGGCCACCACCGGCGTGCCGCCGGCGGCCAGGATCGCGATGCGATAGACGAGAAAGCCGTGCTCGCTGAAGACTCCCTCGTCGCCGGGGCCCACATAAACGTTGGTGATGTAGCTGAGCAGTTCGTCGGAGCCGGCGCCGCAGACGATGCGGGCGGGATCGAGGCCGTATTTCGCGCCGATCGCCTCGCGCAGTCTCGTGGCAGATCCATCCGGGTAGAGCTCCAGCTGGTCGAATGTCCTGACCGCCTCGATGGCCTTCGGCGAGGGGCCGAGCGGCGTCTCGTTGGAGGAGAGCTTGTAGACCTTCGAAACCCCTGCGGCCTTGCTCTTGCCGGGCACATAGGCGTCGATCTGCATCACGCCGGGACGGGGTTCGGGACGAACGGACATGGACAACTTCCTACACAATCGATGGCGCACAGGGCTCTAGCGCAGCTTCGCGATCATTTCACGCGGAAACGTTCGGCATGGCTGCCGACTTCCGCGAGCTGAGCGAGGCTCGCCCCGGCTTCGGTCAGCTCCTGCTGGAGGCGGGAGGCTTCCACGCTCCCGGGAACGGCGATCAGCTCGGACAGGCCGCTGGCATCGGCTGCGCTCGCCACCACCTCGCCGCCGAGCCGTGTCAATGCTTCGTTCGCCCCCTTGTGCCAGCGTTCGAACTGGGCCGCATAGAGCACCACGTCCCGCACGGAGGCGTCGGTGAGGGGCTTGGAAATCACGAAGACCGGCGTGCCCGCCGGATGATCCGGGCGCTCGATGAAGGGCAGGCGCGCAATGATCTTCGGACGCTCCTTTTCGGCGAGCGTCCGCCACCAGGCGCCGCTGGTCGCCCCCTGGTCGAGGCGGAAGATTCCGAGGTCGCCCTTCGAGCCCGCGACAGCCTCGATGACGGCCGCGGCGCTCGGGTGGGTGATGTAGGGCACCGTGAAGCCGAAATGGAACCGGGCCGAGTCGTGCATGGGCGCGTCGCCGCCCGAGACGTCGGCATGGACCGCGTAGTTGGACTGCACATAGGTGAAGGTGCCGATGATCACCCGCCAGATGCTCTCCACCGTGTCGAGCGGCAGCAGGCCCGTGTGGCGCTCGGCCAGCGCCCTCATCATCGAGGCCTCGCGGCCCGGCCGGAAGGCGGAGCTCAGGCCCGTCTCGGAAGCCTTCTTGGACTCGATCAGCCGGTCGATGATCGTGCCGCGCTCCATGAGCAGCCGGTGCATCGCCTCGTCGATACGGTCGATGTCCTGGCGCAACTCGGCAAGGGATGGAACGGACTTCTCGCTGGTCATGGCTTCGATCTTTCAGACAATGCGCTCTTCTTTGGACATTTTACCGCCCTTTGTCATCCCTCGCCTCTCATGTCGGCCCGCCACCGTGTCATCCCGCCCGAGGCGAATGCGGCGCACCGGGCGTCATGTTCGTTGACGATCGGACCTATTCGAATTACGGCTTGTTCGGCAAACCGAACGCAGCTGCTGCCCGATCCATGACATTGTCCTCCCTCTCCCAGGAAGCGCGAAGCCAGGTCGACGATCCGTCGAGCCTCGTGATGCGCTTTGGCGCGGACGAGCCTTTGATGATGGATGCCGGGATCGCGCTCGCCCCCTGGCAGATCGCATACCAGACCTACGGCACGCTCAATGCCGAGAAGTCGAACGCGGTCCTGATCTGCCATGCGCTGACCGGCGACCAGCATGCCGCGAACGACAACCCGGTGACGGGCAAGCCCGGCTGGTGGCGGACCATGGTGGGTCCGGGCCTGCCGGTGGATACGAACCGGTTCTTCGTGATCTGCGCCAACGTGATCGGCGGCTGCATGGGCTCCACGGGCCCAGCCTCCATCGATCCCGCCTCGGGCCAGCCCTACGCCCTGAACTTTCCGGTGGTCACCATCCGCGACATGGTGCGGGCACAGGCGGCTTTGGTCGACAAGCTCGGGATCGAGACCCTGTTCTGCGTCATCGGCGGGTCCATGGGCGGCATGCAGGTGCTGCAATGGGCGGCGAGCTATCCCGCCAGGGTCTTCGCGGCCCTGCCCATCGCCACCGCCGCACGCCACTCCGCGCAGAACATCGCCTTCCACGAGGTCGGGCGCCAGGCCGTGATGGCCGATCCCGACTGGCGCGGCGGCCGTTACCTGCTCGAAGGCACGCGCCCCTCCAAGGGCCTCGCGGTGGCCCGCATGGGCGCGCATATCACCTATCTGTCCGAAATGGCCCTGCACCGGAAATTCGGCCGCAACTTCCAGGACCGCAGCGCGCCGACCTTCTCGTTCGACGCGGACTTCCAGATCGAGAGCTATCTGCGCTACCAGGGGATCTCCTTCGTCGAGCGGTTCGACGCCAATTCCTATCTCTACATGACGCGCGCGATGGATTACTTCGACCTCGCCGCCGAGCAGGGCGGCTCGCTCGCCAGGGCCTTCAAGGGCACGGCTACGCGCTTCTGCGTGATCTCCTTCACGTCCGACTGGCTGTTCCCGACCTCGGACTCGCGCGCCATCGTCCATGCGCTCAACGCGGCCGCCGCATCGGTGGCCTTCGTGGAGGTGGAAAGCGACAAGGGCCACGACGCCTTCCTGCTCGACGAGCCCGAGATGTTCGCGGCGTCGCGGGGCTTCATCGATGCCGCGGCCCGGGTGCGGGGGATCGCGTGATGGCGTCGAGCCTCGCCGTGCCCGCGACCGACAGCGTCACGGGCCATCGCCTCGACTTCATGCTCGTCACCGAGATGGTGGAGCCGGGCTCCCGCGTGCTCGACGTGGGCTGCGGCGACGGCGCGCTGCTCTCGCTCCTGAGGGACCGCAGGGGCGTGGACGGACGCGGCATCGAGCTGTCCCGTGAGGGGGTGAATGCCTGCCTCGCCAAGGGCTTGCCCGTGATCCAGGGCGACGCGGATACGGACCTCGCCGACTACCCGGACGATGCCTTTGACTACGTCATCCTCTCGCAGACGATCCAGGCGACGCGCCAGCCGCGCGTGGTGCTCGAACATCTTCTACGCATCGGCCGCCGCGCCATCGTGTCGTTTCCGAATTTCGGCCATTGGCGCGTGCGCGTGGAACTGGCCCTCCGCGGCCGGATGCCCGTGACCGAGAACCTGCCCTATTCCTGGTACGATACGCCCAACATCCATTTCTGCACCATCCGCGACTTCGTGGAACTGTGCCGCGAGGTCGGCGCGCAGATGGAAAAGGCCGTGGCGCTGAACGCCGGCGGCCGGCCCATGCAGGTGAGCCTGCCCTGGTGGGTGTGGAACCTGCTCGGCGACCAGGGCGTGTTCCTGCTGAAGCGGCGATAGCACAGGCTTTGCTCGCCCCGGGATGACGGGAAATTACCCCTCCCCCGATGACAAGGGGTGCAGGTCGCGGACCATGCTCTTCAGGCGCTCGTCGAGCACATGCGTGTAGATCTGCGTGGTCGAGATGTCGGAATGGCCCAAAAGCTCCTGCACGATGCGCAGATCCGCGCCGTTCTGGAGCAGATGGCTCGCGAAGGCATGGCGCAGCACGTGGGGGCTGATCGTATCGGCGCGCAGTCCCGCGCCGGACGCCACGACCTTCAGATCCCGCGCGAAGGCCTGCCGGGTCAGATGGCCGGTTTCGCTGTCCGCAGGGAACAGCCATGAACCTGCGGTCTTTCCCTGCGCCTCCAGCAGCGCGAGATAAGCGCGCGCCGCGTCGCGGGCCACGTCCGTGAGGGGCACGAGACGCTCCTTGGCGCCCTTGCCGCGCACCACCAGGAAGCGGTCGCGAGTCTTGGCCGCGCTGCGGGGCAGCGAGACCAGCTCCGAGACGCGCAGGCCCGTGGCATAGAGGAGTTCGAGCAGGCAGGCCATGCGGGCCGCCCGCAGCCGCTCGGCGGGCGAGGCTTCCGGTCGGGCAACACCCTCGTGGGCCGCCTGCAGCAGGCGATCGACCTGATCGACCGACAGGACCTTGGGCAGGGCCCGGCCCCGCTTGGGAGCCGAGACCGCCGCCGTCGGATCGGCCAGGGCATGGCCCTCCACATATAAAAACTTGTGGAACTGTCGGACGGCGGAGAGCCTCCGGGCGGCGGAGGAGGCCTTCAGGCCCCGTTCCTCGAGGCTTGCCATGAAGCCGCGGATGGTGGCGGCGGATGCCGTGTCGGGCTGAGCGCCTGCCTCACGGAGATAGGCAAGATAATCGTCGAGATCGCGCCGGTAAGCCTCGAGGGTATTCTTGGAGGCGCCGCGCTCGGCGGCGAGCATATCCAGGAAAAGGCTGGCCTGGCGGGCCCCGTTCATGAGGACGAGGGCGGACGCGGGGTCGGGACCGGCACCGTGATCTCGCGGGGATCCGGATGCACGAGGGTCGCCAACGCGTACATCGCCGCGAACCCGAGGCCCGCGAGAATGGCGACGACGAGAAGAAACCGGAAGAGCGTGGGCAATGGATCCTCTTTGAGCGTTACCTCGGTAGAACCATGCATGGACCGCAAAGGCAAGACCTAACCTTGAGTTTGGCCTTGGCCGGAGACCCGACAAGCCCCTGTGACAGAGCCGGGACCCGTGCTAGGACAGGGCCATGAACGAAATCAGCCGCTTCAATCCGCTCGATGAAGCTGGCGGGCAGACGGATACTCGCCGACGCGGCCATCCCATCGGTCGCCAGCTCGGCGCGCGGTCGATCGTGCTCGTCGGGCTCATGGGCGCCGGAAAAAGCACGGTGGGCCGCAGACTGGCCCAGATGCTCAAGCTGCCTTTCCGCGATGCCGATCACGAGATCGAGGCGGCGGCCGGCATGACGATTCCTGACATTTTCGCCATTCACGGGGAAGAGCATTTCCGCGACGGGGAGCGCCGGGTCATCGCGCGCCTGCTCCAGGAAGGCCCCATGGTGCTGGCGACCGGCGGCGGCGCCTTCATGAACGAGGAAACCCGCCGGAACGTCGCCGAGCACGGCATTTCCGTGTGGCTGAAAGCCGATCTCGACATCCTCATGCGGCGCGTGCGCAAGCGCGACACCCGACCCCTCCTGCGCAATCCCGACCCGGAAGGCACCATGCGCAGGCTCATGGAGCTCCGCCATCCGGTCTACGCCCTGGCCGATCTCACCATCGACTCGCACGAAGCGCCGCACGATCGCGTGGTGGCCGACATCATCAAGGCCCTGAGCGGTTGGTTCGACAGGGAACAGCAGGGGAATGCCGAATGAGCAGCGTACCGGCTCACGCCAGCAGCGCGTCCACCATCACGGTCCCGGTTCCGCTCGGCGAAAGGGCCTATGACATCCTGGTCGGGCGCGGCCTGATCGAGAGCGCAGGCCCGCGCATCGCGGCCCTCGGCGCCCGCGCCGCTGCCATCGTGACCGACGAGCATGTGGGCCCCCTCTATGCGCAGGCCCTCGGCCAATCGCTGACGGCCAACGGCCTGCGCAGCTCCGTGCTCACCCTTCCGCCGGGAGAAGCCACGAAGTCCTATGCCAATCTGGAACGGGTCTGCGACGCCGTGCTCGAGGCCAGGATCGAGCGCGGCGATCTCGTGGTCGCGCTGGGCGGCGGCGTGATCGGGGATCTCGCAGGCTTCGCCGCCGCCGTGGTGCGTCGCGGCGTGCGCTTCGTCCAGGTGCCCACCACCCTGCTCTCGCAGGTCGATTCATCCGTCGGCGGCAAAACCGGCATCAATTCGCGCCACGGCAAGAACCTGGTCGGCTCGTTCCACCAACCGAGCCTCGTTCTGGCCGACACGGCCCTTCTCGACACGCTGCCCGTTCGCGAGATGCGCGCGGGCTACGCGGAAGTCGTGAAGTACGGCCTCATCGACGATGCACGCTTCTTCGCCTGGTGCGAAGCCCATTGGAAGGGGATCTTCGACGGCGGCCCGGAGCGCGACGAGGCCGTCGCGCAGAGCTGCCGCGCCAAGGCCGCCGTCGTGGTGCGCGACGAGCATGAGACCGGCGACCGCGCGCTGCTCAATCTCGGCCATACCTTCGGCCATGCCCTGGAGCGGATCACGCGGTATGATTCCGCCCGTCTCGTTCATGGGGAAGGCGTCGCCATCGGCCTCAATCTCGCCTTCCGCTTCTCCGCCGCGCTCGGGCTCTGCCCCCTGTCGGAGGCAGAGCGTGTCGAAGCGCATCTGAAGAGCGTTGGACTTCCCACGCGGCTGTCCCATGTACCGGGCGGATGCGGCACGGTCGACGAGCTTCTGGACGCCATGGCACAGGACAAGAAAGTAAAGGGCGGTTCGCTCACGTTCATTCTCGCGAGGGGGATCGGACGGAGCTTCATCGCCCCGGGCATCGAAGCCGACAAGGTCCGCTCCTTCCTGACGAGTGAAATCGACGCATCGTAGCCATGACCGAGGCATCCTCCTCCGGCGACCTCTGGTTCGCCGCCCTTGTCGTCATCTTCTGCCTTCTGCTCTCAGGCTTTTTCTCGGCGGGCGAGACGGCGTTCACCGGCGCATCCCGCTCCCGCATGCTCATGCTGGAAAAGGGCGGCGACAAGCGCGCCCGCCTGGTGAACCGTCTCCTCGAAATACGCGAGCGCTTCATCGGCACGGTCCTGATCGGCAACAACATCGTCAATATCGGCGTGTCGGCCTTCGCCACCAGCGTGCTGGTGGCGATCTTCGGCGACGGCGGCGCGCTCTATGCGACAGCGATCATGTCGGCGCTGGTGATCGTGTTCGCGGAGGTTCTGCCGAAGACCATCGCCATTTCATCCCCCGACAGCGTCTCGCTCTTTCTCTCCCGCCCCATGTCCTGGGTCGTCGCGTTTCTCGGCCCGATCGCGATCGCCATCGAGCGGCTGGTACGCCTCATGCTGCGTCCCTTCGGCATCCGGATCGGGGAGAATACGCTGATCCTGTCCGCGTCGGAGGAAATCCGCGGCCAGGTTGACCTGCTGCACAAGGAAGGCGGCGTCGCGAAGGTGCAGCGCGACATGCTGGGCGGCCTGCTCGATCTCGAGGACCTCACCGTCTCGGAGGTCATGGTTCACCGCACCAAGATGCGCACCATCAATGCCGATCTCTCCTCGCAGGAGATCGTGCGCGAGGTGCTCTCCTCACCCTATACGCGCATGCCGCTCTGGCGTGGCAGCCAGGAGAACATCGTCGGCGTTCTCCATGCCAAGGACCTGCTGCGGGCGCTCGATGCGGTGGGCGGCGACGCGAGCAGGCTGAAAGTGGAGGCGATCGCGCTGGAGAGCTGGTTCGTGCCGGACACGACCTCGCTGCGCGATCAGCTCAAGGCCTTCCTGGCCAAGAAGACCCACTTCGCCCTGGTCGTGGACGAATACGGCGAGGTGATGGGCCTCGTGACCCTGGAGGACATCCTCGAAGAGATCGTCGGCGACATCAAGGACGAGCACGATCTCTCCGTGCAGGGCGTGCGCCCCCAGCCGAACGGCTCGGTGAACGTGGACGGTTCGGTGCCGATCCGCGATCTCAACCGCGCCATGGATTGGAACCTGCCGGACGAAGAGGCCACCACCATCGCCGGACTCGTGATCCATGAGGCGCGGACGATCCCGGATACCGGGCAGATCTTCACCTTCCACGGCTTCCGCTTCCAGGTCCTGCGCAAATCGCGAAACCGCATCACGGCGCTCAGGATCACACCGCTCTCGCTGGTGCGCGCAAGGGAGAGCTAGAGCATCGGACGTGAAAAGTGGGAACCGGTTTTGCGTGAAAGATGCTCAAAAACAGAAACTGACAGCATCGGGTGTGGGTTCGATTTCACGTCCGATGGGCTAGCATCCGATGCGCTCAGTCAGGACTTCAGGAAGTCGAGCAACGCGCCGTTGACCGTATCGGCTTCCTCGAGGTGAACCCAATGGGTCGCCTGTGAAACGGGCAATGTCCTGCCGCGCGGGCACAGCGCCAAACTCTGCTCGCAGAGGCCGAATTCCAGGAACCGGTCCTGCATGCCCCAGATCGCCAGCACCGGCATCGCAAGTTGCGCAAGGGAGCGGTGCGGCGGCCTGAAGGGCAGCGCCCGATACCAGTCGAGCATGCCCGTGAGCGCGCCGGGGCGGCTCCAGGCTTTTTCGTATTCGGCCAGATCCGCCTCCGGGAACGTGCCGGACCGGCTCGTGCGCCGCAGCGCTCGCTTGAGGCTCCGGTAGCCTTGCGCCGAAAGCAGGAACTCGGGCAGATAGGGCAGCTGGAAGAACCCGATATACGAACTCCTCAGCATCTGGCTCGGATGACGGCGCATGTAGTCGCCCGCGATGGCCGGATGCGGCGCGTTGATCGCCACGAGCCGTTCGATCCTGTCCGGATGGCGCGAGGCCGTCCACCAGGCGGCGAGACCGCCCCAGTCGTGGCCCACGAGCGAGCACGTGCCGTATCCCAGCGCCTCGCTGAGGCCAATGACGTCCTGGGCGAGGGTATCGAGATCGTAGGCCCTTCGGCCCTCGGGCTTGTCGCTGAGATTGTAGCCGCGCTGGTCCGGCGCGAGGACGCGAAAGCCCGCCTTCGCCAGAGGCTCGATCTGGTAGCGCCAGCCCCACCAGAATTCGGGGAAACCATGCAGCAGGATGACGAGGGGACCGTCCTTCGGCCCGGCCTCGATGCCATGGAGCGTGATGCCGTTGACCTTGAGATGGATGCCGGGTGTGTGGGGATCGATCGTGTGCACGATGCCTTGTCCGAGAGGTTGGGAGCGCACTCATACGGGCGCGGCGACGGCGTCCCGCACCACCGGTCTGGCCGGTTCCTCCGCGGCCATGAACTGCGCGCGGGCCAGTTCCGCAAAGCGCCCGCCTCGGGCCACGAGCTCGTCGAAGGACCCGGTCTCGACGACGCGTCCCTGTTCGAAGACCAGGATGCGGTCGGCGTTGCGGATCGTGGCGAGCCGATGGGCGATCACGAAGGTCGTGCGCCCTTTCATCACCTCGTCGAGCGCACGCTGCAGCTTCTGTTCGGTCGCCGCGTCGAGGGCGCTCGTCGCCTCGTCGAGGATCAGGATCGGGGGATTCTTCAACAGGGCGCGCGCGATGGAAAGACGCTGGCGCTCGCCGCCCGAGAGGGAGCGGCCGCGCTCGCCGACGACGGTATCGAGCCCTTCCGCCTGGCGGGAGATGAATTCGATCGCCTGCGCGCGCTGCAGGGCCTCGATCATCTCGGCATCCGTGGCGTCGGGACGCCCGACCTGGAGGTTCTCGCGGATCGTGCGGGCAAAGAGCATCGGCTCCTGGAACACGACGCCGATATTGCGGCGGAGGGAGGCGAGGCTCAGGTCGCGAATGTCGTCGCCGTCGATGCGGATGCAGCCCGATTGCGGGTCGAAGGCCCGGTGCAGCAGGCCGAGCGTCGTGGACTTGCCCGACCCGGTCGCGCCGACCAGCGCCACATTCTCCCCGGGCCGAATCGCGAAGGATACATCCTGCACGGCGGAACGCTTTCCATCATAGGAGAAGCTCACATCGTCGAACACGACCTCACCGCGGAAGCGGTCGACGGCCTTGGCGTTCGGCCGATCGTGAACGGCGGGCGTCGTATCGAGAATCTCGAAGAATTCCTGCAGCTTCGGTGCCTGCATGAAGAGCTGGTTGATGAAGCTCACCGCCTGCTCGAGCCGCCCGATCAACATCGTGGCCATGCTCATGAACATGACGACTTCGCCGATGGTCGCCAGACCGTTCAGATGCAGCCAGGTGCCGAGCAGGAAGATGGCCGTGACCGTGATCGTGGCCGACGCGCGAGAGGCCACGGAGGCGAGCGCCCACCAGGACAGAACGGGATTCTGCGCCTGCAGGAGCTGCTGGATGATCACGCGCAGCGATCGGCTCTCGGCTTCGATGCGCGTGAACGACTGAATGACCGGCACGTTGCCGAGGGCGTCGGACGCGTGTTCGGCGAGAGTCGAGTGATAGCGTTCGACGGATCCCTGCAGGGTCTCGGTCTTGCGCAGCACGATGGCAGTGAGCACCGTGAAGATGCCGACGAGCACCACGAGGAGAAGTCCCAGCCGCCAGTTCAGGAAGACGGTGAGCGGCAGAAGCACCACGAGAGCAATGAGGGCCGAGAGGTGCTCGCGGAAGAAGCCGAGCCAGAGCCAGGACATGCCGCCGGAGCCCTCCAGCATGACCTTCAGAACACGGCCCGAATGGGTCGTGGTATGAAAAGCGAGCGGGAGTTCGAGAACGTGCTCGAAGTAATTGGCCACCACAGCCAGACGGCGGCGATGAGCCAGCCTGTCCGCATGGAGCGCCACGAGTGCGCCCGCCCCGATGGAGAAGAGGCCGAAAGCCACCCATGCCAGGATCAAGGGCATCAGCATCGGGAAAGTGACCGGCGTCGAACCCGGGACCTGCGCACGGGTCAGAACGTCGATGATACGGCCGAAGAGGATCGGCTCGGCAAAGGCCGAAATGGCGAGGGCGATATTCGCCAGGGCGAGCACCGCGCCGATCCTCAGGTCCGACCCGAGCTGGCCCAGAACGCGCACGTAAAGCCTGATCAGCCGCATGGGATCAACCTGCCAGCACGACGAAACCGAAGGAGAGAACTCCCGTCGCCGCAGGGAGTTTCGTAATCCTGTTCGGTTGGGATGCCAAGTCCGGACCGCATCGGCGCCTCAACTCTCGCCGGGCTCATGACGATGACCGGCTTTCCTGAACCGTTTCCGGAGATTTCCAATCCATCTCCGCCGCGATGACGCAGTCCGCTGAAGACGGGGCCTCGCGAGCAGGATGGCCCCCTCGTCGGTCTTGCGGATGTGGAGCGTGCGCGTGTGGAACTCTTCGAGCCCCGGCCGATGTCCGATGGACATCACGGTTGCGCCATTCAGCTCGTTCTCGAACAGGGACAGCATGGAGGCCTGGTTTTCCTCGTCGAGAGCCGAGGTCGCCTCATCCATGAAGACCCATCGGGGCCTGTGCAGCAGGACGCGGGCGAAGGCGACGCGTTGCTGCTGACCGAGCGACATCGTCCTGTCCCAGCGCTCGTTCTTGTCGAGCATATCCACGAAATCGCCCAGCCCGCAGCGCTCCAGGGCGGCGCGAATGTCCGCGTCGTCGAAGGTATCGGGCGAAGCCGGATAGCTGAGCGCAGCCCTGAGCGTTCCAAGCGGGAGGTACGGGCGCTGCGGCAGGAACATCATCTCGTTGCCCGGCGGCATCCTGATTGTGCCGGATCCCCAGGGCCAGAGTTCCGCGATGGCTCTGAACAACGTGCTCTTGCCGGCTCCGGATTCGCCCATGATCAGCACCCGCTCGCCGGGCCGGATCTCCGCCGTCGCGTCCTCGATGAGGATGCTGCCGTCGTTCAAGGCGATGGAGAGCCCTTCGAAGCTGAGCCAACCTTTGGGATGAGGCTGAATGTCGATCTTGCCGTTCTCGGCCGTCACCTCCTCCAGATCCATGACCGCCTGCCGGAAGGTGGCGACGCGCAGGACCGCCGAGCGCCAATCGGCGATCTTCGGGAAGTTGTCGACGAAGTAGCGCAGGGCCGCCTGCACCTGATTGAACGCGCCGACCACCATCATCATGCCGCCGAAGGAGAGCTTTCCGCTGAAATAACCCGGCGCCGCGGCCAGGATCGGCACGACGATCGCGAGCCATCCATAGCCCGACGTGATCCAGGTCAGGCGCGCGAGCGCGCCGGACAGCCGGCGCGTCGCCTTGAGAACCGCCTCCACGAACTCGTCGAGATTGCGCCGCTCGTCGGCCTCGCCGTTGTAAAGGGAAACGCTCTCGGCACTTTCGTTGACGCGCACAAGAGCGAAGCGCAGATCGGCCTCGCGGGCGTAACGGAGCGTGTTGAGCCGGATCAGCGGGCGCCCGACCAGCCAGGTCAGGCCGGAGCCGATGCCGGCATAGCCTATGGCGACCCACACCATGTAGCCGGGAATCGTGATCTCGTCCCCATGGATGACGAAGGTCGTCGCGCCCGAGAGCGTCCACAGGACGCCGATGAAGCTGACCAGCAGGAGGAATGCCTGCAGCATGCCGACGCCCAGCTCCGTCGAGAGCTCGGAAAAGAGACGGCAATCCTCCTGGAGGCGCTGATCGGGCTGATGGCCCGCCTCTCCCATGAAACCGAGCTGGTAGGCATGGTTGGGCTTCAGCCAGAGATTGAGCAGAACCTGCGTCAATCTCTGCCTCAGGCGGATTTTCAGCCGCTCCTGCAGCCAGGTCTGCCCCACGACGAGGACCAGCAGCACGGCAACGATGGCCGCAAAGACGAGAAGCTGGTCGAAGAAGGCCGCCGTGTTGCGCTTCTCCACGGCGTCGAAGAATGCGCCGTTCCATTGGTTCAGCCGGACCTGCCCCACCATGTTGCCGATGAGAACGACCACGATCGCGATGGCCAGCCGGATCATCGGCCAGCCCTTCCGGTTCCGGACCATGTCCCGGAACAGCAGGAGCAGCTCCCGCCCGATGCTGGGCCCTAACTCGTGGGATGCTTCCGGATCTTGGGGCTCGGGCTGGTGAGCGGCAACCTGATCCGCCTCCTTCGCGAGCGTCTGATCCTGCCCCGGCCCGACCTCCTGGTCGCTTCCGGTGGCAGGGGGCGGGGGCATCTGCTTACCCAACTTTGGGTCGAAATCCGGCATTGGAACCGAGGCACGCTCTTACACCGCCGACTCTGGCGCCCATGCTAAAGAGCTACGCTTCGGGTTAGGTTCCAGACTGCCCCGGAAATGCCTTGCTCCGGCTCAGCTTCGATCCGCCGCGACGGCCAGAACCCAATAGACCTTGTACTTGGAACCGGGCGCATAGGCCGTAGCGATGCCGATCCGCGTCGCCCTGGGGTCGAGCATTACCCTGTTGTGCTGCGGGCTCTCGCGCCAGCCGGAGAAGGCTTCTGCAAGGGTGTGGTATCCGGCGGAGAGATTGGCGGCCGGTGCGGCGAAGCCCCCCGAGGCCAGCCGGCGCTTGAACGTCTCGGCCGAGCTGGGCTTGTCCGCCCTCGCCATGGCGTCCGCCTCGGCCTGCGCCGCCGCCTGCAATTCGGGATCGAGCGTGAGCAGCCCTAAGCCGTTGTTCCGGCGATAGGCGCCGATCATGTCCCGCGCCATGGCCCCGTCAACCACGGCCCCGGCATTGGCCATGGAGGCGTAGAAGCTTGGCGTCTGCGAACCGACATAACGCTGCTCGGACTGGCAGCCCGCAAGGGCAAGCGCGGAAAGGCTGAGGCAAAGGAGGCTCTTCATGCCGGCGACTTATCCTTGAGAAGGGTTAAGGTTTCATCCTCATCCCCCTCCTTCTTGGACAGATCGGCATTCGGCTCGTCCTCGGGCTCTGGAGCGGCGGGCACGGGCACGCCGATACCCGCCTTCCGCAGGCCCCGGAAAATCTCGAAATAGAGATCGCTCGAAACCCGGCCCGCGGCGTCGATATCGTCCACGAAGCAGACGAGATCGAAATCGATGGTGTTCTCCGTCACCTTCTTGAAAAGGACGCGCGGATTGGGCTCGCTCATCACCTCGCGATGCGCCAGCGCGGCGCTGCGCATGATGTCGGCCATCAGATCGGGATCAGTCGCACGCGGCACGGGGATCGACACGATGACGCGCCCAACGCGGTCGTTGCGCACGCGATTGCGGACGATCCCCGAGATCAGGTTCGAGTTCGGCACGATCAGCGTCGAGCGATCGAAGGTCTGGATCTCGGTGGAGCGTACATTGATCCGGCGAACATAGCCCTCGCCGTCGCCTACGACCACGAGATCGCCCACCCGGATCGGGCGCTCCCACAGCAGGATAAGGCCCGAGATGAAGTTGTTGACAATGGACTGGAGGCCGAAACCGATACCCACCGACAGGGCGCCGGCCACGATGGTCAGCCGCTCCAGGCTCAGGCCGAGATAGGTGAAGGCGATGACGCCCGCCGTGATGACCCCCACATAGCCCGCCGCCGTGCGGATCGAGTTGCGCAGGCCCGCATCGAGGTCGGTCGCCGGCAGGAAGGTGTTGTCGAGCCAGCGCTGGATGATGCGCGTGACCGTGAAGCCCGCCGCAAAGAGCAGCGCCGCGATCAGGACCGACGAAAGGGAGATCGTCACATCGCCGACACTGAAGCCGAAGAACAGCGCCCGCAGGGAACTCGCCACATCGGTCGATTCGATGCCCCAGGGCAGCAGAACCAGCAGGATCGCGATGACGATCAGCGCCAGGCGCGCAACGCCGCTCGCCAGCACGCCGATCTGCTCCAGCGAACGCCGGCGGATGCCCGTATTGGCCTGGAGCGTCGTGGCGAGCCTGCTCTGAGCGCGCAGGGAGCCCGCAATGAACTCGTCCGCGAGGGTGATGCAGAGGATGAGCATCGCAATGATGAGGGAGATCGAAACCGCCTGGTCGATCACGAACGACGCGAGCGCCGTGTATCCGCCGAGCACGCCGCAGATCACGACGGCCACCACGAACCATCCCAATCCCCGCACCGGGCCGCCGATGTCGACTTCCTGCGCGACGTAGGGGCCGAGGCAGTTCTCCTCGTTCTCACGCGCTGCGAAGCGGCGCAGCAGATCTGCGAAGACAAGCGCTATGGCCAGGGCGAAAACAGCCCGGGTGATGACCGTGATCGGCAGGGCCGCCGCGATGGCCTTGTTGAACGATTCGATGACCTTTCCGATGATCAGGACGGTTGCGAGGATCACCGAGAAGTTCATGATGCGGGTGGCGGATGCATCCCGCAGGGGGATCAGGCGCCAGGACGGATGGTCCGGCGCGAGAATGGCGTCGATGAGGGCACGCACGCAGGCAATGAAAGCCAGGCCGCCGAGAATCGATCGCGCCACCGCCTCCAGACGGGGGGTGACGATGTCCACCGAATCGAAGGCGATCCAGACGAGCCAGCTTCCTGCGACGGCGGGGCCGGCGCCCAGGACAAGGACGGCGACTGCGGCCATCAGGCGGCTGCGGCGCGACGGATCCGTGATTGCCGGATCGCGCCGGACGAGGCGGGGCGCAATGGAGCGGCGGCCGGCATAAAGCGCCACGGCAACGCCGACGGCGAGGCCCAGAAGCAGCAGCACGCCGAGGGTCGTAGTACGCTGCATCTGCTCGAAATTGTCCGACAGCACGATCCGTTGAGCCCGCAACTCCCGCGGAATCGCATGGATGACGCTCATCCAGAGATTGGGGCTGAGGAGCCCGTCGCCCTGCTCGAACAGCGCGCGCGTGAAGCCGGCCCGGCGCAGGTCGCCGATCTGAGCGCTCAGCTGTTCGGCCTGGACCAGAAGCGCGCGTCCGAGACGCTGCGTTTCGTCGAGTTCCGCAACGGCTGCCTCCCGGTCCGCCCGATCGCGGGCCACATCGGCGCTTTCTTCGGGCTGGCCGGTCGCGGGCTTCGGCCCGAGCTGCGAGAGGCGTTGGCGGCTCGCCTCCAGCCGCGGAGCCTGCTCCTCGATGACGGCGCGGATGTCGGCGATGATCGGCTCGATCTGCTGGCGCAGGTTCTGCAGTTCCGGATCGGACAGAACGCGGCCCTGGAGCGCCATTTCCTTTTGATCGAGATCGGCCTTGAAACCATCGAGCTTGGCGCGGGCCGCCTTCGTTTCGGTCGACACGTTGACGGCCGGAGCATCGGGCGGTGCGGCCGGTTTGGCCGGCGCCTCGGAAGAGGGAGCCTGGGAAGCGGACGTCGGTTGCTGGGCCGGCGCCTGCGCCTGCTGGGCAAAAGCAAAGCCACCCGAGGCCAGGCCGCACGCAACGATTGCGGCCGCAAACAGCCGCTTCAGTCCAATCCCAGTCATGCAGTTCGCCTTATCACATTCCCTTGTGGGCCGGTTCATTGCGAATCAATAAGGCAGAAACTCGCCGCCGGGCGAACGAAGTGCAACAAAAAAGCCTGGGGGCACTCCCCAGGCCTTTGACGGGAAGACGGCTCCTTAACGCTGCGCCGGCTGGTTCGCGGAGGGTTGAGCTTCCGGCGCGGGGTAGGCCGGATTGGCAGGCGTGATCCGGTTCGTCGGGTTTGCATTCGAGGAGCCGGTCGTCGATCCGGTCGTGGCCGCGCGGGCGGCGTCCGTGCCTGGATCGGCCGGCGATTGCGACCCGGCCCAGATCATGTAGCCGGTGCCGGCGATCGCAGCGAGAAGCAACGCGCCGAGCAGGACCCCCAGGACCGGGCGTCCGGGAGCACCCTGGCGGGCGCGATCGTCTGGAACTTGTTGAGCCATCTGAAGCCTCTTCGGAAATCAGGGATTGTCGGGCGAGCGGCAAGGCTCGGCATTATCAGGGCAACGCCGGATCCAAGGGGCGGTTCCTGCCAAGCCGGGCAGGTCGCATGACCTTCATGCTGATGCGTTCCTGGATCCAATGCCGGACTCCGCCGTTGTTCGAAACGGGCCGCCTACGGGGGCCCGGGACGAGGGCCGATGGTTCGGACGCAATTTAAGGGCATCGATTGTCGCACCTGCCGGCAAGGCTTTCATCTTCCGGTCCGTAGCCTTTTTTTCGCCGTCTTGGAGACCCTTGGGTAATCTCTGATTCAAGGAGAAATCATGCAGGACAATCGCATCAGTCTGGATGGGACTTGGGAATTTTTGCACGTGGCCGACGACCGTTTGTCGGGCCCGGCAGAGGTTCGCCAGATTGTTGTGCCAAGTCCCTGGCAGGCCCAGTTCTCGGATCTGCGCATGCGGGCGGGAATCGGCATCTATCGCAAGACGATCGAGGTCGATGAAGCGTGGCTGCACGACAGCATCTGGATCCGTTTCGGCGCCGTCTTCCACAACACGAAGGTCTTCGTCAACGGCGAAGCCGTAGGTCATAACGAGGGTGGCTTCCTGCCCTTCTCGTTCGATGTGACGCCCTATCTCAGGCCCGGCCCCAACGAGATCAAGGTGCGTGTGGATTCGCCCACCGACAACCCGGCCGAGTTTCCCGATTCGCCGCTCGCCGAAATCCCCTTCGGCAAGCAGAGCTGGTACGGTCCGCTCTCCGGCATCTGGCAATCGGTCTATCTGGAGCGCCGCATTCCCGACCACATGAGCCGGGTCCGCCTCGTTCCGCAGCTGGCCACGGGCCGCGTGACGTCGGGCGTGTTCTTCGCGCGTCCGCTCTCGGATGCCACGCAGACTCACATCGAGGTGACCGACCCGTCCGGCAGGACCGTCGTCGACGAGATGCACGAGACGCAAGTGGGCGTGACCAGCATGCCCTTCGAGCTGACGGTGCACGACGTACAGCCCTGGTCGCCCGATCACCCGAACCTTTATCGCATTCGCCTGCAGCTCATGCGCGGCGGCGACGTGAAGGACGAGATCGTCGATCATTTCGGATTCCGCACCATCGAAGCGCGCAACGGCAAGTTCTACCTCAACGGAGAACCCCTCTACCTGCGCGCGGCGCTCGACCAGGACTACTATCCGGACACGATCTGCACCGTGCCATCGGTGGAGTTCCTGGAGGACCAGTTCAGAAAGGCGAAGGAGCTCGGCCTCAACTGCCTGCGTTGCCACATCAAGGCGGCGGATCCGCGCTATTACGAAACCGCCGACCGTATGGGCATGCTGATTTGGACGGAACTGCCCAACGGCGGCATGGCCACCGACCGCTCGCGCGGGCGCAAGGAAAAGCTCCTGAAGGGCATCGTCGACCGCGACGGCAATCACCCGTCCATCATCATCTGGACGATCATCAACGAGAACTGGGGTGTCGACCTCGTCAACGACGCTGACCATCGCGATTGGCTCAAGCGCACCTTCGCGTGGCTGAAGGCCTACGATCCGACGCGCCTCGTCGTCGACAACTCGCCCCTCGCCCCGAGCTTCCACGTGGAATCCGACATCGCGGATTATCACTTCTACGCCGCTTACCCCGACCACCGGGCGCAGTGGGATCAATTCGTGGACGAGCTCTCGAACCGGGCCTCCTGGCTCTATTCGCCCCACGGCGATGCGGTGATCACAGGCCGGGAGCCCCTCATGTGCTCCGAGTTCGGAAACTGGGGTCTGCCCTATCCGAAGGACCTGCGTGACGCGAAAGGCGAAGAGCCCTGGTGGTTCGAGACCGGCCACGACTGGGGTGAGGGCGTGATGTACGCCCATGGCGTCGAGAACCGCTTCTCCGACTGGAGCATGGATCGGGTCTTCGGCGACCTCCGCCGCTTCGTGATCGCAGCGCAATGGCAGCAGTTTCGTGCCTTCAAGTACGAGATCGAGGCCATGCGCAGGAAGCCGAACCTAGCCGGCTATGTGATCACCGAACTGCACGACTGCCACTGGGAGTCGAACGGTCTTCTCGACATGCGCCGCAACACGCGCGTGTTCCACGAGCTGTTCCACATCTTCAATTCCGATACCGTCATCGTGCCGAAATGGGAGCGCGCCTCCTACTGGTCGGGCGAGACGGTTGCGCTGGAACTCGCCGTCGCCCAGGGCGCAGGACCGGCTCTTGAGGATTGCAAGCTCGAGATCAGCATCTGCAACGAGACGCAGACGATCGACCTGCCTCGCATCGAGGCTCCGTCCGTGTTCGATATCGGGCGCATCGAGATCCGGGTGCCGGAGATGAACGAGCCGTCGCTGCGACGCATCAGCTTTACCCTGCGTTCATCCGACGGAGACCTCGTGGCTCAGAATCACCACGACATCGCCATCCATCCCGTTCGCACCCGCCCGGTGCATGTCCGGGAGCTGGTGTGGTCGCCCGACGAAGACCTCCGCGAGCGCTTTAGCGCCCTGGGCTACACCATGGCGCGGGCCTTCGAGGAATCGACGCTGATCGTTTCCCGCACGCACAACAAGGCGATTGCCGATCACGTGCGCGCCGGAGCCAAGCTGCTGCTCCTGCCGGAAGAGGACATGAGCCTCTATCCCTTCTTCCCGCATTGGCAGGCGGTGAAGGTGCAGGCGCGTCACGGCACCTTGTGGTCAGGCGATTGGGCCTCCTCCTTCGCCTGGCTGCGCCGCGCGGGTCACTTCGCCCGCTTCCCCTCGGGGCCGCTCCTCGACGAGACCATGGACCGGGTTCTGCCCGATCACGTGATCTCGGGCTGCAACCTGCTGGACTTCCAGGCCCGCGTCTTTGCCGGCCTCGTGGTCGGCTGGATCCATAAGCCGGTGGCGCTCGGCGTCGAGCGCTCCTACGGACGCGGTCGCCTCGTCGCCTCCACTCTTCGTCTGCTGCGGGATAAGCCGCTCGCAGATCCGACGGCCACCATCCTGACGGATGCCCTGGTGGAGCTCGCCGTCGAATCGCGGGCCGCCCGCCTCGAGGATGCGGTGCGGGCGGCGGAAGCCGCCGCCTGATCCCATTCCCCATCCTTAAAAAGGAACGGCGCGGATCCTTCCGCGCCGTTTTCATGAGAACTCCCGACGGCGCGGGGCTGCTCCCTTCTTGGAAAGCGCATCGTTCTTGCGAAAAACCGGGGCCACTTTTCGCACGATGCGCCGGAGCATCGGACCCAAAAGTGGATTTGCACTTTTGGGATCCAATCCGATGCTCCCTTCTTGGAAAGAGCGCATCGTTCTTGCGAAAACCGGGGCCACTTTTCGCACGATGCGCTACTCGGCCGCCACTTTCATGTTCTCCTCCGACCAGTCCACCTCGCTGTCGATGAAGAACCGGTCGATGGCGCTGTCCAGCCGGGGCATGAGGATGCCGCGTTCGGTGGCAAGAGCGGTATTCAGCACCGGCAGATCGCCTGCATCCGTCACGAGATCCGGATCGAAGCCGGCGCGCTCCGCGGCCTGCGCGGCCAAATCGCGCCAGGAGACTTCGCCGACATTCGCCATGTGCCAGATTCCGGTGCCGCCGTCGATCAGCAGGTCGAGAGAGGCATTGACGAGATCCGGCACATAGGTCGGCGACACGACGTCGACACTGGCCCGAACTCCTTCGCCCCTGCTCAGGACATTGAGAACGGACCAGATGAAATTCCTTTGGTCCCATGGTCCGAAGAAGGCGCCCGTCCGAATGATGAGTGCCGTGTCGTGCGCAGCCAGAACCCGCCGCTCCGCTTCGGCCTTGCTGGCGCCGTAGACCGTGGTCGGATTGACCTCGTCACTCTCCACATAAGATCTGTCGAGCGTTCCGTCGAAGACGAGGTCCGACGAGAACGTGACGAGCGGGATCTCCAGATCCGCGCAGGCCTTCGCCAGCACTTCGGCCCCGACGGCATTCTCGCGGAAGCAGGCCGTTGCATCGTTCTCCGCCTCCGAGACGCGCCCATATCCGGCCGTATTGATCACCGCCCAAGGACGGTGACGCGCAAGCGCGGCCTTCACACTCCTGGCATCGGCGATATCCAGATCGCCGCGCGAGAGCGGCACGTGGTTGAGCCCCCGGAACTCGGCGAGGCGCGCAAAGGCGCGGCCCAGCGTGCCGGTGGCGCCCGTGATCAGAAGCTGGCGCGGCTCGTCGGCGAGCCAGCAGGCCCGGGATTGCTGGGCAGGGCGCTTGTAGAAGCGAATATCCCGCTTCCACCAGCCGGCGCGGTCAAGAACCGGGTGATCGTAGGTGCCGGTCTTCGCCAGCGCCTCGGCGGCATGAGCCAGGGCCGTGCGCCGAGGTTCGGCGGTCCGCACATCGAAAGGTCCTGGCTCATAGAAGCCGTTGCGCTGCGTGAGCAGACTGTTCCAGTCCACGGCGCCGAACAGCGACCAAACCGTTACGGCCCGAATATCGGCCCCTTCGTCCCGAAGCATGTTGACGTCGTTCCATACCTCCATGAGCCAGCGCAATTGATCGTCGCGCGAGCTGCCGTGATGGGCCTCCGTTACGGCGATGGGACGCTTGTAGCGCTCCCAGACTTCCCGCAACCGGGCGGCCGGACCGAGATCCCCGGGCGGCAAGGGCATGCGAACGGCTTCCGCATCCGCATACCGGTGCCTGCCGTTTCCTCCCCAATGATGCTCGGGATAGCGCTTCATTCGCTCGTCGAGATAGCGCTCGCTCGTGAGATAATGATTGATGCCGATAAGGTCCGGTGCTGCATCGCCCTCGAGGAGGAGCTCGAGATCTCTTTCCTCGACCCCGCACTCGATGAAGACGGGCCACCAGGGGTGCCCGCGATCCACCATGCCGCACAGGAGATCGAATCCGAGAAAGCGCCGCTGATTCTCGTGCTCCGCCTGATAGCCGAGCAAAGGCGTAGAGAAGGTCTTGCCCATATCGTCCGTCTGGACGAGCTTGGCATCGGGTTGCACCTTGCGAATGGCCCGCATGGACAGGACCGTCGCCTTACACTCGTTCACGAGTATCCTGAGGAAGGACCCGTAATCCGTGCCGTGAGGATACCAGTGCCCGTAAAGCCCGGAGAACCGCGCCGTGGTGAGCGGCTCGTTGACCGGCGTGTAAAGGTCGATATGAGGATAGCGCCTGGCCACATTGGCGGCATGCCGCGCGAGAAGCTCGGGCCAGGCCGGGTCGAGCATATGGGTGTAACGCGGCCCGCTGCCGTGATGGCATAGACCTGCGATCGGGCGGATCCCGAGCGTCCGCATTCGGCGGACCCGCTCGTCATGCCACGAAAAGTCCGTGCGATCCGGGCTCTCAGGAGAAATCGTTTCCCAGAGCACCGGATGGCGTAGCGTGCGGATTCCGAGCGCGGCGATGCGGTCGAGATCGTCGATCCGGTCACTGTACCCGGTCTCCCGGCTTTGATCGCGGTATTCGTCGCCGACGCGCGCAACGGTGCATTCAATCCCGCCCCACAGCTCCAGGGGTCGCTTCATCGTTCATCTCCGAGCTATTCTTATCAAGCACTCAAAACTGCGCTCATTGCGAAATGTTCGATGAAGATTCCCCCTTCAGGAAACGAGGGCGGCCGGTGACGACATGGCCTTGACGCTCGACGTATCAGCATCGGCCGGCAGGGCCTCGTTGATGCGCCGGAATGTGGCGAGCGCCTGACCGACGATCTGGTCCATGTTGTAGTAGCGGTAGGTCGCCAGACGGCCCACGAACCACACATCGGGAGTCGCGAGCGCCAGACGCTCGTACTTCTTGAAGAGTTCCTGATTCTCCGCCTTCGGAATTGGATAATAGGGATCGCCTTCGGCGGACGGGTACTCATAGGTCAGAGCGGTCTTCGCGTGCTCCTGACCGGTAAGATGCTTGTACTCCGTAACGCGCGTGTAATCGTGCGTCTGCGGGTAATTCACCACACCCACCGACTGATGCCATGGCTTGTCGAGAGTGACGTGCTCGAAGCGAAGGGAGCGATAGGGCAGCTTCCCGAACTGGAACTTAAAGTACTCGTCGATTGGGCCCGTGTAGATCACGCGGCGATGCGGCACGACGTGCCTGACGTCCTCATAATCCGTCTGCGTCATGATGTTGATGTTCGGATGGCTCACCATCTTTTCGAACATCCGTGTGTAACCGTGCTTGGGCATGAACTGGAATTCGTCCGTAAAATAACGGTCGTCCCGGTTCGTACGGGTCGGCACGCGCGAGGTGACGGATTTATCGAGATCGGACGGATCGAGGCCCCACTGCTTGCGGGTGTAGCCGCGGAAGAACTTCTCGTAGAGTTCACGTCCGACCACCGACACCACCACGTCCTCGGAGGTCTTGATCTCGCCGATCGTCTCGGCCCTCTCGGCGAACCAGTCCTTCAACTGCTCGGAACTGAGATTCAACCCATAGAGCTTGTTGACGGTATCGAGGTTGATCGGAATCGGCACCTGCATGCCATCCACTTCCGCCAGGACCCGATGCTCGTAGAAGCGCCAATCGGTGAACCGGGAAAGATAATCGAAGATCTGCTTCGAGTTGGTGTGGAAGATGTGCGGCCCGTACTGATGGATCAGCAGGCCGTCATCGTCGTAACGGTCATAGGCGTTTCCGCCGATATGGTTGCGGCGGTCGATAAGGAGAACGCGTTCGTTGCGCTCGGTTGCGAGGCGTTCGGCCAGTACGCTACCCGCGAAGCCGGCGCCGACAATCAGCCAGTCGTACATTCATATTACTCCGCAGGAGTCGTGGCATAGACGGGAAGGGAGGCGGCGGAGCGGTCCGATGCCGTGTCGCCGGTCGCGTCGAGCATCAGCCTGTGCATTGCGCTCCACGTCTTGTCCCAGGATCCCTGCGCCAGGTGCCGGTCGACTTTGGCGAGCCAGGCCTCCTTCGGGCGGGTCAGAATTGTCTCGACCTTTGCCACGACCTCCTCGGCGCTGCGGGCGATCTCGACGAGCCCTTTTTCGCCGTAGGGCCTCACCACATCGGTGATGGGCGTCGAGACGACCGGGACGCCAGCGGCGAGGAATTCAGGCGTCTTCGTCGGGCTGATGAACTTCGTCGCCTCGTTCAAGGCGAAATTCATGAATCCCACATCCCAGCCGGAGAGATAGTGCGGCAATTCGCTGTAATGCTTTCCGCCGAGCCAATGAATGTTGGGGCGCTGGGGCAGCGTCGCCGGATCGATCTTCACGACGGGTCCGATCATCACGAACTGCCAGTCGGGGCGCAGCTCCGCGACGTCGGCCAGGAGATCCGCGTCCATGCGCTCGTCCACGACGCCGAAGAAGCCGAGACGGGGATGCGGAATATGGGCCTGATCGTCCGGGTCCTTTTTGATGGAGCGAGCCTGCGAGAAGTGGCCGAAATCGATGGAGGACGGGAAGCCGTGAACGCTGCGATGGCGGCTCTTCTTGGCTTCATAGAGGCTCATGCCGCCGGTGAAGACGAGGTCGCAGCGGGAGAAGAGCGCGGTTTCCAGGTCGAGCAGCTCCTGCGACGCGCCACGGAAGAGCGACAGCTCGTCCATATTGTCGTAGACGCACAGATCGCACTCGAAATCGCTGCTGAAGGCCATGGCCATCGGCGTGTAGTACCAGAACACGCGCGCCCCGTGGGATTCACGGCCGATCAGGGTCTCGACGAGGTCATGCTGCTCGGCGAGGATATCCTCCGGCAAGAGGCCCTCCGGCAACATCGGAACCGCGACCGTAACGCCCTGTGGACGTGAGGTCACGTCCATATGCGGCTTGATGTCCGCCTTGAAGATCGGCTCTTCGACAATCAGCACATCGTAATACTTGGCGGCGCGGCTGAGCAGGTGCTGCGGCCGCTGCCAGACGAAGTCCCAGCGAAGGTGCGAGAAACAGACGAGGAGAGGCTTTTCGAAACCAGGCTTAGGGGGAGAACGAAAGGCATGCGACTGCGTCATCAAACGCTCATGCATGGCGCGATCCTCAGAAACAGATGTGTTGTCACGATCGGACGGAAAATCACGGTCCGGGGCGAATTATGCGATGTCTTTAATGAAGCGCACCGGAGATGGGTCACGGGCGCAATCATTTATTCAACGCCTCGGGTGCTATTTGGTTCCATCTACATTCATGTTCGTGAACAGCTATTCATGATGATCGGTCACATCACTTCTTCTCCAGCATCAAGGTCCCCTGTTTTTGAATGAAGGTCTTTGCCTTTTCAGCGACCATGGCCAAGATCCATGGCAGCTGCACTTCCACGCGCACCTGCTCCTCCATCACCAGAACGTTTCCGACGACGTTCTGTCCCATGGCGCCGACGCGAAAATCCATCCGGTCTCCTGCCCAGCTTTCATCGATGGCGGCAATCTTGTCGCTGAACTGGGATTTCAGGCTGCTCATCCCCCCTTGAAGCCTGCGCAGTGCCTCGGCCTTGCCGAGATTGTGAGGGATGGAAACGACAAGAGGTTTCGACATGACGATGCTCCGCTGGAGCTCGGACCTGAATAACCCCGCTCCCGGAGCCGGTCCGATGCTCTCCCTGACCGGTACGCATCCTTCGGCAGGGAGAACGGCCCCACCCTGCCGAAGGATGCGCTTCACTGACACGACAAGCGAAGCGGCACGGCCTGGGTTCCACCGTCAGAGCATTTCGACCTTGATGGCGCGAATCACGATGGCTTCCTGCTGGAATCGCCGCTCCAGCTCCGCACGATAATTCTCCCACCAGCCGTGGTCGATCTCCCGGGCCATTACTTCGAAGACCACGATATCGTCGTGCGCGGTATGACCGCCTTCTTTCCAGACACCCACGGCCGGGGCGCGGGTGAAGCTTGTGACGCCGCCGAACCGCTCCGACAATTCGGTGCGGACGCGGCCATAGGCCTTTTCGTCGAAGCGGCGGCCGGCATTGTCGGCCAGCGGCAGAAGAAGCTGCACCAAGTGCATCGTCCCGTCCCTGCAATCGCGAGTCTTCGCGGAGCTTGCGCAAGCCACTCCGCAGTGCCCTGCAGGAAATAGTTCATGCCGATGAAAAGGCGAGGCCGACGATCACGCCAGAATGGCTGCGAAAAGCTCCCGATCCGTCTCGGGCCAATCGTCATCGACCCGATAGCGGCCCGAAGGCTTCGAGATGCGCCACGGATGGAGCATGGAGGAGTGGAACGACTCGGAGGGACGCAGGCGACGGACCGTGCCGTCGGACAGAACCTCGTCGATGACGACGAAGCCGAAGATGTGGAGCCGCTTCGCCATGTCCTTGGTCGCCCGATCGGCGGCCGCAATCGGAAGCGAGCCTGCGGTATAGACCGCATCCATGAGGCTCTTCTGATCGCGGCGGTGACTGGCTGACGAGCGTGCGCCCGGAAAGCGGATGACGTTCGTCGGCTGAGACGATCTCGATTCCATATAAGCAACCCTTGGTCCCGAATCGGGGCCAAGATTCGCCGCAAGGGATTAAGAAGCGCCTAATTCTGGCCGATCAGCCTCATTCGACCATGTGAAGGGAGACATATCCGGTTCCGGCGGAGGTCAGTCCCAGCGCCTGGGCAGGCCCCTGCGCCAGGTCGATGATGCGGCGATGGGCGAAGGGTCCACGATCATTGACGCGCACGACCACCGAGCGGCCGTTCTCTTCGTTGACGACCCTCAACCGTGTGCCGAAAGGCAGGGAACGGTGGGCCGCCGTCATGGCGCTGGAGCTGAAGCGCTCG
Source organism: Microvirga sp. TS319 (assembly GCF_041276405.1). Lineage (NCBI taxonomy): Bacteria > Pseudomonadati > Pseudomonadota > Alphaproteobacteria > Hyphomicrobiales > Methylobacteriaceae > Microvirga > Microvirga sp. TS319. The sequence goes on along the minus strand of NZ_JBGGGT010000002.1, from coordinate 367,527 downwards.
CCGCTGGCGGTCTTTCTGCCCTGGAAGCCGGGGCCGTACCAGGATGCCGCGCCACGCTGAAATTCCTTACCCAGGCCGGCTTGCGAGATGGATCCTGTTGTCGAAGGATCATGGGAAGCAGTCGTATTGCATGCCGCAACGAATAGAAGTGGTGCCATTGCGGACATGCGGGTGAGGATGTTTTTCAAAGATGGTCTCCCCTTCCGTTTCAGTTGGAAGTGAAGCTCAACTTTAAAAAGGCAAGAATAAGGCGGCTCGATTTCCCCTTTATAACCACATACTTGTGGAGCAGCGAGTAAACTGAGATTATACCCTGCTTACCCTTGCTTCAGGCAAGATATAGCCTGAACATGGTTTCATTTTCATAAGAGAAATTTTCGATTTTTATCTTCTTCCCGGCCATGCCTCTGGTCACCGGGAAAGCGTGTTCTACTTGCCATGATTCACCATCGGCCCTGCCGCCTTCGGTCCATAAGGATTGCCGCTTCATGTCGCATGCCTCGCACTCCTTGCGTGTGGCCATCGTCGGCGCAGGTCCCGGAGGTCTCGCATCCGCCATGTTGCTGGCCCGCGAGGGCGTTCCTGTAACCTTATTCGAAAGCGGACCTGCCGTCGGCGGCCGCACGCGAACGGTCCACGCGCCGGGCGGCTACAAATTCGATCTCGGGCCTACGTTTTTTCTTTATCCGCGCATCCTGAAAGACATCTTCGAGGCCTGCGGCGAGCGCCTCGAAGACCATGTCGAACTCAGACGGCTCGACCCGCAATACCATCTCGTCTTCGAGGGCAGCGGAGAGATGCGCGCAACAGCCGATCTCGCGCGTCTCGAGCAGGAAATCGCGAGACTTGCGCCTGCGGATGCGCGCAACGTTCGCCCTTTCCTCGACGACAATCGCGGGAAGCTCGAGGCCTTCCGGCCGATTCTCGAGCAGGCATTCACAAGCCCTGCCGATCTCGTGTCCCCTGCCATGCTGGCGGCCTTGCCGAAGCTGCGCCCCTTGTCCAGCGTCGATGGTGATTTGAAGCGCTACTTCGCGGATCCACGTGTGCGCTTGGCCTTTTCGTTCCAGACCAAATACCTCGGGATGTCGCCGTTCCAGTGCCCGAGCCTCTTCACGATTCTATCCTTCCTGGAATACGAGCACGGGGTCTATCACCCGATTGGCGGCTGCGGCGCCGTCTCGGAAGCCATGGCGGCTGTCGCCTGCAAGATGGGCGTCGACATCCGCCTCGACACGCCGGTCGATCGCATTCTCTACGACAATGGCGAAGCGGTCGGCGTGGAAGCCGGCGGGGAGACGTTCGCGGCAGGCTCCATCGTCGTCAACGGCGATTTCGGTCATGCCATGCGCCGCCTCGTGCCGGAAGCCATGCGCCCGCGCTGGACGAACGCAAAGCTCGATCGCGCAAAACTCTCCTGCTCGACCTTCATGCTCTATCTCGGCCTTGAGGGGGATGTGGGCGATCTGTCCCATCATACGATCCTTCTCGCGAAGGATTACGAACGCAACATTCGCGAGATCACTGAAGGCATTCTCTCGGACGAGCCTTCCATCTACGTCCAGCATGCGGGCGCAACCGACCCGACGCTGGCCCCGCGAGGGCACACGAGCCTCTACATCCTCGTTCCGGTACCGAACCTGCGATGCAACATCGACTGGCAGAAGGAGGCGCCGAGATATCGCAGGCTTGCGCTCGAGCGCCTCAAGCTGCTGGGGCTCGGCGATATCGAGAGCCGCATTCGCTTCGAGCGCACGGTCACGCCTTACGGCTGGCAGTGCGAGTTCTCCGTCTTCGAGGGAGCGACCTTCAACCTCGCGCACAATCTCACGCAGATGCTGTATTTCCGGCCGCACAACCGGTTCGGCCGCAATGTCTATCTGGTCGGCGGCGGAACCCATCCCGGCAGCGGCCTGCCCGTGATCTTCGAGGGCGCGCGCATCACCGCACGTCTTTTGATGGAAGACCGGAAGCGCGGGCGCGCAGGCTGGCTTCAGCCCGAACCGGAAGGCGAAGCGATCCGCGAGGCCATATCGTGAGGGACCACCCATGAGACGCGCTGGATGTATTCTCGGCCTCGTTTTCATCGCCCCCGCGGCCCAGGCCGCCACTCTCACGATCCGGGCAGAGGGCGTCGCCTCGGCGCAGGGCATGATCTATGCGGGAATCTGCGACACGAGCTTTGACGAGAGGACCTGCCCCTACAGGGACCGGGAAGCGGCAAGGCTCGGCACCGTTGAATTGCGCATCCGGAACGTCAAGCCGGGCTCCTATTCCATCGCGGTGTTTCACGACACCAATGGAAACGGCAAGCTCGACCGGAATATCCTCGGCCTGCCGAGCGAACCCTACGGTTTCTCGAACGACGTGGGGCGCCGCGGCCCGCCGAATTTCGACGCTGCCCGGATCGTCGTGAGGGAGCCCTCGACGACAATCGTCATCCCGGTCCGGTAGGCCTGCCATGTTGTGGCGCGCCTATGCCCTTCTGTCCCATGGCGGAGATCGCATGGGGTGGCGCTCCTGGCGAAGGCCCGCGCGCCCTCCTCTCCGGCAGCGCCCCGAAGACGTGCTCGATCTGCTGGAGCGGACGGACGAAGCCCTATGGCTCGCGAGCGCCCTCATGGCCAGTGCCGATTCCGGCGTGATCCGTGGCCTCGAGACGCCCTCGACGATCGAGGGAATGGCCGGGAGAATGTCTCTCGATCCGGCACTCGTCGCGACCCTCGTCGATGTCCTGATCGGCGCAGGTCTCGCGAGCTGCGAGGACGGCCGCGTCCAGGCAGCCCCGGCCTTGCAGTCCTTCACCTCCGAGGACGGGGCAAGGGCCTTCAAGGCCGCCCTGCAGGCTCCGCTTCTGCAGACGGAAGATTTCCGAGCCAGGCTCCGGGAAGGCCGTCTTGCGCTCGCGGGCTGGACGCATACCGACGAAGCCATCATCGACGCGCAGGGCGCACTGACACGGCTTTGGACCGCGAAGGCTCTGCCGAAACTCAGATTCCTGCCCGGTCTCGTCCCGTGCCTGGAGAGACAAGGCGCAAGCCTCCTCGACGTCGGCGCCGGAGCGGCGGGGCTGTCGATCACCCTGTGCCGGGCCTTTCCTCACCTGACGGCCGTCGCCCTCGAGCCGGCGGAGCCCTCGGCCGTCATCGGGGAACGGCGCGTGAGCGAGGCGGGGCTTTCTACACGCATCACCCTGCGTCGCCAGCGCGTGGAAGAAATGGAGGACAAAGTTGCCTTCGACCTCGCCTTCTTGCCGCAAATGTTCCTGCCGGGCGCCATCGTGGCGGAGGCGGCCTGGCGAATCTTTCACAGCCTGCGTCCTGGCGGCTGGCTCCTCGTGGCGGTGCTGGCGGATCGGGGGCCCGACATCTCCTCCTCCCTCAATCGCCTGAAGAACCTGCTTTGGGGCGGCGGCGCCCGCAGCCTTGACAGTCTGAAACCGCACTTTGTCGCCGCCGGCTTCGATCCTGTCATCCGGGCACCGGGCGGGCGCACCATTCGAATGATCTGCGCCCGCCGTCCCTTGGCCGGGAGTTCACCTTGAACTGCGTTGGGGCCCTCCTACAACCAAAACCTCAGGTGAGGCGCATGACCGGGAAACGAGACACCGGGAAACGAGATCTGCGCGCTTTCCGGCCCGAATTCCGCCGTCCGGACCCGATGGGAGGAACGTCGTGAATGCTCGAAGCGCTTCGGTTGCCGTGATCGGCGGAGGCCTTGGGGGATTGGCCGCGGCCTGCGTCGCGGCGGCGCGCGGCCACGCCGTGACGCTCTATGACAAAAATCCCTGGCTCGGAGGCAAGGCGGCCGTTCTGCGCGAAGGCGGCTTTCGCTTCGATATGGGACCAACGATCCTCACCGTGCCGCGCGTGCTGGAACGCATCTTCGCGGAAGCCGGACGCAATCTGTCCGACCATCTCGATCTCGTGCGGCTCGATCCGCAATGGCGCTGCTTCTTCGACGATGACACCCATATCGATCTGCAAGAAAGCATCGACGCGATGGCGACCGTCATGGACCGCTTCGCGCCCGGAACGAGCGCCGGTGCCGGCTATAAGCGCTTTCAGGAAATCTCGGCTCATCTTCATGATATCTCCAACCGCTTCTTCTTCTGGAAGTCAGTGGAGGACCTCTTCGATACGATCGACATCCGCGCGAACATGAATCCGGCGACCCTGCGGGATGTCCTGTCCCTGCGCATGGGCTCATCCGTTGCGGGCACCATCCGGTCCAACGTGAAGGACGAACGTCTGGCGCAGATGCTCGATCACTTCACGCAATATGTCGGGTCCTCGCCCTATGGATCGCCCGCCGTCCTCTGCGCCATCGCTCATATGCAGGCCGCCGAAGGCATATGGTATCCCATGGGCGGCACGCGCGCCGTCGCGGAGGCACTGATAAAGCTCGCAGCCGAGCTTGGCGTGACCTTCAAGCCCGAATCGGAGGTGGCGTCCCTGCAGATCGAGAACGGCGAGGTCAAGGGCCTCGTCCTCGCCGATGGCGAGGCGGCATCGTACGACCGCGTGATCTCCAATATGGATTCCATCCGCACGTACTGCGAACTCGTCGGCGGCGAGGTCGGCGAACATTATGCGCGAAAGGATTTCGAACCGGCCTGTTCGGGCGTGGTGCTCTATCTCGGCCTGAGCAAGCGCTACGACCACATTCTTCATCACGACTTCGTCTTCTCGCGCGATCCGGAGGAAGAGTTCGACTTCATCTACCGCCGAGGCGAGCCTGCTCCCGATCCGACCTGCTATCTTGCCGCTCCGGCTGCGACCGATCCCACCGTCGCGCCTGACGGCGGCGAGGCGCTCTACGTTCTGGTGCACACGCCGTACTTAAGGCCGCACCATGATTGGTCTCGGATGTTTCCCGCCTACCGTCGGGCGATCATCGACAAGCTCAAGCGCACCGCCGGCATGCAGGATATCGAGGACCGCATCGTTTTCGAGCGTCATCTGACCCCCCAGGACATCCATGATCGTTACAGGGTGCTGAATGGGGCCATCTATGGCCTGGCGAGCCACGGCAAGTTCATGGGAGCTTTCAAGCCCGGCAATCGAAGCCGGCAGATCCGCGGGCTCTATCTCGCAGGCGGCGCGGCTCATCCGGGACCCGGAATGCCGATGGTGATGATGTCGGGCTGGATCGCAGCCGACGCTCTGGATTCGGATCTCAAAGCCGACAACTTGCGGAACGCATCTTGATGCAGCAACGACACAGCGCGGCAAGGGGCCGGCTCTCCCGACAGGCAGAGCCCTCCCCCGTCGCGCTTCGCTCGCCCATCACCCACCGTTTCATGGTCTCGGCATTCCGCCGCTATTTCACACGTCACATGAATGCGCTGCGGATCGCGGGCTGGGGCCAGCCCATGGTGGCACCCAAGGGCCCGCTCATCGTCTATTCCAACCATCCGTCATGGTGGGACGCGGCTATCTATATCCTTGCTGCCGATCGTCTCTTTCCGGACTACGAAAGCTATGCTCCCATCGATGCCGGCATGCTGAAGCGATACGGCATCTTCCGCCGCATCGGCGCTTTCGGCATAGACCCGGGCAGCCGGCGGGGAGCCGCCGATTTCATGAAGGCAAGCGCTCGTATTCTGTCGTCCCCCGATCGTGCGCTCTGGATCGCGGCACAGGGCCGCTTCGCGGATGCGCGGGAGCGCCCGCTGGGCCTGAAACCCGGCATCGCGCGGCTGATCGAGATCTCGCCCGACTGCACGGTCATCCCTCTCGCGATCGAGTACGGCTTCTGGCTCGAACGGGGAGCGGAAGCGTTTATTGCCTTCGGCAATCCCATGCGCAGCGCCGATCTGCGCGAACTTCCACGCCCTGCTCGCCTGCAGCGCCTCGATGGCGAACTCGCGAGCGTGCTCGACCGGCTGAGCGAGGATGTGAAGGCGCGCGATCCTGCCCGCCTCCGGACGCTGCTCGAGGGCCGCGCCGGGATCGGCGGGATCTACGACGGCTGGCGTCGCCTGACGTCCACCTTGCGCGGGCGGGCCTTCGATCCGTCGCACGAGGGCCACCGATCATGACGACGCTCGGCATCATCCTTCTGGCACTCGCGACCCTTCCCGCAACACTCGTCGTCATCAACCTTGCCGTCCTGGGCAGAGCGCCCCATGCTCCCGCACAGGCGCGCACGCTCGTTTCGATCCTGATCCCCGCCCGCAACGAGGCTGCGAATATCGCGTCCACCGCCGAGGCGGCCCTTGCGAGCCGGGACGTCGAGATCGAAGTGCTGGTCATGGATGACGGTTCGACGGACGCCACGGCGGATATCGTCCGGGCGTTATCCGCCCGTGACCCGCGCCTGCGATTGCTGGACGCCCCGCCTCTGACGGAAGGCTGGACCGGCAAGGTCCATGCCTGCCATCATCTCGCGCAGCACGCGCGTGGAACCTATCTCCTCTTCGTCGATGCCGACGTCAGGGTGGCGCCTCGTGCCGCGGCTCTTCTGACGGGCCACGCGCAGACGACGGGCGCTCGCCTTGTCAGTGCGGTCCCACGCCAGATCATGAAGACGCCGGGCGAGTGGCTGACCGTGCCGACGATCAATCTGCTGCTCCTCGGCTATCTCCCCGTAAGCCTCATGCGCGCCTCGCCGCATCCGGGTTTCGGCGCAGCCTGCGGACAGCTGATGCTCGTGGAGACAAAGGCGTATCATGCAAGCGGCGGGCATGCCGCCATCCGGTCTCTGATCCACGACGGCATTCAGCTTGCCCGCCAGATCCGGCGCAACGGCTTCATGACCGATCTCGTGCCGGGGGACAGGCTCGCTGCGTGCCGCATGTATTCTCGCTTCGGGGACGCATGGAATGGTTTTGCCAAGAATGCCCATGAAGGGATGGCAAAGCCGGTGGCGCTGCCGGTGTGGACTTTCCTGCTCTTCGGCGGGCACGTCATGCCGTTTTTATTGCTGCCCTTCGCGCCGGCATGGCCCATCGCCTGTGCCGCGCTGCTGTCGCTCGCGACGCGCGCCATGGTCACGGTCGCCACGCGAGAGTCTCCTGTCTCGATTCCTTTCCATCCCTTCACCATTCTTGTCAGCCTCGCACTCCAATGGTGCGTTCTCCTGCGGATCGGCCGTGCGGGTCGGACAGGTTGGAAGGGAAGGCTCTATCCGGTGGGGTGAGGCCATGAGCACGCTGGCCAGGAATGCAACCAAGGGTCTGAAGGATGAGAGTTTTCCCGTCGCGTCCCTGGTGCTGTCGCCTGAGCACCGGGAGGCCGTGCTCACCTTCTATGCCTTCGTACGATCGGCCGACGACATTGCCGATGCACCGGATCTCACCACGGCCGAGAAGCTGACGCAGCTCGAGGCCATCGAGCAGGCGCTCGTCACAGGGGACCCGAAGGTTCCCGAGGCCTATGGGCTTTTCCGGATCGAGAGGACTTACAACACCGGTATCGCGCAGGCGCGCGAGATGCTGCGGGCCTTCCGGCAGGATGCGATCAAGTCGCGCTACGACGACTGGGCGGACCTTCTCGACTCTTGCCGCTTCTCGGCTAATCCGGCAGGACGCTTCCTGCTGCAGCTGCATGGAGAAGCAGCCACGGCGCAGGCGCCGGCGGATGCTCTGTGCACCGCCCTGCAGATCCTCAACCACCTGCAGGATTGCCGCCAGGACCACGAGCGCCTGGGGCGCATCTACATTCCTGTCCAATGGATGCTGCTCACAGGGGGCGAGACGGCCTTTTTCACCCCGGCCCAGGCTGCGACGAGACGCATGGTTCTGGATGCCATGCTGGATCGCGTCGATGAGCTGATCGACCGAGCCCGGGTTCTGCCCGAGCGGCTCCAGAACAGGCGCCTGCGCGCCCAAAGCGTGGCCACCATCGCTCTGGCGGAGCGCCTGAGCCGGATCCTGCGCCGGATCGACCCGGCGATCGAGCGCGCCCAGATCGGCAAGCTGGATGCGGCCCGCGCGTTTCTGGCCGGGCTGTCCGGACTTGTCCATCGGCCGAAGGGAAGCGATTCCCGCGTCACGGCGGCGGCGGTGCGCCGATCCGGCTCTTCGTTCCGGCTTGGCATGCAGAGCCTGAGCCATGAGCGCCGCCGCGCCATCCACGCGGTCTATGCCTTTTGCCGTGCCGTGGACGATGTCGCGGACGGAGCCGCCCCAGCCTCGGAGAAGCTGCATGCCCTGCGCGAATGGCGCCGGGAAATCGACCGTCTCCACCGTGCCCCAGAAACGCCCATCGGCCGCGAACTCTCGCGCGCCTCCAGCCTGTTCCAGTTGCCTCTCGACGAATGCCATGCCCTGCTCGACGGCATGGAGACCGACAGCGCCAACCGGGTGCGGCTGGCAACCGACGACGACCTTCAGCTTTACGGGCGGCGTGTCGCCGGGTCCGTCGGCACTCTGTCGGTTCACATCTTCGGCGTGCCGACGGCCCGCGCCTTCGCCCTCGACCTCGGCCGCACCCTGCAGCTCGTGAACATCCTGCGGGACGTGGATGAGGACGCGGCGTGCGACCGGGTCTACATCCCGCTCTCGCGTCTCGCCCGGCTCGGGCTCGACGATGCGCCGGCGCCCCTTCTTGTGGCCGACCCACGCTTTGCCCGCGTCTGCGAAATCCTGGCCGGGGAGGCGCGGGCAGGCTTTGCCGCCGCGGACGAGTCCCTGGAGCGCCTCGATCGGGCCGCTCTCAAGCCCGCGATCCTGATGATGGAGAATTACCGCTGCGTCCTCGACCGGCTCACGGCCCGCGGATGGAACGCACGACAGGGCAGGCTCCACTTGACCGCGGGAGACAAACTGCACCTGCTCACCCGCGCCATGAGGCCCACATGACGGTAGGACGCACCCACATCGTCGGTGCCGGCATCGCCGGTCTGAGCGCCGCGCTCGCGATCACCCGGCAAGGAGGCGAGGCCGTCCTTTACGAGGCCGCGCCCCAGCCCGGAGGCCGCTGCCGGACGATCCATCCCGATCATGGCTTCGCGCATGACAACGGCACCCATGTCCTGTTCACGGCCAATCGGCACGCGCTGAATCTGCTCAAGGCTGTCGGCGCAAGGGCCAGATGGATCGAGCCTGAGCGGAAGGGACTTCCGCTCTATGAAACCCACACCGGCACGATGCGGCAGATCGGATTGTCGCCATGGTCGTGGCTCCGGCGGTCTCACCGCCCGGCAGGTCTGGGCATTACCGATCTCGCCCGGATCCTTCGCCTCGCCTTTTCCGCGCAGGAGTGCCCTGTCGCCTCCATCATCGGCGACAGACCGATCATGGACAGCCTCATCGGACCGCTCACCATTGCGGTTCTCAACACACCGCCCAACGTGGCGTCCGCCCAGCGTCTCGGTCTGGCATTGCGGCGGCTGATGTGGCCGCGTGCAAGCCGGTTGCTCGTGGCCGGCACCGGGCTCAGCGAAGATCTCGTCCGCCCCGCGGTCGAGACCCTGCAGACGCAAGGTGTTCCCATTCTGGCGGGGCAACGCCTCAGACACCTCGTCACCAGCCGCGATCGGGTTATCGGCCTGAGCCTCACGGACCGCACCGTTGCTCTTGGGCCCGACGAACGGGTGATCCTGGCCCTGCCCCCTTATGAAATCGGACGGTTGCTGCCCGCCCTGCCCGTCCCCCGGCGCTTCGAGGCCATCCTCAACGTGCATTTCCGCCTGGCCGGACCCGAAAGGCCGCGTTTCATCGGCGTCACCGGCGCGCGCGCTCAATGGCTCCTGGTGCGCCGGGATCATGTGAGCGTCACGATCTCGGCGGCCGATGCCACCCTGAACGAGATTGCGGCGGATCTCGCATCCGCCGTCTGGCACGAGATCGCCCCGATTTTGAGTCACATCGGCATCGACGCTTCCGCCGCCCGACAGCCCGAGGCGCGGGTCGTCAAGGAAAAGCGCGCGACGATCCGCCAGGATGCGACCTTGCTGCCTCAGCCGCCCCGGCTGCCTCTCGCGAACCTGGCGCTTGCCGGAGACTGGCTGGGTGTCCTCCCGGCCACGATCGAGAGTGCCGTCATCTCCGGCGAGGAGGCCGCCGCGGTGCTGGAACGCAGTCCGAGCGCCGGAACGCACGCCGCACGCCATCATTCGCCCCGGCGCGAGGACGCGGCATGATCCGGGACCGTCCCTCCGATGCTCCCTTCTTGGAAAGAGCGCATCGTTTGAGCGGAAAACCGGGGCCACTTTTTCGCACGATGCGCTGGCCGACCGCTCAGCGCGCGAATGCCTCCTGAACGTCCTTCGGCACGGCCGTGACAAGGCCCAGCCTGTCGCGCCGCACCCAGCGCCAGAGCATCAGGCCGGCAACGACACCGAGGCCCGTCGCCAGGCCGATCCAGATGCCGATGCCGCGAAGCGGCGTCCCGAAGGCGAGGATCACGCCGAGCGGCAGGCCGACTCCCCAATAACCGAAGGCCGCATAGATCATCGGCACCCGGGTATCCTGCAGGCCGCGCAACATGCCCGCTCCGATGGCCTGCGACGCGTCGGCGAGCTGGAAGACCGCCGCCATGACCAGGAACGAAACGGCGAAGCCGATCACGGCTGCGTTCTTCGGATCGTTGAGATCGAGGAAGGCGCTCAGCAGCAGACGCGGCGCGAAGAGCATGAGCGAGGCCGTCACGACCATGAAGCTCGTGGCGAGGGCAAAGGCCGTCCAGCCTGCCCGGCTCACCCCCGCCGGATCCTGGGCCCCGTAGGCCCGGCCGACCCGCACGGTCGCCGCCTGGCTGAGGCCGAAGGGGACCATGAAGCAGAAGGAGGCGATCTGCAGGGCGATGGCATGAGCCGCCAGCTCGTTGGCGCCGATGCGCCCCATAAGCAGTGCGGCCGCGTTGAAGATCGTCACCTCGAAGGCGAGTGTCAGGCCGATGGGCACGCCGATGCGCCACAGGGTGCGGTAGCGCGGCCAATCGGGCCGCCAGAAGCGGCCGAAGATGTGATAGCGCCTGAGTTGCGGATCCAGGCAGATCACGAGGGCAAGCCCCAGGAACATGAAGACGCTCGAGATCACGGTGCCGACGCCCGCCCCGATCAGCCCCAGATGAGGCATGCCGAACTTGCCGAACATGAAGCAATAGGCGGCGCCCAGGTTCACCGGCACCGCAAGGCTGCCGATGATGAGCGGCCAGCCCGGGCGCTCCAGCGCCGCCAGGAACGAACGCAGGACCAGGTAGAGCAGGAAGGGCAACAGGCTCCATTGGAGAGCACGGATGTACTGACCCGCCATGTGGGCGAGCGCGGGCTCCTGCCCCATGGCGAGGAGGAGGATCTCCCCGTTCCAGGATACGATCCAGATCGGCACCGCAACGGTGATGGCGGCCCAGAACCCCTGCCGGACCGTGCGGCGCACCTCCCGAACCGAATGCCGTCGGCGCCCCAGTTCCTCCGCGATCAGGGGCGACGTCGCGCTCATGAGGCCGATGCCGAAGATCAGAAAGGCGAAATAGAGATTCGTGCCGAGCGCGCCCGCCGCCAGCGCATCGGAGCCGAGCCATCCCATGAGGATGACGTCCGATGTCATCAGGGAGTTCTGGGCCACGTTGGTCAGGACCAAGGGCCAGCCCAAGGCAATCGTGGCGCGCAGCTCCGCCATCCAGGCGGATTTGTCGAAGTTCCGATGGTTCGCGATCATGATGGCGGGTTTGTAACCAAAGGACATCCGGAAAGCCACACCGGGCCTTTCGAAAAGAAGCGGGACGGTCGGGTCAAGGAACTCAGCCACACCGCGCCCGTTCCTCAAACGCCTCGCATTTTTGCGTTCTGCCGGAGTCCTGAATGGTGCAGTCGGCTCTTCCGACCTCGATCGACTTCCTGTCCCCGCCCGTCCTGTACAACGAGCGCGGCGAAGTGCGCACCGTGGGGGTCGAGATCGAGTTCGTCGGCCCCTCCGCAGAAAGGACCGTGCAGGCCCTCCAGGAGGCGCTCGGAGGCCACCTCATCGAGGTGGACCCGCATTCCTTCGCGCTGAAGGATTCGTCGATCGGCGAGCTGATGGTCGAACTCGACAGCCGCATCCTGCATCCGGGCAAGAACGGGGGCGGACAGAAAGGTGTGCTGCCCAAGATCGCGGCCCTTTTCGGCTTCGCGGCGAGCTATCTCGTGCCCTGCGAGCTGGTGACGGCACCGACGCCCATCAACCACCTGCAGAAGCTCGATCGCATTCTCGAGATTTTGCGCGGTCTCGGCGCGAAGGGCACGCAGGATGCGCCCTTCTATGCCTTCGGCCTTCACTTCAATCCGGAGATTCCGTGCCAGGATGCCTCCACCGTCACCGCCTTCTTGAAGAGCTTCGTCCTCCTGAATCCCTGGCTGCGCCGGGAGGTCTCGCCCGACCGCACCCGAGACCTTCTCGGCTTTGCCGATCCGTTTCCGCCCGATTACGTCCACCTGATCGTCTCGCCCGATTACTGGCCCGATCTCCCGCGCTTCATCAACGATTATCTGGCCGTCAATCCGACCCGCAATCGCGACCTGGACCTGTTGCCCCTGTTGCATCATCTCGACCAGGACCGCGTCCGGGCCATGCTTCCGAGCGAGAAGATCAATGGGCGCCCGACCTTCCATTACCGGCTCCCGGACGCGCGCGTGAGCGATCCCGGCTGGAGCATCGCACCGGATTGGAACCGCTGGGTCGCCGTCGAGCGCCTGGCATCGGATCGCGCGATGCTCGACCTGGTCGGGAACACCTACCTTGCCTTCAAGGGCGAGGACAAAAGCTGGGCCAATATCGTGGAGCAGGTCGTACGATCATGACAGCGCCTCTGATCGGCATCACCACGTCGCGGCGGGGCGGCTGGCGCAGCTATCTGATGCACTGGCTGGCGCTCACCCGCGTGGGCGCCCGCGCCGCCCGCCTCGTTCCGGGAGAGGCATTGCCGGATGAGCCTCTCCAGGGCCTCGTCATCGGCGGCGGCGACGATATCGGCGCGGAGATCTATGGCGGCAAGGTTCTTCCGGACGTCCGCATCGACCCCGATCGCGACAGGATGGAGCTCTCGCTTCTGAAGGCCGCACTGCCCCGGCAGCTTCCCGTCCTGGGTATCTGCCGCGGATCGCAGATGATCAACGTGGCCTTGGGCGGCACCCTCTACACGGATATTTACGAGGTCTATGTTCAGGCTCCGAAGATGCGCACGGTCCTGCCCAAAAAGCGCGTGGCGATCGAGGCCGATTCCCGCCTCGACAGAATTCTGCGCTGCAATCCCTGTCTCGTGAATGCCCTGCATCACCAATCCGTGGACAAGCTCGGGGAAGGCTTGAGGATCGCGGCCCGCGACGAAAGCGGAATCGTTCAAGCCATCGAAAGCGACGAAGCGCCCTTCCTGATCGGCGTTCAATGGCACCCGGAGCTTCTGGTCTGGAAAAAGCCGCAGCAACGGCTGTTCGCGGCGCTGGCGCAGGCCGCGGGCCGGGTGGCATCTCCCCTGGCGGCCAAAACCCTGGTGACGTGAGGATCCTCACGCGCTCCGCGAGCGCGGAAACAGCGGAATGACCTTGTTTCCCTCGTCCCGCGGCACCAGTTGCCGCTGAATCGCGGCGTGCAGATCGCGGCTGACGATGGGCTTCTGCAGCAACGGGAACTCGCCGTTTTCATCGGCCATGACGGGATTGCCGGTGATCAGCAGGACCGGGAGGCCAGGGAAGATCTGCCGTACCTCGCGGGCCAGCATGACGCCGTTCATGGTCCCGGACATGGCCATATCGGTCAGCACGAGGCCCGGCCGGCGCGCCTTCAGGTTTCTGATCGCCTGCGCGGCGTCCGTCGCGATGCTCGTGACGTAGCCGAACTCCTCCAATGTGGATTGCAACGCGAGCGCAACCTCGAGTTCGTCGTCGACGATGAGGATTTCGGCATTCTGCTGGACTGCGTCCTCGGGCGGCTCGTCCTCCGCCTGAGTGCCGAAGGGCAGCATCGTCGCAGCGCGCGCGCGGGGCAGGTACAGCGCGATCGTCATCTCGACACCGCTGCGGAACACCTTCGAGGCGCCACCGATGCCTTGGAGAAAGTGCAGGCTGCGGCTGAGGCGAAGCCAGGACGAGACATCGACCTCCCGGAGCATGAACGCCCGCTCCACGCCGTCATCGGGGTTCTGCGGACTCTCGCTCGCAGGAGCGCTGCAGATCCTGAGTTCGACGAAATCGCCTTCGATGGTCAGTTGGGGGAGAGTGCCCTTCTCGATCCACGTATTCTGCGCTTCGAGAGAAATCGTGCCGCCCTGTGTCAGGGTATCCCGGACATAGGCGCTCAAGGTGACGATCGCCGTTTCGATATCGTCTGGATCGGCCTCCACGGTCCAGAGATCCTCGGCCAGCGACACTTGCAGCTCCACCGTGTCGCGCAGGAGCGAGCGTCCCATGAGGATCGCGACCGAGCTGATTCTCTCCGACAGATCGAGATATTGAACCTGCGGCTCGCTTTGACGGGAGAAGGACGCGGATTTCGCGATGAGCTTCGCCGCCTGGTCGGCCGCGACGAGGGCCGAGAGCAATTTGCGCTGGACCGGCGGCTGATCCTTCATATGGCGGGCAACCGCGTCGATATTGGCGCTGATCACCGTGAGCTTGTTGTTGAGATCATGGACGATTCCGTCCCTCAGATGCCCGACGGCCTCGGCCTTTTGGAGGCGGCGCAAGGATTCGTCGCTCTCCTCCGGCACGAGCTCCTCCACGGCCTGGACCTGCTCCGGCTCCATGGCGGGCTCCGCCGTGACCGCCGTGAAAATGGAAGCATCCTCGACGGCCTGCTCGTCGAGCAGCCGACCGATCTGGCGGCCGACCAGCAGGGGGGCGCCGGCCGCCACCGCGAGGAAAAAGGCCAGGGACGTGGCGAGCGCCTCGGCATTGCGGGTATAGGCGGCCGCCGCCAGCGCCAGACCTGACAGAATCAGGGCGCAGGACAAAGCCAGGAAGGGCAGCCTCAGGATTGTCGGCACGGGTTGCTCGCGTATTCTCACAAAGCCATTGACCTAGGACCCGCAAGACGCCACTTCGGGGCGCTGTCTTGTGGAGCACGAAGAAATAGGAAGCGGGACGGCTCTCGCCATCATGTTTTCGTGCCGATTTATGGAGACGAATGTGCGGCTTTCTTATGTCCTAGGCCTTTTTTCCGCCCTGGCCGTATCGAGCCTGCTCCAAGCGGGAGCCTCGGCTCAGGACGCCGTCGAGCGGCGCGTGGACGACCTGCTGGGACAGATGACGCTCGAGGAGAAGGTCGGGCAGCTGAATCTCGTCTCCCATGGTCCGCCTTTGCGCTGGGAGGATATTTCCGAGGGCAAGGCCGGGGCGGTCTTGAACTTCAACAATGCCGGGGACGTGGCCCGGGCTCAGGCCCTCGTCCGGCAATCGCGTCTCAAGATCCCGCTGCTCTTCGGCCTCGATGTTCTGCACGGCTTCCGCACCCAGTTCCCACTTCCCTTGGGAGAGGCTGCGGCATTCAGCCCGCGGATCTCCTTTCTCGCGTCGGAATGGGCCGCCAAGGAGGCGTCCTATGTGGGCGTGAACTGGACCTTCGCCCCCATGGCGGATCTCTCGCGCGACAGCCGGTGGGGCCGCATCGTCGAAGGCTTCGGCGAAGATCCCTATCTCGGCTCGGTCCTGACCGCTGCCCGGGTGGAAGGGTTCCGCAAGGGCGGGCTCGCGGCCTCGACGAAACATTTCGCAGGCTATGGCGCGCCGCAGGGCGGCCGCGACTACGATACCACCTACATTCCCCGTGCGGAGATGTACGATACCTACCTGCCGTCCTTCCGGGCGGCGGTCGAGGCCGGTTCGGCGAGCTTCATGGCCGCCTTCAATGCGCTCAACGGCGAGCCTTCCACGGCCAATCCCTGGCTGCTGACCGATGTTCTGCGCAACCAATGGGGCTTTGACGGTTTCGTCACCTCGGATTGGGTCGGCATCGGCGAGCTGATCAATCATGGCATCGCGGCGGACGGCGCCGAAGCCGCCCGCAAGGCCGTTCTCGCCGGCGTCGACATGGACATGATGGGGCAGCTCTACATCAGGCACCTGCCTGACGAGGTGCGCGCCGGGCGTGTGCCGGAAAGCGTCATCGACGAGTCGGTGCGTCGGGTCTTGCGCACCAAGTTCCGCCTCGGCCTGTTCGACCAGGCTCCCATCGACCCCGCACGCACGGATGACGATTTTCCCTCGAAGGAGGCTCGCCAGGCCGCCCGCGAGGTGGCGCGCGAAACCCTCGTGCTCCTGCAGAACAAGGGAGACGTCCTTCCCGTCAAATCCGGCACGCGCTCGATCGCCGTCATCGGCCCCCTGGCCGATGCGCCCCAGGACCAGTTGGGCCCGCACGCGGCTCGCGGCCACAAGCAAGATAGTGTCACGATCCTCGATGGCATCCGTCGGCGCGCGCAATCCGCCGGCATCACGGTGAGCCACGCGCCGGGCTGTGATCTCATGTGCGGTTCGACGGACCTTTTGCCCGCTGCCCTCGATGCCGCCAAGAAGGCGGACCTCGTGATCGCGGTCTTCGGCGAGCCGCAGGAGCTTTCGGGCGAAGCGGCCTCGCGCGTCGATCTCAGGCTCACCGGCAAGCAGATCCAGATCCTGGAAGCGCTGGCTGCGACCGGAAAGCCGGTCGCGCTCGTGATCATGGGCGGCCGCCCGCAGATCCTTGGCCCGGTGGCGGAACATGTTCCGGCGATTCTCATGGCCTGGTATCCCGGCACGGAGGGCGGCAATGCCGTGGCAGATGCGCTGTTCGGCGACGTCAACCCGAGCGGCAAACTCCCGCTCACCTGGCCGCGCGCGACCGGCCAGCTGCCCCTGTATTACAACCGCCTGCCCACGGGCCGTCCGACGCTCGCGAACAACCGCTTCACGCTGCAATATATCGACGAGGCGATCACGCCGCTCTACCCGTTCGGCTGGGGCCTCAGCTACACCCAATTCGCCTATTCCGACGCCGCCATCGCGAAGCGCTCGCTCGAGTCGGGCGAGTCTCTCGATGTCGCCGTGAACGTGACGAACAAGGGTTCGCGAGCCGGCCAGGAGGTCGTGCAGCTCTATACGCGTGATCCGGTGGCGAGCCGCAGCCGACCTCTGCGGGAATTGAAGGCGTTCGAGAAAGTCGATCTGGCTCCCGGCGAGACGAAACGGGTGACTCTTCGGGTTCCCGTGGAATCCCTCGGCTTCCATCTCGATGACGGCAGCTATGTCGTCGAGGCCGGCGCGATCCAGGTCTTCGTCGGCGGAAACTCTCTCGCCGAAAGCGCCGGCGAGGCGGAGATCGCGAAGACGATCAGAATGCCGCCCGAAGAGCGGCGCGCTTCCGCCTCGACAGGCCTCGCGCAATGAGCAACGAGAGGGCCGCTCGATATTCGTCGAGGGCCCTTTGCGAGCGGCCCATTGTTCGATGAATGACCCGGGCGGAGCGCCGCGGTAAACTCTTTTCGAAATGGACCTCAAGCGTACATCCGTAAAGCATCGCACCCTGGCCGCCCGCGCCCTTGGATCGGTGAAGGCGATTGCCGCCTCGGAGCGCACGGGCGTCACGGATACCCTGCTCGGCATGGCGCTGACATTCATCGCCGGCGCGATCAATGCAGGCGGCTTTCTCGCCGTCGGGCAATACACGTCCCACATGTCGGGTATTCTCTCGTCCATGGCGGACAATCTCGCCGTCGGCAGCGCCACCCTCGTCACTCTGGGCCTTGCCGCCTTCGTCCCCTTCGTGTCGGGCGCCGCCTGCTCGGCCGTCCTTATCAACTGGGGCCGAAGGCATCGTCTCGGCAGCCGCTACGCCCTCCCGCTCCTGCTGGTGGCCGTTCTTCTCTGCCTCTTCGGCGTGCTCGGCTGGCTCGCTCATCCGTCGCCGGCATTCGTGGCGGGCGCGGTGCCGCTGCTGTGCTTCATCATGGGCCTGCAGAACGCGACCATCACCAAGATCTCCGGCGCGCGCATGCGGACGACCCACGTCACCGGCATCGTGACGGATGTCGGCATCGAACTCGGCAAAATGCTCTACTGGAACCGTCATGCGGGCGAGATCGTGAGGGCGGACCGGGAGAAGCTGCGCCTTCTCCTCCTGCTGCTCGGCTCCTTCTTCATCGGCGGCATCACGGGAGCCATCGGCTTCAGCTCCATCGGATTCCTGTTCTCCCTGCCATTCGCGCTTCTGCTCGTGCTGCTTGCAGGGCCGACGCTGGCCGACGACATGATCGCCCGCACCGAGCGCTCGCGCGACTCTTAGACCTCTCCCTAAGCCCTTTGGGGGCTGGAGACCTTCGGTCTGATCGGACTTTTCCTCGATCCCATCGTGATGGTCGCGCTCCTGACGCTCGGCCGGCAGGGGATCCGCCTTCAGACCGGCCTGTCCGAGGAACATCCGGCGAGTCTCGTCGGTTCATGATCATGAAAGCGGAGCCGCCTGTGATGTCGAACCCCACGTTCAACCCCCTCGAGACATTGGCCCGGTTCGGCTATGGCGCGCGCGGAGTCGTTTACGGGCTCGTCGGAGGTCTGGCCCTTCTCGCGGCCTTCGGCTCTGGCGGTCAGGCCGGCGGCAGCCGGTCCGCATTGCAGGCGCTGCTCGCGCAGCCTTTCGGGCAGGTCTGGCTGGTTCTGATCGCGCTCGGCCTCTTCGGATTCTGCACCTGGCGCGTGGTGGAGGCCCTCACCGATACCGACCGGCGCGGATCCGACGTGAAAGGCTGGGCGATCAGAGCCGGGCACCTGATCGGCGGCGCGATCTATGCCGGCCTTGCGCTCTCCGCGCTGAACCTTGCACTGGGCCAAGGCTCCGGGGGCGGTGAAGACCAATCCGCCCAGGACTGGACCGTCTGGCTCATGAGCAAGCCCCTCGGCCCCTGGCTGGTGGGGCTCATCGGGGTCGGCATCGCGGCGACCGGGCTCGGCTTCGCCTGGAAGGCGTGGCGCGGCAACGTTGCCGCCTATCTCGTCCTGCCGCCCGACAGGAAGAACTGGATCGCCTTCCTCGGGCGCATGGGCTTTGCCGCCCGCGGCGTCGTCTTCGTGATCGTCGGCGGATTCCTGATCCTGGCCGCTCTCAACCATTCGTCCGCGGAGGTCCACGGCCTTGGGGGCGCCCTCAAGGCCCTGCAGCGCCAGCCCTATGGCTGGATCCTTCTGGCGCTCACGGCGATCGGCCTTTTCGCCTTCGGCCTCTATGGCCTGGTGCAGGCCCGCTACCGCCACATCGACGCGCCGGGTCTCGACGATGCGAAAGCGGCCGTGGCACAGATGAAGCCCTGAGCGGCGCTGTCGAAAAGACTCTCGAACGACACGCCCGTCCTGCCTTGCAGCGCGTGGGCCGCCTGCAAGGCAGGGTCGGAACCCTTATCCCCAGACCTCCTGGGCGATCTCCACGATCATGCGCAGCTTCGCCCATTGCTCGTCCTCCGCGAGGACATTGCCCTCCTCGGTCGAGGCGAAGCCGCATTGCGGCGAAAGGCAGAGCTGGTCGAGACCGACATATTTCGTGGCCTCGTCGATCCGGCGCTTGATATCGTCCTTGCTCTCCAGCGTGCCCGTCTTGGACGTGACGAGACCGAGAACCACGGTCTTGCCCTTGGGCAGGAAACGCAGGGGCTCGAAACCGCCCGCCCGATCCGTGTCCCATTCCATGAAGTAGCCGTCGACCGGCATGGCGTTGAACAGCGTCTCGGCCACGGGCTCGTAGCCGCCCGAGGCGATGAAGGTGGAGCGGAAATTCCCCCGGCACAGGTGCATGGTGATCGTGAGATCCTCGGGCTTGTCCTTGAGGGCCTCGCGCACCATGCCGGCATAGATGTCCGGCTGCCTTTCCGGATCGTCGCCGCGCTGGCGCAGCATCTCGCGCTGATCGGGATCGCACAGATAGGCGAACGAGATGTCGTCGAACTGAAGATAACGGCAGCCCGCGTCGTAGAAGGCGTGCACGGCCTTGTTGTAGGCCGCGCCCACATCGGCATAGAACTGGTCCATCTCCGGATAGACCCCGACATTCATCATTTTCCGGCCGCCGCGGTAATGGAGCATGCTCGGACCGGGGATCGTCATCTTGGCGACGCGGCTCGTATTGTCCTTCACGAAGCGGAAATGGTCGATCATCGGATGGCTGGAGAAGCCTACCTTGCCGGTCACCCGCAGGGCCTTGGTGATGCCGACGCCACCCTTGAAGTTCATGCCGGAATCGGCCTCGATCGAGGTCACGCCGTCGAGATGCTCCAGGAAGTCGAAATGCCAGAAGGCCCGGCGGAACTCGCCGTCCGTGACAGCCTGAAGGCCGATCTCTTCCTGGCGCTTGATGATCTTGCGGATCTCCTGATCCTCGATCTCCTTCAGGCCCGCATCCGAAAGCTGCCCGTCATGGTGCCGGTGCCGCGCATCCTTCAGCGCCCCCGTCCGCAGAAGGCTGCCGACCATATCGGCTCGAAAAGGTGGTTGGGTGCGCTGCATGGACTTGTCCTCCGGTAGTGTTTTCAGTGATTGGCGGCCCGGCGTGGCGTCTTCCTGGCCGTGACTCCCAGGTGCTGTTCGAGGGGCGCGGGATTCTCGATCAGGGATCGACTCGATCCGGCATGAACGATCGTACCGCGATCGAGGATGACGGCGCTATCCGTCACGCCTAGGACTTTCTGGGCATGCTGTTCCACCACGATGGCCGACATGCCTTCGTCCCGGATGATGCGCTTCAGGGCCGCCAGCAATTCGTCGACGATGATCGGAGCAAGCCCCTCCGTGGGTTCGTCGAGCAGCAGGAGCTTCGGGTTCAGGACGAGCGCCCGCGCGATCGCCAGCATCTGCTGCTCGCCCCCCGAGAGCTGGTTTCCCATATTGGCGCGGCGCTCTTTCAGGCGCGGGAACATCTCGTAGACGCGGGACACCGTCCAGAGGCCGTGACGGGCCACGGCGGTCAGATTCTCCTCGACCGTCAGCGACTTGAAGATGTTGCGCTCCTGCGGCACCCAGCCGATGCCTGCGAGCGCCCGCATGTCCGGACGCAGGCCCGTCACGTTTCGGCCTGCCAGCGCGATGGTTCCACCCCGGTGGCGCGTCACGCCGATGATCGTGTTGAGCAGGGTGGTCTTGCCGGTTCCGTTGCGCCCCAGAACCGCAAGGGATTCGCCGGGTTGCAGGCGCAGATCGATCCTCGTGATGACGATGGCCTCGCCATAACCCGCCGACACCTGCTGCAGATCGAGAAGGTCACTCATCGACGCTTTCTCCGAGATAGACCGCGCGCACGCGCGGATCGGACGAGACTTCCGCGACGGTGCCTTCGGTGAAGAGCGCCCCGTTGACGAGAACGGAGATGCGGTCGGCGAAACTGAAGACGAGATCCATGTCGTGTTCGATGAGAAGCACGGAGACGTCGCGCGGCAGGGCCGCCACCGTGGCGAGCAGTTCCTGGCGCTCCGCCTCCGGCACGCCGGCCGCGGGCTCGTCGAGAAGCAGCACCCGCGGGCGGCACGCGAAGGCGACGGCGATTTCGAGAAGGCGCTGCTTGCCGTAGGCCAGGTTCGACGTGCGCTCGTCGAGCACGTCGGTCAGACGGAAGCGCTGGGCGATCTCGGCGATCTCGTCCACGATCGCGCGATGGCTGCCCGTGACGCGCCACCAGTCGCGCCCTCCCCCCATGCGCTCCGATACGGCGAGACCGATAGTCTCCAGGGGCGTCATCGCCGGAAAGAGCTGGTTGATCTGGAACGTGCGGGCCAAGCCCTGCTGGACCCGGCGCTCCGGCCGCATGCGCGTGATGTCGGATCCCGCCAGTAGGATCTGCCCCGAGGTCGGCGTCAGCACTCCCGTGAGAAGATTGATGAAGGTCGTCTTGCCCGCACCGTTCGGGCCGATGAGAGCATGGCGCGCGCCCTGCTCCAGCCGGAACGTGACATTGTCGGTGGCCACGAGACCGCCGAAGCGTTTCACGAGGCCTCGGGTTTCGAGAGCGGCCGCCATGTCACACCTCCCGCGCCGTCGTGGCCGGCAGGGCCTGTGCCTGCTCGGCGGGTTGCGCCTTCGGACGTGGCCGCAGGGCCTTGATCGAGCCCGTCAGACGCTCGCGTCCCACGAGCACGAGCACCACCAGGATCAGCCCGATCCAGAACTGCCAGTATTGCGGCGTCCAGGCGGAAAGGATGTCCTGCAGCACCTTGAACCCGATGGCGCCGAGAAGCCCGCCGTACAGATAGCCGACACCCCCGATCACCAGAACGAGCATGATATCGGCGGAGCGGTGGAAAGCGAGCACGTCCAGCGACACGAACTGGGTGGTCTGCGCCAGGAGCCCTCCGGCGACGCCCGCGTAGGCCGCCGCCAGCGTGTAGACCGCCACGAGGCGGCGATTGACCGGAATGCCAACCGCGCGGGCGCGAAGCGGGTTATCGCGGATCGAGCGAAGCGAAAGCCCGAACGGCGAGACGACGATCCGCCGCGCGATCACGAAGAGCACGAAGGCCACCGTGAGACTGTAGGCATAGGCCGTCGTTCCGAAGATGTCGAACTCGAACCGGCCGAGAACGGGCCCCATCGTGATGCCCTGGAGACCGTCGGCGCCGCCGGTCAGCCAGGAGGCCTGGTTGGCGATCTCTCCGAGCAGAAGCGCGACGCCGAGCGTCACCATGAGCTTCGTGAGGTCGGTTCCGCGCAGCACGAGAAAGCTCGTGACGAAGCCCAGAAACGCGGCCGCGACCGCGGCGGCCGCCAGTCCCAGCAGCGGATCGGTCCAGCCGTGCTTCGCCACGATGCCGGCCGCATAGGCGCCCAGTCCGAAAAAGGCCGCGTGGCCCAGGGACACGATTCCGGCATAACCCAGGATCAGATCGAGGGAGACCGCGAACAAGCCGATGATCGCGATCTCGTTGAGGATGAGATGGCGTTCGGGCAGGAAGAACAGGGTCGCGGCCGCGACGGCCCAGAAGGCGATCTCGGCGACGCCCCAACGACCCTTCCGAACCAGGCTCCTGCGGACGAAATCGGTCATGGTCGACGAGGGCGCGGCCTTTGCAGTCGGATCAGCGTGCACGGGCGAAGAGTCCTTGCGGTCGAAGAATGAGAACGACGATCATGAGCGTATAAATGACGAATGCCCCCAGGCTCGGGACGTAATATTTGCCCGCCACGTCGGCGATGCCGAGAATAAGAGAGGCCAGGAACGGACCGGTGATGCTCGTCGTTCCGCCCACCGTGACGACGATCAGGAAGTAGATCATGAATTTCAACGGGAAGGTCGGATCGAGCCCCAGGATTTCCGCACCGAGCGCGCCGCCGAGCCCCGCGAGGCCCGAGCCGACCGCGAAGGTCGCGGCGAAGATCAGGCTCACATTGATCCCGAGCCCGCGGGCCACCCGCGGATCGTCGACGGCGGCCCTGAGGCGGCTGCCGAAGCGCGTTCTGGTCAGGACGAGCTGCAGCGCGACGACCAGGATCCCGCAGACCGCGATGATGAAACTGCGATAGAGCCCGACCTGGATGCCGAACAGATCGACGCGCCCCTGCAGCCAGGAGGGCAGCTGGATCAGCTGCTGCTGAGAGCCCATGGCGTAATCGACGGCGGCCACCGCCATGAAGACCAGGCCGATCGAGAACAGCACCTGGTCGAGATGGCTGCGGGCATAGAGCTGCCTGTAGAGGGTGCGCTCGAGCACGAGCCCTGCAAGGGCCGGAACGATGAAGGCGAGCGGCAGCGTCGCCAGGAACGGCATGCCGTAGCGATTCATCAGGACGGCGGTCACGTAGCCGCCCGCCATGGCGAAGGCCCCGTGGGCGAGATTGACGAAGTTCATCAGCCCGAGGGTCACGGCCAGCCCGCAGGCCAGGACGAAGAGCAGCATGCCATAGGCGATGCCGTCGAAAAGGATGGTGAGCACGGGGTCTCCGAAAATGCTGACGGAAGCGCCGCCTTCGCGGCGGCGCTTCCGTCCGTTGGTCGATCAGTTGGACTTGGCGGCCTTGACCGGGTCCTTGACGTTCGGAATGGTGGCGAACTCGACGTTGTAGAGCTCGCCGTTCACCCGCTCGACCTTGCGCACATAGATGTTCTGGACGATGTCGCGGGTCTGCGGATCGATCGCGACCGGGCCGCGCGGGCTCGTCCAGCTCAGGCCCTTCATGGCGGTGATCAGCGCTTCGCCGCCGGCCCCGCCGGTCTTCTTCAGGCCCTCGTAGATCAGGTGCATGCCGTCATAGCCGCCCACCGCCATGAAGTTCGGCCGCATGCCGTTGTTGGCTTTCTTGAATGCCTCCACGAAAGCCTTGTTCTCCGGGCTGTCATGCGCCGTCGAATAATGCTGGGTGGTGATGGCGCCCAGTGCGACATCCCCCATGCCGTTGAGGATATCGTCATCCGTCACGTCGCCGGGGCCGATCAGTTTGATGCCGCTCTTGTCGAGGCCGCGCTCGACGAACTGCTTCATGAACTGCGCGCCGACGCCGGAGGGCACGAACACGAAGAGCGCATCGGGCTTGGCATCGGCGACCTTCTGCAGGAAGGGCGAGAAGTCGGGGTTCGCCAGCGGCACGCGCAGGCTCTCCACCTGACCGCCCTTGGCCGAGAAAGCTCCGGAGAACGCCTTCTCGGCGTCGATCCCCGGTCCGTAATCGGAGACCAGGGTGACGACCTTCTTGATGCCGTTCGCCGAGGCCCATTCCGCCAGCGGCACGGTGGCCTGGGGCAGCGTGAAGCTCGTGCGCACGATATAGGGGGATGCCTCGGTGATCGTGGCGGTGGCCGCCGCCATGACGACGGCAGGCACCTTCGCCTGGGTCGCGAGCGGCGCGGGCGCGAGGGCGAGAGGCGTCAGCCCGAACCCCGCGATCACGCCGACCTTGTCGTTGACGATGAGCTCCTGCGCGAGCCGCTTGGTCACGTCGGCGACGCCCGTGTCGTCCTTGACGATGAGCTGGACCTTCTTGCCCGCGACCGTGTCGCCATTCTGCTGCATGTAGAGTTTCACGGCGGCTTCGATCTGCCGGCCGGTCGACGCGAAGGGCCCCGTCATCGGCAGGATCAGGCCGATCCTCATTGCCTCCTGGGCCGATGCCGCGCCCCCGAGAGCCAGCATGGCCAGAGCGGCACCCGCTGCGCTCAGAACAGTTCTACGTCGCATGGTTCTTCCCTCCCTCTTCGGCATTTCCTGCCTTCTCTTTTAAAATCCGCTGCATCGCGAGATGCCGCAACCGGTAGAGAGTGCCGGGCGCAAAGCCCTTCGGCCCCGTCGGGACATGTTCTCCCCCGGCCATTCCTTGAAGGCCTCGGGCCGAAATCAGCCCGCTCTTTCGCAGGCTATTCGGCCTTGATCCCCGTTCGCTTTACGAGATCCCCCCAGCGCGCCATTTCCTTCGTGATGTGCTCGCGGAACTCCTGCGGAGTATTGGTCCAGACTTCGGCGCCTTCAAGAGACAATCTTTCGGCAATCTCGGGAGCCGCCATCGCGGTCCGGATTTCGGCGTTGAGCGTCTCGATCACGGGTTTCGGCGTGCCGGCCGGCGCCAGGATCCCGTACCATTGGGACGCCTCGAACCCGGGATAACCCGATTCCGCGACCGTCGGGACCGTGGGAGCCGCCTTCAGGCGCGACGATCCGGAGACCGCGAGGGCGCGCATCGTGCCGGCCTCCACATGCTGGACGAGATTGGGCGCTCCCGTGAAGGTGAGCTGCACGCGCCCGCCGAGCAGGTCCGTCACGGCCGGCGCGGTGCCCCGATAGGGCACGTGGGTCATGGTGATGCCGGCCCGGTCGGCAAGGGCCACCATCGCGATATGGGCGGCGCTCCCGATGCCGCCCGACGCGTAATTCAGCTCTCCGGGCTTTTGCTTGGCATAAGCGACCAGCTCCTGAAGCGTCCTGGCCGGAACATCCGGATGGACGACGAGCATGTTGTGCACGTTCCCGATGCCGCTGACGGGCTCGAAGCTCTTCAGAGGATCGTACGGAAGCTTTGGATAAAGGGCCGGGTTCACGGCCAATGTCCCGATATGGCCCATCACGAGCGTATGCCCGTCGGCATCGGCGCGAGCCACCGATCCCACGCCGACGGAGCCACCCGCCCCGGGTCTGGATTCGACGATGACCGGAACTTTCAAGGCGGTCTCGAGCCTCTGCCCGAGAAGCCGGGCCAGGATATCGGTCGATCCACCGGGCGTGAACGGAACCACCAGAAGGATGTTGCGGCTCGGATAGGTTTGCGCCGCAGCCCGCCCCGGGCGCAAAGCGGCCGCGGCGCAGACCGCCGCTCCCCGAAGGACGCCGCGGCGCGTCATGTCCGGACGGATCGACCCGCGGGACGGGCTCGGGCTGTCGGTCATAGCAAAGTCTCCTCCCACGTCGCCCCGCGTCTTCGCGCAGGTTCATGGCGTTGTGGCTTCACCATCAGCACGCCAGCAAACGCGACCTGAAGCAAATGGTTTATTTTGCACTATTCATGAATATAACTCATGCTGCTATTGGGGCTCGATCGTCCCCCGATGAGAACGGCCCCTGCCGGAGCTTGGTATGCGTATCGATTTTCTGGGTCTTCACGCTTTCGTCGCCATCGCCGAGCGCGGCAGCTTTCAGCATGCTGCGGCCCATCTGAACCTGTCGCAGACGGCCCTCAGCCATCGCATCCGCAAGCTCGAGGAGGATCTCGGCGTCAAGCTCCTGTCCCGGACGACCCGGGAGGTTTCGCTGACCCAGGCCGGCCTCGGCCTCCTGCCCAAGGTGAAGGAAACCATCGAGGGCCTGGCGGGCTCGCTGGACGAACTCCGCCGGGCGGGACGCAGCCGCCAGGAGACCCTCGCGATCGGCTGCCTTCCCACGGTCGCATCCGGGCGGCTGCCGCAGGCGCTGCAGTGTTTTCAGGAACGGCACCCGGACGTCTTCGTCCGCATCTACGACAACTCCGCCTCGGAGATCGCCGAACTCGTCCAGTCGGGCGCGGTCGAATTCGGCATCACCATGGTGGCGGCCCATCGATGGGACTTCGATATCGAGCTGCTGATCAAGGATTCCTTCGTGCTGGTATGCCCGAAGGACCATCCCCTGGCCTCGCACACCTCCCTGAGCTGGTCGGATATCGCCGAGGAGCCCCTGATCAGGATCAGCGCCCGCGCCGGCAACAGGATCATCATCGACGACGCCCTGGGGAGCCGGCGCGAGTCTCAGTGCTGGCGCTTCGAGGTCCAGCACATCCAAACGGCCGTCGCCCTGGTCAGGACCGGCGTCGCTTTGACGGTGGTGCCGCGCCTCTCCATGGATACGGTCGACGAGCGCGGTCTCAGGCTGGTCCCCTTGAAGAATCCGAGCGTGACCCGCCAACTCGGCATCGTCTCGAAGCGCGGGGTTCCCCTGTCCCCCCTCGCCGATGAATTCCGAAGGATCGTCGTCCGGACCTTCGCGTGAGGCACGGCACCTGCGGCCGCGCGATAAGGGGCAGACGCTCATGAATCGAATTCACGGAAGGTGCCAAAAAAGCCATTTGTTACATCCTGCGGCATCGGGCAGGTTGAGGCGCTTGACGATTGCGTGTCCCCACACGACGACATCGGGTTTGGAGAGACGAAAGAACCGTTCTCGCGCTCTCGACCCGCCCGCCCGACTTTGGAGGAAACGCGCAACAGGACTTCCTGAGAAGGACATTGAGAATGCCGCCCGAACCCGTGCTCGATCTTGCCCATCTGAGCCATCTTGAAATGCTCACGCCCAGGCCGGACGAGAGCCTGCGTTTCTTCGTCGATGTCATGGGAATGACGGAGAGCGGCCGCCAGGGAGATTCCGTCTATCTTCGCGGCTGGGACGATTACGAGCATCATACCTTGAAGCTCACGGCGGCGAAGAAGCCCGGTATGGGGCACATGGCTTTCCGCACGCGCAGTCCGCAGGCGCTGGAGCGGCGCGTCGCCGCCCTGAAGGGATCCGGCTACGATATCGGCTGGACGGATGGCGATCTCGGCCACGGACCGGCTTTCCGCTGCCAGGATCCCGACGGCCACGCGATCGAGCTCTATTACGAGACTGAATGGTATGCACCGCCGCCCGAGCTGAAGCCCGCCCTGAAGAACCAGGCGCAGCGCTTCCCGGCGCGCGGCGTCAACGTGCGCAGGCTCGACCACGTCAACTGCCTCGCATCCGACGTCCGGGCGAACCGCATCTTCTTCGAGGAGTATCTGGGATGCCGCCTCACCGAGCAGATCGTCATGAATGACGGCACGGAGGCCGGCATGTGGATGACGGTCACCAACAAGAGCTACGATTTCGCGTATACCCGCGACCATACGGGAGCGAAGGGACGCTTTCACCACCTGACCTATGCCCTCGACAGCCGCGAGGACGTCCTCAGAGCAGCCGACATCTTCCTGGAGGCCGGCGTCCCGATCGAATCCGGCCCGCACAAGCATGCCGTGCAGCAGACGTTCTTCCTGTACGTCTACGAACCGGGCGGCAACCGCGTCGAGGTGTGCAACGCGGGCGCACGCCTCATCCTGGCTCCGGATTGGAAGCCGATCGTCTGGACGGAGGAAGAGCGGAAGAAGGGCCAGGCCTGGGGCATGAAGACGGTCGAATCCTTCCACACCTACGGAACCCCTTCCGTCGACGCGAGGGAGTGAGCACTGGCCGGCGTGCGTCAAGAGGCCGTCAGGCGAGGCGAGCGCATTAGTGCATCGTGCGGACCCAGCGGGCCGCGCTACAGCGTCGGGCGTGAAATCGAACTCACGTCCGACGCTATAAGTCTATGGTCTTGAGCATCTTTTCACGCAAAATCGGTTCCCACTTTTGCGTTCGATGCTCTAGCGAAAAGTGGATCCGGTATTCGCTGACGCGGCCCTTCGGGTCCGCCCGAACGATGCTCTCATTCAAGGAGGAAGCATCGGATGGGTCCCAAAAGTGCAAATCCACTTCCCGTGTCCGATGCTGTAGCTCCGACGGAGATGTCGCGAGCGTCCGGGGTTCATGGTCATCATGTCCACCGGTATTCGAGGGCCTCCCTGAATGCGAAACGGTTCAGATGCTCCTCGAGAACCCGGCGCATCCGATCCCGTGTTTCTTCGTCCGGCACCCTGAGCCTGATCCGAAGACGATCCGGCGCGGCCGTGAGCTCGGCCTTCCGGTCCTCGGCAAAGATAATCGTGCTCTTCGTCTCGTCGAACGTCACGACGAATTTATGCGACCAGTGCTTGCTCAGCTGCTGCAGGTATCGGCTCGCATTCGCCGTGGCGACCTCGGCTTCGGTCGAAACCATGTCTTTTGATCCTTCTTCCTGAGTGATGGCGGACACGTGGCACACCGTCAGGAACGGCAACCCGGGACGAGGCAGGCCCTTTCCCGCAGAGTACCAGAGGACGGAACGGGTTTCACAGCCCGCGAAAGCCGGCGATGCCCTCGTCGCCGATGCCGGGATCCGTCGGCCGCTCCCGTTCGAGCCTCTCGATCTTCTGCTCTGCAAGTTTGGCCAGCACACTGTCGGGCATCGAATCCCTGAGTTCCCGCACCGCGTCCTTGATCTCGCTGATGGAATGAGCCGCAACAGGCAGGGCTTCGTCCATGATCGAACTCCGTTCCATAATCATCGGCATGGCTCCACTTGGTTCGATGCAATCGCGAAAATCCAACAATGTCCCGGTGGATGGCCGGGTGGCTTGCGGGCCGCCAATTCCTTGAGGCCCCGAAGCCCTCATTGCCCATCAGCATGTGAGCTGAGGATTCGACGGCCCGCCGCTTCGTCATGAGCCTAGGCGTGCCGGAGCAACGCCATGCTTACAGTCGCATTACAGATCTGTAATGGATCATCGCTGTCCTGGCGGTGCTCTCGGGCACGTGGCGGCCTCCTTCATAAAAGAACTTCCATAAACGAACGTCACGGCTCGGCGGCAGGCGGCAGGCGGCAGGCGGCCATCCCACCTCGAGAGGCAGCCATTTGCACAACAGACCGGGCCCGACGGAGAAGAAAAACACTTTGAAGCGTTTATAAAGAAGCCATTCCCACTCGAAACTCAAAGCAGTAGAGGCTTTTTTAGAATAGATCTGACTTACTCTCAAAGCCTTGATCTTCCTATCTTCTTTCAGATATCTCCAGATTGTCGCCGACTGATCTCGATCGGACGGCCTGCGATTGATCGAAGTTGCCGACGAGTTTTTGCGATCGGCGCCTTTACTGGAGGCTGCATCCGGGCGCTCGCCGCATCCGAGATGCTTGCCGGTCCAAGGAGATTGTGGCCATGCGCTGGAACAGGCGGAATGCCGTGACGTCGACCATCAGGGGGGCTGCCTGCATCTCCGCGATCGCCTGCTTCAGCACCATGACGGTCGCCCAGGAAGCCTCGAAGGGCGCGACGCCCCTGCGCGTCGAGCTGAACAAGATCGAAGCGGCCGGGGAAAACTGCCGCACCTATTTCATGATCGACAACCGGCAGCAGGAATCCTGGCGTTCGCTCAAACTCGATCTGTTCGCCCTCGACAAGGACGGCGTCGCCGCCAAGCGGCTCGCCGTGGAAGTGGGCCCCGTGCCGGGCAGCAAGAAACTCATCAAGCTCTTCGACTTCCCGGGCCTGAGCTGTCCGCGGATCGGGAGCGTCCTCCTCAACGACGTCGTGGCCTGCGACGGTGCAGCCTCCTCGCGGGAGGAGTGCCTGGCCGCCATCGAAACGGCGTCGAAGATCGACGCCGTCACCTTTGCCAAGTGAGGATCGCGCCATGGATCAGATCGCTGCCGCTCCCTCGCATGATCTCTCTTTCCTGAGCCTCTTTCTGCAGGCGGACCCCATCGTCAAAGGGGTCATGATCCTGCTCGCACTGGCATCCCTGGGCTGCTGGACCATCATCCTGGACAAGCTCCTGCGTTTCATGACCATCCGCCGGCAGGCGCGCGCCTTCGAGACATCGGCCCGCGCCGGCGCCAAGATCGACCCGCAGATGCCCGGAACCAGCGGTCGCATCGTGGCGGCAGGCTACGAGGCATGGCGCGATCAGGACGCCTCGGAAACCCGCGCGGAACGCCGCGAGCGGATCGAGCGCGCCATGCGCGGGGCGCTCTCCGTCGATCTTCGGCAGCTCCAGGTGGGTCTTGCCTTTCTGGCCACCACCGGCTCGGCCGCTCCCTTCATCGGCCTGTTCGGCACCGTCTGGGGTATCATGAATTCGTTCTCGGCCATCGCGTCGAGCCAGGACACGAGCCTCTCCGTGGTCGCTCCCGGCATTGCGGAAGCTCTCTTCGCCACCGCCATCGGGCTCGTGGCGGCGATCCCCGCCGTGATCGCCTACAACAAGCTCACCACCGATCTCGGACGCCTTCAGCAATCCTTCGCGGCGGGGATCGCCTCGCTCGGGGATCGTCTGGCCCGCGACCGCAAGCTTCACCTCCGATCGGAGGCCGCCGAATAATGGGCATGGGACCGCTCCGCACGACGGATTCAGGGGACGAGTTCACCGCAGCCCCTCTGTCCGAGATAAACGTCACGCCCATGGTCGACGTGATGCTCGTGCTGCTCATCATCTTCATGGTCGCGGCGCCCCTCATGACGGTCGGCGTTCCCGTGCAGCTGCCGAAGACCGCCGCGCCGAAGGTTTCGCAGCCGAAGCAGCCGGTCGTCGTCACCATCGACGCCCAGGGTCAGCCCTTCCTCGACAAGGAGCCGCTGGCTCCCGAGGCGGTCATGCCGCGCCTGAGGGATCTCGCCGGCGCCGATCCCACGCAGGTCGTTCTGGTGCGCGGGGACACAGCCGTGCCTTACGGGCGCATCGTCGAAATCATGGGCCAGATCAATGCAGCGGGCTTTCAGAAAGTCTCGCTGATCGCGCAGGCGCCCGGCGGGTCCAATCGTTAAGCGGCCGCCATCCCATGTTTGCTCAGAGCACAGGATCGATGCAGGAGTCGGGCCGGGTCGGCCTGGCATTTCTGACGGCGCTCGCCCTCCATGCGGGGGTGCTGCTGGCGGTGGCGCTCTGGCAGTCGCAGAAGGCCGTGAGTCCGCCCGGCGAGCAGCAGATCACCATCGATCTCGCCCCCGCCATGGACAATGTCGAGTCGGTCGCGCCGGCCGAGGTAGCCGCGCCCGAGGTCCAGCCAGTCGAGGCCGAGGCGCTGCCCGTCGAGGACGTTACCGAAGACGTCACGGAGGACATGGTCGAGGAGATGGCCGAGGACCCCCTCTTGGAGCTGACGGAGGCGACGGAGGTCGAGGCCGTGCCTGCGGAGGAGAGCCTTGCGCCCGAGGCCGTGCCGGCCCTCGACCCCGCAGATGCTGTCGTCGCCCAGCCGATCGAAGAGAAATCCGCGCCCAAACCCGTGAAGCCCGCACCGCCCAAGGAGGTGGAGCGCAAGCCCGTGGCCAAGCCGCGCCGCGTGACGGCGGAGCGCAGCCCGCCACCTGCCGATCCCCACCGAGGGCAAGCGTCATCCTCGCGCGAGAATCTGCAAGGAGCGGCCGCGTCGGCGGATCCGAACGTGCTCAACCATTATGTCGCAAGCGTTGCAGCCTCTCTCCGCAACCGCCTTCGCTATCCCGATCGGGCACGCAGCCAGAGCACGACCGGGATCGCCCTCGTGCGGTTCTCCATGGATCGCTCGGGACGGATCCTCAGCGCCGCCCTCGTCCGCAGCGCGGGGCACCCCCTGCTCGACGAAGCGGCCCTCGCGGCGGCGCGTCCGGGCTCGTCTCTTCCCGCGGCGCCGGATGCCCTGCCGCAGCAGCAGTTCACCTTCACGGTCCCTCTGCGCTTCAATCTCCGCTGAAGGGAAGCCGGCGCTCCTCTTCAGCTCCGAAACCGGGTCTGCGACCGGAGCGCGATCTCCGGAGTGTCCCGCCAGGTTGTCCAACCTCTCCTCCCTCGGATCCCGGCAGCATTTTAGGCTTTCGCCCGATAGCCAGAATTGTTGTATCGTTATATAGAAAGAAAATTCCCCCTGAACCGGGAGTGATGATGGCTTCCCCGAGCGCAATCCCGTCATCGGAATGGCAATGACGTCTGGATCGGCCGTGACCCTGAATTCCTACGAAAGCGCGGAGAGCGCCGCACCAACAGAGCCTGGCTTGCCCGGGACGGCTTTCGGGCCGGCTACGGCGGAAAAGCGCCTGGCCGACATCCTTGAGGGAATCGGCGATGCGTTTTGCGCCCTCGACCGCAACTGGCGCTACATCTCCGTCAACCGGGCCGCCGCGGCCTATTGCGGCAAACCGCAGGACGCGATGCTGGGAACGATGATCTGGGACGCGGTTCCCTGGACCGATGGCGGCGATCTCAAAGCGCGCTGCGAGCAGGTTCTGGAAACGGGCGTCCCCGCCATCTTCACGACGGCATCGGCACGGCTTCCGAACAGGATCTGCGAGGTCCGCCTGTTTCGCTACGGCGACGGCCTTGGAGTCCAGTTCAGGGACAGGACGGGCGAGAGCCGGACGGAAGAGGCTCTGCGCAAAAGCGAGACCCGGCTTCGGCTGGCCATCAATGCAGGCCGCCTCGCGGTCTGGGAATACGATGTTCCGGGGAGGGTTCTCCATCCCTCGCGGGAGCTCAGGATGCTCCTGGGATTTCGCCCGGACCAGGACCTCACCACCCAGGAGCTTCGAAACCGGTACCATCCGGAGGATCGGGAACGCCTCGGTGCGATCGCCGAGGACGCGGTCTCCCGCGGTGAGAGACACTTCGATGCCGAGTTCCGGTTCTGCTGCGGGGACGGCATCTGGAGATGGTTCCTTCTGCGAGCGGAGATCCTCTTCGAAAAGGCCGCTCCGGTCCGGATGATCGGCGTGCTCCTGGACATTACGGATCGCAAGGCCGTGGAGGACGCCCTTCGCGAGAGCGAAGCAAGGCTGATGGCGGTGGCCGACAACATCCCCTTGACGATGATCTACCAGATCGTGAGCTCCAGGGACGGATCCCAGCGCAGGTTCGTCTATGTCTCCCGCAGCTGCCGGCCGGTGAACGGCGTGGCGTCGGACGACGTCATGAAAGACCCATCTCTTCTCTACCAGCTGGTTCTGCCCGAATACGTCCCCGTGCTCGCGGCGGCCGAAACGGCGGCTTTGCGCGACCTCCAGCCGCTGGATGTCGAGATCGCGATCCGTCACGCGCGAAGCGGCGAAATCCGCTGGTGCCGGCTCATCTGGGCCCCGCGCCTCTCATCCGAAGATGAAGTGATCTGGGACGGCGTGCAAATCGACGTGACCGAGCATCGGCGCGCCGAGGATGCGGTCAGGGCCAGCGAAGAGCGTCTCAGAAAGCTGCTGGAGCGCATGCCCGTCGGGGTGACCCTGGCAAGGCTTCCGACGGGCGAAATCCTCTTCCAGAACGCGATGGCCGTCGATCTGCTCGGGCAGCGGGCGGCGTTCCTTCAGGATCCGGGAGAGGCAAGGTTCGAAGCGATGCGCCGCGGCGGGGCTCCCCGTAAGGAGCAGGAATCCGTCATCCGGACCATCCTGCGCGGCGTAAGCGTGGATCAGGACGAGGTCGTCTACCGCCGGGCGGATGGCCGGACCATGAGCCTGGTGGTCAGTTCCGCGCCGGTCGAAGGCATCGGCAGCGAGACCTTGGCCATGAGCACGTTCTACGACGTGACGGAGAGAACCCGCGCCGAGGAGCACCTGCGTCTGCTGATCAACGAGCTGAACCACCGGGTCAAAAATACCCTGGCGACGGTCCAGTCGCTCGCAGCTCAAAGCCTCCGCGAGGTCCGGCTGTCGGACGAAGGCACGGCACTCGCCGCAAAGAGCGCCTTCGAGGAGCGCCTCTTTGCGCTGGCTCGGGCTCACGACATTCTGACGCGGGAGAACTGGGATACCGTCAGTCTCGTCGATCTTCTCAGGCAGGCGATCGCCCCCTATCAGGGACGATTGACCGGCAGCGATCCCTTTCGGTTGTCGGGGGCCGACATCCGCCTGCCGCCTCAGACCGCTCTCAGCCTTTCCATGGCCTTTCACGAACTCAGCACCAATGCCGTCAAGCACGGTGCCTTGAGCAAGCCCGGAGGGCGGGTCGAGATCACCTGGACCGAGCGCCCGTCCGGAGACAGTCCCTGTCTTGCCATCCGCTGGGAGGAACGTGACGGTCCTGCCGTCTCGCCCCCGCTCCGCAACGGCTTCGGAACCCGCCTTCTCGAGCGCGGCCTGGCCCGCGAACTGAATGGCGATGTTCGCCTTTGCTACGCGCCGACAGGGGTCGTCTGCAGCATCGATTTCCCTTTGAGAACGTTGCCCAAGCCGTCGTGACCGGGCCGCCCCGAGTTCCATCCGCTGAGGCCCGAGCCGATGGAACTTCAGACTTAATCGGAGGATAAACACCTCGATTGGTGCCTTGATGGGATGATCATCAGCCAAATGGGATGATGATCACCTCTTCGGGAGTATCCACGGGAGAAAATCGCGCACTAGGACGTTCTTCACTATCCGTGATCAGCCGCGTGCTTGGCATGTAATCCGAAGGACGGCCTCGGTGACGAGCGAGAACCATAACCTGCGGGCCGCCCTGGCGTCCTCTGCCCTGTTGACGCCGGATCGTGCGCCTGCCGCGGAGGCGCAGCTGACTCTAGGCCAGGTGATCGGCCGGCTTGCCGCCCTGCAACCGCAGAATCCGGCCATTCTCACTCCCGGTTTTGCACCCTTGAGCTATCTCGACCTGCAGAGCCGGATCGACGAGGTCCGCAGCCGGCTGCGTCGCGGTGGACTGTCCCACCGCGCCCGGATCGGGGTGCTGCTGCCGAACGGGCCGCAGGCGGTCATCGCCATCGTGGCCATCGCCTGTGCGGCCGTGGCCGTACCGCTCGATCCAAGGCTGACGACCGCCGAGCTCGATCAACGCGTTGGGGCTCTCCGGTTGGACGCCCTCCTGGTGCTGCAAGGCAGCCATCTCGAGCTGCGGCTGGCGGCCGAACGGCGCGACCTCGCCATTATCGAGGCTGCACCCAAAGGGGGTGACCGGCTCAGCCTGGACCTGAACGTTCCGGATTCCCGCTCCCCCGCCCCTGACGGCGAGCCCGCGCCCCACGACCCGGCCTTCATCCTGCAGACATCCGGAACGACCGGGCGCCAGAAGCTGATCCCGTTCAGTCACGCCAACATGCTGGCAGCGGCGGCCCGGCTTCAGGCTTGGTTCGGGCTTACGCCCCAGGACCGCTGCCTCAGCGTGTCGCCGCCCTTCTACTCGCATGGCCTGAAGGTGACGGCCTTCACGCCCCTGCTCACCGGCGGAAGCATCGCGCTTCCAGCGGATCCCTCCTCGGTCGATCTGACGGAGTGGTTCGAGACGCTTCGCCCGACCTGGTACTCGGCAGGGCCGACGCTCCACCGTGCCGTGCTGGACAAGGCCGTCGCGATCGCGGATATCGCCGCGAGGCACGCCCTGCGGTTCATCACCTCGGGCGGTTCGCCGCTCCCCCAGGCCGTGCGCGAGAACCTGCAGACAACCCTGAATGTGCCGGTCCTGGAGCATTACGGCTCCAGCGAGGCCGCGCAGATCGCCGCCGATCTGCCGCCGCCGGGTCCGAGCAAGCCGGGAACCTGTGGCGTGCCCTGGCCTGGAACCGTGGCGATCGTCGACGAAGCGGGACTTCCCCTGCCGCACGGCAAGCAGGGCGAGGTCTGGGTCCGCGGCCCCACCCTGATCGCCGGCTATCTGGATGATCCTGAACTCAATCGATCCGCTTTCGTCGACGGCTGGCTGCGAACGGGCGATCTCGGCAGCATCGACGAGGACGGCTTTCTCTCCCTCCATGGGCGTCTGACGGAAGTGATCAATCGCGGAGGCGAGAAGGTCTCACCCGCCGAGATCGATCATGCGCTCCTGCGCCATCCGGCGGTGGCGGAAGCCGCCGCCTTCGCGGCTCCCCATCCCCGTTACGGCGAGGATGTCGCTGCGGCCGTCGTCCTCCATCCCGGCGCGTCCGCCGAACCGTCGGACCTTCGCCTGTTCCTCGAAGACAAGCTGACACCCTACAAGATCCCACGCACCATCCTGGTCCTGGAACAGCTGCCGAAGGGGATCACCGGCAAGGTTCAGCGCCGGCAACTGGCGGATCTCCTCACGGCAGGCTCGGACGAGGCCAAAGGGTCCGGCGTCCCGTCCGACTGCGCACGCATCCGGTGGCTCGAGCGCGAGTTGCTGGAAATATGGCGCAGGGTGCTCAAGCTGGAGGACCTGACGGTCGACGACGACTTCTTCGAGCGCGGGGGCGACTCCCTGCTGGCCGTCGAGATGTTGCTGGAGGTTGAGAGAACGATCGGCCTCCTGCTTCCAGCCTCGGTCCTGTTTCAGGGCGAAACCATCCGTCTCCTCGCGCCGAAGATGGCTCGGCAGATCCATGCCCCCGAAGGTCCTTGCGCCGTGTTCAATGCCGAGGGCGACCAGCCTCCTCTGTTCTTCTTCCTCCACGGCGATCTGGATACGGGCAGCCTCCTGGTCCGCCGACTGGTGCATCTGTTGCCGCCGGATCAACCCATTGTCCTGATCGAGCCCCATGGCTCGCGCGGCGGGCCCGCTCCCCGGTCAATCGAGGACATGGCGGAGGAGCGCCTGCAGCTGATCCTGGAGCGGCAGCCCACCGGACCGTATCGGATCATCGGTTCATGCAAGGGTGCATTGGTCGCGTTTGAAGTGGCTCATCTGTTGACGCAGGCGGGCCAAAGGGTCGAGTTCGTGGGATTGGTCGATATCCCCACCACCAGCGCGCATGTGCCCATGCGTCTTGCCCTCTCACTGGTCGACCATGTCGCGCCACCTGCGGCGCTCGCCTGGGTCTACGAGCAGATGAACCGGTACGAGAGGCTGCCGAAGATGCCCTGGGGCCAGCGACTGGCCAGGTCAACGGCCCTTATGGCCAAAGGGCGGGGCGCCTCCGGCGCTCCCTTGTCGACCCTTAACGAAATCTACACCCCCCTCATGGCCCGCTACAGGCCCCGGCCCTTGGCCGTGCCGGTGGTGTATTACGCAGCCGAATTCGACGGGCGCAGATGGCGGCGGCTCAGCCCTGACCTTACGGTCGTTGAGTTGCCCGGCAAGCACAACCTCTGCATCTCGGTAGGGGCTGAAATCTTGGCCGGAGATATCCGGCAGCGCTTCGGTGCTCTGGCCCGACACCAGCCGACCACGGCGATCGGCATCATGAAATCTGCGATCATCGCGAAAGACTGGCGATCCCGGGAAGACTCGAACTTCCGACCTTCGGTTTAGGAAACCGCTGCTCTGTCCTGCTGAGCTACGGGACCGCTGAGAGAAGGGGATTTAGCACGGTCACCCCCGGGGGACCAGACCCTTGTGGAGGAATGCTCCTCATGCGGGCTGCACCGTCGCGCTGAAGTCCGGTCCGGCGGCATGTTTTTCCGTTCGACCATATGGAGCGTGCCGGTCTCCTCTCCGAAATGGCCTGCCGTTACGGTAGAAGACCGTAACGCTTCGGTTAGGCAAAGCCCGAAGCCTCGTCATCGACATAGGGGCCATCGGGACCTGAATGCTTCGCGGCCTCCGGCATGCGAACTGGAGGCATGAGGTGCCCGTGGGACGTGTCCGGCCGCACGACAGAGGGCTGCGGCGTGTCGGGCCTCTCGGGTCCGGGACAGCCTCCCATCGGTACTTGTACCCCCACGAACCCGCACGGGCCCATGCCGTGACGGCTCCGGCGGCAGCCGTGATGCCGGATGCGACCCACGCGAGAGCATGATGTCTTTTCATGACTCATCGCCCATTGTTGCGCGACCGGCCCGCCTCCTCTACTCCTCTCTATAGTCCGAAGAATGACCGATTGAGCACGAAAGCGCCACGCTTGCCGGAACTCCCTTCCCGTGGATCGGTTTGTGACAGGAACCGGAGGCATTCCATGGCTCAGACCCTGCGTGATTTTCTCAGGAAAGTTGAAAATCTTCCCCCCGACACCCTGCTCTGCGTTGCGGAAGTGGATGAGGCTTTCGCCACGCATGTGGAGGAGTTCGAGATCGTCGAGAATGCCAAGCAGCAGAC
Organism: Microvirga sp. TS319; assembly: GCF_041276405.1. Taxonomy (NCBI): domain Bacteria; kingdom Pseudomonadati; phylum Pseudomonadota; class Alphaproteobacteria; order Hyphomicrobiales; family Methylobacteriaceae; genus Microvirga; species Microvirga sp. TS319. Next base: position 328,678 of record NZ_JBGGGT010000002.1, on the reverse strand, counting down.
CAAGAGAACCGAGGGACTGGAAGCCGTCGAGCTCGGCAACGGCCATCAGACGGTGGTGGTGATCCGCTGGTAGTGGCCCCCTTTCAGCCGAGCGATCGGTAGAGCCATACCGGCTGCGAGCGTCATGTCAGATGAGAATGGGTGTCCTCATCTGAAGTTGTAACGGACCCCCATCCGGACTTCATGTGCGCCGATCGAACCGACATCGACCCCGGTGCCGTCGCCATAGGAGCGCGTCTTCACATCGCCGAGGCTGACATAGCGGTAGCCGAGATCGAGCGTGAAGTTCGAGGACATCTGATATCCCAAACCCGCCATGAGCGCCCAAGCGAAATTGAAGGAATCGCCCCCCGCCAGACGCTCCGTCACCTCGTCTCTCGTCGCCGCATCATAGGTCGTCAGCATGTGGCGGGAGAGCACGTTGTGCGCCACCCCGATACCGGCGCCGACATAGGGCGTGAACCCCAGGACGGGCCTGAAATCCAGATAGCCGTTCACCATGAACGTCGAGGTCTGGAAGGCCGCCCGATCCGTGATCGATGCCGTGGCGAGGGTGGGGGCAGGAGCGATCCCTTTGAACCGGGCATCGAAGGCATGATCCAGCGTCAGATCCAGCCGGACATTCGGGTTGAAGCGATACCCCACGCCGGCACCGATCACGGCGGCATTGCCCATGGTCTCATGCGTGAAACCGGCGGTGAAAGGCTGAACGGCGAAGTCTGCCTCGGGACGCTTGTAGTCGACATAGCCGACCTCGCCCCGCAGATACCAGCCGAGAGCGGTCTCCCTCGTTTCCCGCAGGACGGGCGTCGGAGCAAGGAAAGTCTGGGGCAGGTCGGCGGCCAAGGCGGCCGACCCCGTTGCTGCGCAAAGGCCTGTCACGGCCACGATCCTGATCACGTTCATAGGAATTCTTCTTCACTCAACGAGTCACTGATGCCGCTGCGACATCGTGCAGCAACGTTATGATGAAACGATTCATGTAAAGGGAGAGTTAAGCTTAATGCTTGGTACGACCATGGTCCCTGAACGAGACTGGGGACTGGCGGCGGCCACACTAACCGGAGGCACATTTCGTCAGTTGTTTGCATAAAAAAGCATTTCGCGGGCCGCAAGTGCCTTTCAGGACGGTGTCCTGGTTGGGAAAGGGAACACTGCGCCCGAAGATAGCCGGGGCTTCCCGGGGAAGATGCTGCGGAGTATGAAGCGATGCCGAGCCTGTGCGATTTAGCAATTGGCCGCATGCAATGTTGCAAAGTTCGCGTGCTATCGCGACTGCACTCTCGTTACGGAAGCTTTCGGAGGACCCGGTGTCTTGCGATCCCGCTACCTTTCTCGACCGCCAGCTCTAAATCCTTGAACCAATGAAGAGTTTCCCATCCGGATTCTGTAACGTAATTTAGGCAGAAGCGAGTCCGGGCATGATTTGTAATATTGACTACACCGCTCCCGGTCATAGTCCAGCGTAAGACCTTCGCAATTCGAGCTTTCCGCGACGCTCCCCGTCGTGGAACGCCCGTGTTTACTGCTGGCGTTTTTAAACATTATATCGTTGTATCCACGAAACGATCTCTAAGCTCCGTTAAGCGCGCTGCGGCTCCCATTGCCAAAGCCCGCTCCCCGGCGGCATTGCGATCGCCCCATGCACAAGCACTGGAGAAGGCCATGCGTACAGGTCACGCCCCATCTGGTCCGCCCCGCGAAGCCGGGACAGCCCCTGCGCACGCCGCTCGATTCCGCAAAGCCCAGCAACGATGCGGAGTTCTTCCTGCTCGGCAACCTGGAAGTCAGCGGCGACATGCGCCGCCGCTTCGTCGAGGGTACGGGCGTCGTCGGACCCTACGGGCATATCGTCAACCTGAAGCCGGAGCAGAGCAATGCCCCCAAGAAAATCGTCAAACGTTAAGCCCTGCCTCATCGCCTGCGCGACGCTTCTGCCGGTGCTCGCTCTTAGCGCATGCGCGGATTACGTGAAGCGCAGCGATACGGTCACGGCCTCCGCCGGAGATGCCCTAGCCTTCGACAAGGTCGTGCATATCGACGATCCCTGGCCCCCGAATTCGGGCAACACCCGTCTCACCGCAAACAGTCAGCGCGTCGACAAAGCGACGAAGCGTTATCTCGGTGGCGGTAGTGGCGGCGGTCCCTCCGGGGCCTCGATCACCCTCGCGCCCCAGGCTCCGGCGCCCGATCAGACAGCATCGCGCTCCGGGCAATAGATGTGTGTCGAAGCGGACACAAACCCCAAAAGCGCACTCCCGCACAGGAAAAGCGCTGATGGCGCCCTCCCGGGCCTGGAGTATCGTGCGGAGAAGTGGGAACCAGTTTTTCGCGAAGAACGATGCTTCATCAAAGAGGGAGCAAGCATTCCGATCCCGTCAGAATGCAATTTGCTCTAGCCGTCCTGTCCGCACCCCGTATGATACAATGTTCAACCGGGATCTCTCATGCGGGGCGGAGTGGCGATCAGTGTTTGGGCCGTGCTTGCGACGGGGCTCGGGGCGGTGCAGGTTTCCGCATCGCCTCATCCGGGTCGGGCCGCATCCCCCAGCTGCGCAGGCGAGACGCGGCAAGACCGTCTCGCCGGCATCACGCCCGAAGGCGAGTTGCTGCTCGAAGGGCTGGGGTTGGCCCGGCTTCCGGGCATCCGGCTTCCCGATGACGCGCTCCATAGGGGTGAGGCCCTGGACTGGCTCAAGGCCCGCATCGGCCAGCCCCTCGACGTCACCGTTCAGGGCGGCCGGGACCGCTGGAACCGCCTTCCCTTGCGCGCGCGTCTCGGTGAGCCGCAGCCTCTCGACCTGAGCCACGGTCTCGTCGAGGCGGGCCTCGCCCTCGTCGATCCAGGGGCCGATTCCGTCTTCTGTCAGACCGAACTGCTCGCTTTTGAGGAAACGGCGCGTGAACGACGCCTTGGTCTTTGGGCCGATGACCGCTATAACCCCGTCCCAGTAGACCAAGCCGAGCTCTTGAACGAGCGAGTCGGCCGTTTCGTCATCATCGAGGGGCGGGTTCGCAGCGTCGGCGAGCGCAAACAGAGAACCTATTTGAATTTCGGGGGGCAGTGGGCAGACGACTTCACGATCATCATTTCTCGGAAAGCCTGGATCCGGATGGCGGAGAGGGGCATTTCGGCGGCTTCGCTGAAAGGCAGACCCCTCCGGGCCCGAGGCATTTTGCAGTCTTGGCAGGGCACTGCCCTTACCATTGATCTACCGGAGATGATCGAGCGCCTTGACGACAGCCGTCCTCAAGGCGACGGGGAAGACAATCGACGCTTGGCCCGATGAGCAAGCATGCAGGATAGACGTCACAGAGGTAAGATCCGGATCGCGGCCAGTCTGATGCTCGCAGGCCTGGTGTCGGGCTGCTCGAGCTTTGGCGGAAACGGCGCCCTGCCGGCCAATGCGCCCCGGGTGCTCGGGCCGGACCGCGACCGCGACCATATCCGCCTCGTGTCGGCCTTCGGCGGCGAAGGCCGCGCGCCTCAGCTCCAGCGTCTTCTGACCGACGCGGTGAACCGGCTCGTCATGGCAACCGACCGGCCGGACGAGTCGTACCAGGTCACCATCCTCAATTCGCCCGTGGTGAACGCCTTCGCCCTGCCGAACGGACGGCTCTATGTCACGCGCGGGCTGCTCGCCCTGGCGAACGACACGTCGGAGGTGGCAGCCGTGCTCTCGCACGAGATCGCCCATGTCACGCTCCGCCATGCCTCTCAGCGCAGCGAGCTGCAGGCCCGTTCGGAGCTGATCGAGCGCGTGGCGGAAAACGTCCTGAACAATTCCCAGGAAGCGGCCGTGGTGCAGGACCAGGCCCGTTCGACGCTTGCCAGCTTCTCCCGCTCGCAGGAGCTCGAGGCCGATCAGACCGGAATCACCGTTCTCACCCGGGCGGGCTTCGACCCCTATGGCGCACCCCGCTTCCTCACGGCCCTCGGCCGCTCGGCGAGCAGCAGCGGCAATACGGGCCCTGACCGGGTCGCTTCCCATCCCAGCACGGCCGCGCGCGTCGCGAAGGCTCTCCAGGCGGCCCGGCGCGCCGGACCTCCGGGCATGGGAGAGACCGGACGGCTCGAATACCTGACGGCCCTCGACGGGCTCGCCTACGGGGACGACCCGAGCGACGGCGTCGTGAAGGGCCGCCGCTTCATCCATGCCCGCCTCGGCGTCGCCTTCGAGGCGCCGGCGGGCTTCACCCTGGAAAACACCTCCCAGGCCGTTCTCGGCTCCTCGAACGACGGCGAGCGCCGCCTGCTCTTCGATGCGGCAGACACGCCCGCCGGGCAGAGCCTGGAAGAGGTTCTGCGCTCCACCTGGACCGACACCATCGAGGCGGGCAGCCTGGTCACGACCACCCTCAACGACCTCCCCGTCGTGACGGCCCTCTCCAACGGCAAGGAATGGACCTTCCGGCTTTCGGCCATTCGCATCGGCAACACGACCTACCGCCTCATCATGGCGGCCCGCAGCGGCGGCCCGGATCTGGAAGACATGTTCCAGCGGACCCTCGGCAGCATACGCCAAGTGCAGCCGGAGGAAGCCCGCCGCATCCGGCCGCTCAAGCTCCAGATCGTGGCGGCTCAGCGCGGCGACACCGCCCAGTCGTTGTCCGCCCGCATGCCCGTCGACAAGGCGCTCGACCGGTTCCTTTTGCTCAACGGGCTCGACCGCGGCGGCCCCTTGAGGGTCGGCGAGCGGTACAAGATCATCGTCGAATGAGCCTTACCTCAGGGTGAGATTCACTTTCTCATAGCATCGGACGCGGGACTTGGATTTGCCCTTTTGGGATTCTCTCCGATGCTCTCTTCCTGGAAGGAGCGCATCGTTCTTGCGAAAAACCGAGTTCGCTCTTTCGCACGATGCGTCAAGGAACTCCGCTCTTCGCCGATAACGGCTCGTAAAATAGCAGTCAGGCGGGCCGGTAGCCGGCCCGCCTGACTTGGGGTTCTCTAAGGGTCTCGACTTCCTTAGACGAAAGCGCCCGAGGCCTGAGGATACTTGTCCATCAGGGCCCGCTTGAGCTTCTCAAGGGCACGATTCTCGATCTGACGGACGCGCTCCTTGGAAATTCCCAGGCGGTCGCCCAGGAATTCAAGGGTCACCTGCTCGTCGTCGAGGCGGCGCGCCCGAAGGATGCGCAGCTCGCGTTCATTGAGCACTTCGAGCGCCTGCTTGAGCCAGCGCACCCGGCGCTCGGTGTCGATCACGTCGCTCACGCTCTCATCCGGAAGCGGGCTCGTATCGACGAGGAATTCCATGCGCTCAGCCGAATTCGACGGGTCCGCATCGAGAACCGGCGCGTTGAGAGACGTATCGGGGGCCGAAAGGCGGGCATCCATAAGGGCCACATCGGCCTTGGAGACGCCGATGGCTTCGGCGATCTTCTCGTGTACGTCCGACGAAATGCGCTCCTCGCCGCCACGGGTCAGGCGGGCGCGCAGCCGGCGCAGGTTGAAGAAGAGGGCCTTCTGGGCGGAACTTGTTCCGCCGCGGACGATTGACCAGTTACGAAGGATATAGTCCTGCACCGAAGCGCGGATCCACCAGGTCGCGTAAGTCGAGAAACGGACCTCCCGTTCAGGCTCGAACCGGGCGGCGGCCTCGAGAAGGCCCACATGCCCTTCCTGGACGAGATCCGCCATCGGCAGGCCATAATGGCGGAAACGGGCCGCCAGAGCGATGACGAGGCGCATATGCGCGGCCGTCAGTTGGTGAAGAGCTGTTTCGTCGCGGTTCTCCTTCCAGCGCACGGCGAGAGCATGCTCCTCTTCCCTTTCGAGAAAAGGCGCATTCATTGCAGCGCGGACGAAACGACGACGAACGCCTGAGATTTCTCCCATTGTGTCCTCCCTTGGCAGAGACACAACGGTCGAGGCGGGAAAAAGTTCACCCTCAACAGCCAAGTTTTGCGAAATAGATTCCCGTCCTGCGAAAACAAGGGTTTGCGGCCAATAAAAAAGCCTGGCGCAAAGCCAGGCTTTCCAAAGCAATCATAATGAATTTGGGCCGTTCGATCAGGCCGCTTCTTCCTGCATGTCGTCGCCTTCGCCGTCGGCGTCCGCCTCGGCGCCCTTGGCGCGGCGCGGAGACTTGGCGAGGCTCTGCTCGATGAGCTTGAGGGCTTCGGTGTCGGTGATCTTGTTTACGGCGGCGATTTCACGCACGACCCGGTCGAGGGCGGATTCGTAGAGCTGACGCTCGCTATAGGACTGTTCCGGCTGCGCCTCGGACCGGTACAGGTCGCGCACGACCTCGGTGACGGAGAGAAGGTCGCCGGAATTGATCTTCGCCTCATATTCCTGGGCGCGGCGCGACCACATGGTGCGCTTCACACGGGCACGACCCGTCAGAACGTCCAGAGCCTTTTGAACCACGGCCGGCTCGGCGAGCTTACGCATCCCGACGCTCGCGGCTTTCGCGGTCGGAACCCGCAGGACCATCTTGTCCTTGTCGAAGGAGACCACGTAAAGCTCCAGCTTGAAGCCGGCGATTTCCTGCTCTTCGATGGCCGTGATGCGGCCGACGCCGTGAGCGGGGTAAACGATGGCTTCACCGGATTTGAAACCCAGGCGCTGGGCGGACTTCTTAGCGGTTGTCATGCGAGAGAGGCCTCCTTGCATGGCTCCCGGCCTGACAGGCGCGAGAGCGGTGGTTCCCCTGGGCAGGGACCCAGGGAAACAGGAATGAGCTGAGCGAGAACGGAACTTGACTATTCCGCCCGACTCCCTGATGTAAGCCAGCAGCTAGAACACGCTCACCCTGGACCCAAGGAAGGGGATTATCTTCCTCCGATCAGGTTTCGTGCATCATTGCTTCAGTGTGTGAACCGACGACCTGCTGGGACGGTGCACGGCTTGAGCGCAAGCGACGGCATTCGCAGACCCTATCACAGTCTGGCCCAAAAAGCAAAAATATTTCAAAGCGTAGCGTAAAGAAGCTCGCCTTATGTCCGGGCTTCGGACCTGCCGGATCGGCAGATTCGCCCGGGACGAGCCCGGATGGCCGAACCGCGAGAGCGGGCCTTGCCCGGCACGTCGCTCCGTTAATCGCCCTCGCCGGGATTGGGCGAGAAATACTGCTCGAACTTGCCGGCCACGCCGTCGAAATCCTTGGCGTCGGCCGGAGGATCCTTCTTCTGCGTGATGTTGGGCCAGCTCTTGGCCATATCGGCGTTGAGCTTCAGCCATTGCTCGAGGCCGGGTTCCGCATCCGGCTTGATCGCCTCCGCGGGGCATTCCGGCTCGCAGACGCCGCAATCGATGCACTCGTCCGGGTGAATGACGAGCATGTTGTCGCCCTCGTAGAAACAATCCACCGGGCATACCTCGACGCAGTCCATGTATTTGCATTTGATGCAATTTTCAGTGACGACGTAGGTCATGAACGGTCCTTCGAGAGTCTATTCCAAAAAAGCGCGCGACTATCGCCGCTCTAGCGCATCGTGCGAAAAAGTGGATCCGGTTTTTCGCGAGAACGATGCGCTCTTTCCAAGGAGGGAGCATCGGATTCAATCCCAAAAGTGGATTCCACTTTTGGGACCGATGCTCTAGCTCTTGTCGCCTTCCCTGACAAGCACTCCGTCGCCCTCGTTGAGGTCGGCGTAGAGCTGTCTTGCTTCCGGCGCAGGCCCGCGGCGCTCGCCGAGGCCTTCGACCCGCACCACCAGGGTCGTGCGGGCCAGAGCGACGGTGACCACGTCACCGATGGATAACGCCTTGGCGGCGTTGTCGATGCGCTGGCCGTTGACCCGGACGAAGCCGCTCGTCACGAGCTTGGCGGCCAGCGTCCGGGTTTTGGCGAAACGTGCGAACCAGAGCCACTTGTCGAGCCGCTGCCGGTCCTCACGCATATGCCGATCTCACTTCTTCCCGTCTTCGAGCTGAGCCTTGAGGGCCATGAGCTTGGCGAACGGCGAATTCGGATCGGGCTGCTTCTCGCGGCGCTCCTGGCCCCCGTCGCGGCGGTTCTCGCCGCGCTTGTCGGGACGCGGGCCGCGGCGGTCGTCGGGCCGAGGTCCCCGCGGCGGACGGTTCTGCGGACGTCCGCCCTCCGGACGTCCACCCTCCCCTTGGGCCTCCCGGCGCGGACGCTCGCCCTTGCCTTCGCCGTGACGCGGGCGTCGATCGCCGCGCTCACCACGCTCGCCGCGTTCGCCACGATTTCCGCGGGCCTCGCGGCCCTGACGGGCCTGCCCGCCTTCGTGGTGACGCCGGTGCTGGCGCCAGACCTCGATCATTTCGGGCTCGGCCGGAGCCTGAGCTGGTTCCTCCGCAGCCTCTTCGGCCGGACCCATTGCCTGCCCTTCGGGCGAAGCCACGGCCTCGGCGGCGCTGGCCTCGACAGCCTCGGCCGGAACGGAGGGTTCGGGAGCCTCCACGGCCACGGCACCGGTCTCCTCTGCCACGGGCGGCGCTTCAGCGGGCGCTTCGGCCGCCGTCTCCGCCGCTGTCTCGGCAGACGCCTCGGCGGGAACCTCGGCAGGCGCGGCCTCGATCGCGGCAGGTTGCGGCGCCGCCGCCAGCGGCACGGTGATGGCCGGGCCGGGACGACGTTCCATCGCATAGCCGAGCGACTTCAGAATCGTGGCGAAATCCTCGCCCGCGCAGCCGACCAGGGAGGTCATGGCCACGGTCGGCACGAAGCCCTCTCCGTCGGCGGCGCCTGCCGGCGGCTCGCCGGGCGTGATGCCGGGACGATAGGCGATCGCCGGACGGATCAGGTCCGCCAGTCGCTCGAGGATGTCGACGCGCACGGCACGGCCACCGCAGACCCGGAACCCCGCGGCGCGGTAGAGGCCCGACGCGATCTCCGGGTCGACCGGGATCGAGGTGCGGCCCGACTGGGCGAGATGGGCGATCTCGTCGATCCCCTTCTGGTCCAGGCCGCCGTTCTGGAGCGCCCAGAGCTGCGTCGCGAGGACGCGGGGCGCGGGCTTCAGAAGGGCCGGCAGATAGAGATGATAGGCCCCGAAGCGGATGCCCGCCTTGCGCAGGGCCGCGCGGGCATCCTGGTCGAGGCTGCGCACCTCGTTGAGAACCTTGGCGCGCTCCAGCACGCCGAGCGCCTCGCCGACTTGGAAGGCGATGCCCCGGGCGATCCCGGTCAGCTCGGCATTGGTCTCGAGATCCATCACCGGCCCGAGCAGGCGCACCACATAGGCCTTGAGCCAGGCGCGCAGGCGGCTCTCGACCTTGTCGCGGGCGGGGCCCGTGAGATGCTCGTCCGACAGGATCCGAACCCGCGGCTCGAACAGCTTGTCGCCGGTCTCCAGCTTGGCCACGGGATCGCCCATCCAGCGGATCGTGCCGTCATTGGACAGCACCAGGGTGGTGTCGGGCGCCTCGGCGAACCGATCGGCCCGCGCCTCGATTTCGCCGGCCAGGGCCTTGCTGGCAGCATTGCGCAGGGTCTTGGCCTCCGTGGCATCGGCCTGGGAATCAGGCACGAAATGGAAGCCATGCAGATGGCCGATATGTTGCCCCTCGACAGTGACGTCGCCGGTGGTCGTGATTTCCGCTTCGAGCATCGTGTTCTCTCTCAAGCGCCGCATGAGAACGCTCGTCCGCCGGTCGATGAATCTTTGGGCGAGACGTTCATGAAGCGCATCCGATAGCTTGTCCTCTACCTGACGCGCAACACCCTGCCAATGCTCCGGATCCTTCAACCAGTCGGGACGGTTAGCGACGAAAGACCAAGTTCGCACCTGGGCGATGCGGTTGGACAGGGTGTCGATATCGCCATCCGTACGGTCGGAAGCCGACAAATGACGGGCGAACCAGTCTGCTGGAACCGCCCCCTCCTTCATGAGGAAACGGTAGAGCTGGCCAACCAGATCCGCATGGGTCTGGGGCGAAACTTTTCGGTAATCGGGCACCTGGCAGATCTGCCAGAGGCGCTCGACGGCATATTTCGTGCGGGCGAAGGCCTGGATGTCGTCGTCCCGGGCCAGCAATTCGAGGGCCGCCAGGTCTTCTCCCATCGGGGCGCGTACGAGGCCGTGCTCCCGGGGCTGCTGGCTCAAGGAGTCCCGCAGGCGCCCGAGGGTCGAGAAATCGAGGTCGGGGTTGCGCCATTGCAGGATCCGGACCGGATCGAAGGTGTGATTCTCCAGGGCCTCCACGGTTTCCGCATCGAAAGGCGGGCAGCGGCCCGTTGAGCCGAAGGTGCCGTCGCGCATGTGGCGGCCGGCACGGCCCGCGATCTGGGCGAGCTCCGGGTTGTAGAGCTTGCGGTAGCGGAAACCGTCGAACTTCTTGTCGGACGCGAAGGCCACATGGTCCACGTCGAGGTTGAGGCCCATGCCGATGGCGTCCGTGGCGATCAGGTAATCCACGTCGCCGTTCTGGTAGAGCTCGACCTGCGCGTTGCGGGTGCGGGGCGAGAGCGCGCCCAGGACCACCGCGGCGCCGCCGCTCTGGCGCCGGATCAGCTCCGCGATGCCGTAGACCTCCTCGGCCGAGAAGGCCACGATGGCGGAGCGGCGGGGCAGACGCGAGACCTTCTTCTCGCCCGCGAAGGTGAGCTGGGAGAGGCGCGGACGCGTGACCACATGGACGCCGGGAATCAGCGCCTCGATGAGCGGGCGCATGGTCGAGGAGCCGATCAGCATCGTCTCCTCCCGGCCGCGCTGGTTCAGGAGCCGGTCGGTGAACACATGGCCGCGGTCGAGGTCGGCGGCGAGCTGGATCTCGTCGATCGCCACGAAGGCCGCGTCGATGTCGCGGGGCATGGCCTCCACGGTGGAGATCCAGTAGCGGGGCCGATCCGGCTTGATCTTTTCCTCGCCCGTGATGAGGGCGACATTGTGCGGGCCGGCCTTCTCGACGACCCGGCCGTAGACCTCGCGCGCGAGCAGGCGCAGCGGCAGGCCGATCATGCCGCTGTCGTGCCCGAGCATGCGCTCGATAGCGAGATGGGTCTTGCCGGTATTGGTAGGGCCGAGCACGGCGGTGACGCCGCGCGCACGCACCTGCGGAGGAAGGGAACGACGAACCATGCCTGAATGCGGGGTAATGTCGGATACGATCCCGGGTGAGAGGGACGAGACGCTCCCGCATCGGGGGATGCAGGCAGCCTTCTCACAAAACGGGCCTGGCCCGAACGTCCGGCGGCAGGCTCCCCCTTATATGGGACCTTGCGCCGGTTTCGCTACCGGCTTTTTCCGGAATTCGTCAGGATTCTTGAGAGCTTATTGACCGGCCCCGGCCCTGACGGGCTCGCGCCCCTTGGTCCCGCGCCCTGCCGTGGCCGCCGCGCCGTTGCCCTCCACCGACCAGCTCGCTGCCTCGAGCTCGCCCATGCCGATCATGGTGCGCACGACGACCTTGATCGGGAAGAGCACGCGGGGGCCCTCCACGGGCGCCAGCCACACGTTCATGTCCCTGTTCTCCTGCATGAACTTGACGGTGGCGCGCTGCGGGCGATGGCCGGAGATCGGCACCCAGCGGACGTTACAGACGAGGACGGGACCGGAATAGCCCGGAACCTTGATGGTCTTCGTCTCGGAATAGGAGAGCACGATATTCTGGCGCGCCCCTCCGTCGAAGACCGGGATGGTGCGGTTGCAATTCGCCTGGTCGGTGAGGCTTTTTGACGCCACCGCGGGCATGATGAGGGCGCTCAAGGGATCGATGACCCCCTTCTTGTCGGCCTCCTTGACCGGCACTCGATCCTCCTTCGCCTCGATGGGCGGGACGACCTCGACCTCGGCGACGTTGCCTTCGTCGAGCGCCATGCGCACGACGCGCTGCTCGCCCGAAGACTTGGTGTTGACGGCAAAGCCCCGTGGCTGAGGCTGAGCGCCCGCGATCGTGCCGGAGGCCGTGCCCGCCCCCTTGCCGCCCGTGATCATCTTCACGAGGCCCGAGAGCTTCACGCTGCCCTGCATCTCGTATTTCGGCCCGGTGAATGTCGACGACAGGTCGGCCTTCCCCAACGGCAGGCCCGCCAAGGAGAGATTGTAGTTCACCTTGAGCGTCTGGGCAGGCTGAGCCTCGGCCTGAGAGCCGATTCCGGCCAGGCTTACGGTCAACAGGGCTGAAGCGAGGAGGCGCATTGAGTTTTCCCGGGGCTGTCCCGTTAGTCTATTTTGTTGCATCGCATGAGATTCCGAATAAATCATGACCGAGGGGGCGCAAAAAAAGGCGTTGTGCCACCGCACTATTCTTGACGCGGGCCAGGTTTTCGGCCTATAGCCCTGCACCTTCCAAGGACTTCTGGTGTCCGGCGGCGTGGGATCTGCGATGAGGCAAACCCGCGAAATGAAGCCGCGACCCTTATGACGATAGGATTGAACCCATGTCGCGCCGTTGCGAACTGACCGGCAAGGCCGTGCTGAGTGGCCATCTGGTGAGCCACTCGAACCGCAAGACGAAGCGGAAGTTCCTGCCGAACCTCTGCAACGTCACGCTCCAGTCTGAGACCCTGCAGCGCTCCGTGCGCCTGCGCGTGTCCGCCCATGCTCTGCGCTCTGTCGAGCATCGCGGCGGCCTCGACGCCTTCCTGGCGAAGGCCTCGGCTACCGAGCTGTCGACCACCGCCCTCGCTGTGAAGCGCGAGATCGAGAAGAAGCTCGCGGCTGCGAGCTGATCTCGACCTCTTCCCGTCTTCGACGCTGCGGGCGGCCTCACGGCCGCCCGTTTTGCGTTGCAATCGACGGGCTTATCTTCTCTGCTCCTGCAAGGTCCCGTCTCTTGCAAGGCAGACGACCAGGACCCTCAGGAGCCGGATGAGATGACCGCCCTCGATCGCCGCGACTTCACGATCGCCCTCGTCGCGATGACCATCGTCGTGCTGGCCTCGAACATCCTCGTGCAATATCCCTTCGAGGCCTGGGGCCTTCAGGATTATTTCACCTGGGGCGCCTTCACCTATCCCTTCTCGTTCCTGGTAACGGAGCTGGCCAACCGCCGCTTCGGACCCAAAGGAGCCCGGAAGGTCGTCTATGTAGGCTTCGTCCTGGCGGTCGCGCTCTCGATCATTCTCGCGACCCCGCGCATCGCCATCGCTTCGGGCAGCGCCTTCCTGACGGCGCAGCTGCTCGATATCGGCATCTTCTCGCGCCTGAGGAACATGGCCTGGTGGCTGCCGCCCTTCGCCTCCTCGACGATCTCGGCGGCCGTCGACACGACGATTTTCTTTTCCTTCGCATTCTATTGCGGCGCGATTCCGGGCATCGGCCTGACGATCGATCAGGTGCTCGCTCAGGCAGGCATCACCGATCAGTGCATCGCGCTTCCCTGGGTGACGCTGGGCCTCGCGGATTACGGCGTCAAGCTCGCGCTCTCGGTCTTCTCCATCCTGCCCTACGGCGTGGTGCTGCGCCTCATGAGTCCAGGCTTGGCGCAGCGCGCTACGGTGTAGAGCATCGGACGCGGGAAGTGGGAACCGGTTTTGCGTGAAAAGATGCGCAAGACCCTAGACTGACAGCATCGGATATGGGTTCGATTTCACACCCGATGCTGTAGGGCCGTTTGTCCGGGTTCCTGATCCAGAAAACCCGTCCCTCACGCCACGAGGGCGAACTCAAGCAGCAGCGTTCGCTGAAGACTGGCGTTGAAATTGTTATCCGAGATCATCGAGACGACGGTTTCGCGCCCTTCCCGATGAACCGCGAGACCTTCCATGTTGTCGATCTGGTGCGAGGCCTCGCTCTGATAGATCACTTCGCCGTCCACGCTCGCGCCGGGCCTCACGGCGGATGAGGCGATGCGGCGCAGGCGGCATCCGAAACCGCCGAGCAGCGAGAAGCGGCGCTCCAGGACGAGCGCATCGTCGGAATCGACGAACGCCAGGTCCGTCACGTCGTAGCCGTCGCGGCGCACCAGTTCGAACGAACCCGGCCGCGCGCCCGTGAGAATGAAGCCCCGGCCACCCTCCGAGATGCCCACCAGCGCACCCGCGAGGCTTGATCGCGGCGGCGTCAGCGCGAGCGCCTCGAGCCCTCCGTTGTTCGGCAGGTCCTTGAGATCCTCCTTGAGATCCCCCGGCACCGCAATCGGGACACCCTGCACGAGCCTCCCTTCCCGGTCGCGCTGAAAGCGGAGCACCGCGTGGTTGCGCTCGACCCCGACGAACGCCACGTTGCCGGAGATCGCGAGGCTTTCCGTATCGTAGTAGGGGGAGCGGCGCGCGAGCGTTCCGTCGCTCAGCAGCAGAGGCGCCATCGCCGCCTGGGAGAGCCCCGATAGTCGCCCGTCCGAGATGTCCACGCGCGCCTTCAGGATCTGCGCATTGTCCGCCAGCGCCGCGATCTCATCACCCTCCGGGGACCGCCAAAGGGCGGAGAAACCACCGAAGGCGGAGACATCCGATTTGAGGACGAGGCCGGAACGGAAGACGAGCGATCCGAACCGCGTCCGGTCGGGATCGGTATTGGATAGGTGGCTGATCGGCTGAGCCGCGACCCTGATCGGTGTCGCACCATGAAAAGCCTGCGGTCGCTGCGCGAGAGCCGCGCCTGCAACGGCCGCGGCGGTGAGAGCACCGCCGCCCACAAGCAGATTTCGCCGGGTGAGAAGCCTCACGCGTGAGCCCGTCGACGGGGCGCTCCTCGCGCAGGCTGCGCGTTTTCCTCGAACAGCTCCGCCAGCTTTTCGGTCATCACGCCGCCGAGTTCCTCCGCGTCGACGATGGTCACGGCACGGCGGTAATAGCGCGTTACATCGTGGCCGATGCCGATGGCGATGAGCTCGACCGGCGAGCGGGTCTCGATTTCCTCGATGATGTAGCGCAGATGCCGCTCGAGGTAATTGCCCGGATTGACGGAAAGCGTCGAGTCGTCCACCGGCGCGCCGTCGGAGATCACCATCAGGATGCGCCGCTGCTCGGGCCGGCCGAGCAGGCGCTTGTGCGCCCAGTCGAGCGCCTCGCCGTCGATGTTTTCCTTTAGCAGGCCTTCGCGCATCATCAGGCCCAGGTTCTTGCGCGCGCGCCGCCAGGGCGCATCCGCAGACTTGTAGATGATGTGGCGCAGATCGTTGAGACGTCCGGGATTGGCCGGTTTGCCGCTCTGCAGCCACGTCTCGCGGGACTGTCCGCCCTTCCAGGCGCGGGTCGTGAAGCCGAGGATCTCCACCTTCACGCCGCAGCGCTCCAGCGTGCGCGCGAGAATATCAGCGCAGGTCGCCGCCACCGTGATCGGACGTCCGCGCATGGAGCCGGAATTATCGAGCAGCAGCGTCACCACCGTATCGCGGAAATTGGTGTCCTGTTCCTGCTTGAAGCTCAAGGGCTGGAACGGATCCATGATGATGCGCGGTAGGCGCACCGGATCGAGCGTTCCCTCTTCCAGGTCGAACTCCCAGGAGCGGTTCTGCTGCGCCATCAGGCGGCGCTGCAGACGGTTGGCGAGACGCCCCACCACACCCTGAAGATGGGCGAGCTGCTTGTCGAGATAGGCGCGCAGGCGCGTCAGCTCATCCGCATCGCAGAGATCCTCCGCATGGATGATCTCGTCGAACTTGTTCGTATAGGCCTTGTAGTCGGGTCCGCGCGCCTCGTTGGAGCGGGACGGCGGACGCCAGGACTCGCCGGCCTCGTCCGAATCCGCCTCGTCCGCCTCCTCGGGCAACTCGCCGGAAGGACCATCGGCCTCCTCGGTTGCGCCCTCCTCGATGTCGTCGCTCGAATCCTCGCTGACCTCGACATCGGCGCGGTCGCCTTGCGATTCCTGCTCGGATTCGCCCTCGCCCTGCTGCTCCTGCTGCTCGGATTCGTTGTCTTCCTCGTTCTCCTCGTCCTCCTGGTCGAGGGACACGTCCTCGGCCATGTCCAGGGAGGAGAGCATCTCGCGGATGCCGCGCGCGAAATCGCGCTGGCTGTCGATGTTCTTCAACAGCCCGTCGAGGTTCCTGCCCGCGCGCTCCTCGATGAAGTCGCGCCAGAGATCGACGATCTTGGCGGCGGCAGCGGGCGGCTTCTGGCCGGTCAGCCGCTCGCGCACCATGAGCGCCAGCGCATCCTCGATGGGCGCATCGGCGCGATCGGTGATCTCCTCGTATTTGCCGCCGCGGTGATAGCGGTCCTCCAGCATCGCCGTGATGTTGGACGAAATACCGGCCATGCGCCGCGATCCGATGGATTCCACGCGCGCCTGCTCCACCGCGTCGAACGCGGCGCGGGCGGCCTGCCCCTCGGGGGCGAGCCGCCGGTGGAGACCGACATCGTGACAGGCGAGCCTCAGGGCCATGGAATCCGCGTTACCGCGGAGAATGGCGACATCCTGGGGCGTGAGCCGGCGGGGCGGCTCGGGCAGGCGGGCCTTCTCCTGGCCCATGAGCACCGGCCGGTCGGACGCGAAGGCGACCTCCAGATCGGGCTTGCGGGCGATGGCCTTCATGGCTCCGGCGATGGAGCGCTTCAGTGGCTCCGCCGGCGCTTCCTTCTTCTCACCCGGCTTGCGGTTCGAGATGGACATCTCACCTCTCCTGACATCCGCTTTCTGTCATCCCCGCGAAGGCGGGGATCCATAAACACAGGCCGTTCTCCAGCCTTGCATCGTCAGCGGTTATGGATCCTAGGCTCCGCTTCCGCGGCCCAGGATGACAGGAGTGCAATTACGACAGCACCATGTTCACGGCGCTCTCCGGCAGCTCCTTGCCGAAGGAGCGCTGATAGAACTCGGCCACGAGGGCGCGTTCCAGTTCGTCGCACTTGTTGAGGAAGGTGACGCGGAAGGCGAAGCCCGTATCGCCGAAGATCTCGGCATTCTCGGCCCAGGTGATCACCGTGCGCGGGCTCATGACGGTGGAGAGATCCCCGTTCATGAAGGCGCTGCGGGTGAGATCGGCCACGCGCACCATCTTGTTGACGATGTCGCGCCCTTCCGGGCTGTCCTGATAATGCTTCGCCTTGGAGAGGACGATGTCCACCTCCTTGTCGTGCGGCAGATAATTGAGCGTGGTGACGATGGACCAGCGGTCCATCTGGCCCTGGTTGATCTGCTGCGTGCCGTGATACAGGCCCGAGGTATCGCCCAGGCCTACCGTGTTGGCGGTGGCGAAGAGGCGGAAGGCGGGGTGAGGACGGATGACGCGCTTCTGATCGAGCAGCGTGAGCTTGCCGGACTGCTCAAGCACGCGCTGGATCACGAACATCACGTCGGGACGGCCGGCATCGTACTCGTCGAAGACCAGGGCCACGTTGTGCTGCAGCGCCCAGGGAAGAATGCCGTCCTGGAAGGCGGTCACCTGCTTGCCCTCCTGGAGGACGATGGCGTCCTTGCCGACCAGGTCGATGCGGGACACATGGCTGTCCAGGTTCACGCGGACGCAGGGCCAGTTGAGGCGGGCGGCCACCTGCTCGATATGGGTGGACTTGCCCGTGCCGTGGTAGCCCGTGATCATCACGCGGCGGTTGCGCGCGAAACCTGCCAGAATGGCCAGCGTGGTCTCCCGGTCGAACAGATAATCCGGATCGAGATCGGGCACATGCTCTTCCGCTTGGGAGAAGGCCGGAACTTCCAGATCCGAATCGATGCCGAAGACCTGTCGCACGGAGACCTTCATATCCGGCAGTAGGGTCGTTGTATCGGTTTGTGCCGTCATAGGGGCCTCTCGATCGGATGGTGGTTTCAGATATGTGCCATGGCTTCTTAAACCCCATGGCTGTGTGGTGCAATTTCCTAAACGCCTAAGGGGCTGCGTGAAACGACAGCGCTTCAGCACAGACCGGCGCTTTTGAGGGTGTCGTGCGCCTTGATGATGTCGCGAAGCCGCTCCTCGAAGGAGCGGTCCCCGCCATTGGCATCCGGGTGGAAGCGTTTCACCAGGGACTTGTACTGGGCCTTGATGGCGGGCCCGTCGGCCGTTTCGTCCAACCCGAGGATGTCCAGCGCCCGTCGGACAGCGCCCGTATAGCGGGGGCGCCGGGGCTCGGCTTGCGTCCTGCGGCCGCGCGCCTGGGTGAAATCCTCCCCCCGGAGGATTCCCAGGGGATCGAAATATGCCCAGTCGCGGGTGTCCTGTTTCGGTTCCGTCTCCTCGGCCTTGCCGGAGGCGTTCACGCCCATGGCCCAGGTGGGGCGGTGCCCGATGATCGCGTCCTTCTGATAGGCTGCGACGGCCGAATCGGACATGCCGGAAAAATAGTTGTAGGATGCGTTGTACTCGCGCACGTGCTGGAGGCAGAAGCGCCAATACTGGCCCTCTCGGTCCCGTCCCTTGGGCGCGCGGTATTCACCCGAGGCCTTGCAGCCGGGATGCTCGCAGGCAGGTCCCTTCGTGTCCCGCGGCTCCTCGCAGGAAGGCTTAATCCGGATTCGGTCGAAAAGTGGCGAGTTGAGATCCATGATTCAAACATTATGAGGGGCTTGAGGCCCTGAGCCAAGGCTTAAGAGCTTTTCGCCGCAGACCCGTTCAAAAAGGTTTATCAAGACGCATGACCCTTCATCACTGGATCACGCAAACTCTGCAGGAGCGCCTGCACCCGTCCCAACTGACCGTCACGGACGAGTCGGAACAGCATCGCGGTCACGGCGGATGGCGGGAGGGGGGTGAAACTCACTTCAGGCTTCATATCGTGTCTGAGGCCTTCTCCGGCAAGAGCCGGGTCGAGCGCCACCGCCTCGTCAACGAGGTGCTGAAGGAGGCCTTCGACAAGGGCCTGCACGCCCTGGCCGTCCATGCCAAGGCGCCGGGCGAGTAGTGCTTCCCCTCGCCGTCATGGCCGTCCCCGGAACACGTCCGGGGACGGCGTTCGGAATGTCATCCCGTCGCTATTTGATTCGCTCGAGCACGCTCACGTAATTGGCGACCGCCGCGCCTCCCATGTTGAAAATGCCGCCCAGCACCGGGTTCCTGACCTGGATGCCGCCGGCCTCCTCGCAGAGCTGCATGGCCGACAGGGCATGCATGGACACGCCAGTCGCGCCGATGGGATGTCCCTTGGACTTGAGGCCGCCGGAGGGATTCACCGGCAGCCGGCCGTCGCGGTTCGTCCAGCCTTCCTTGACGGCGATCGCCCCCTGCCCGCGCGGGGTGAGCCCCATCGCCTCGTATTCGATGAGCTCGGCGATGGTGAAGCAATCGTGGGTTTCGACGAAGGAGAGGTCGGAGAGCTGGATTCCGGCCTGGTCCAGCGCCCGCCGCCACGCTTCTGCGCAGCCCTCGAAATCGACGATGTCGCGCTTCGACATGGGCAGGAAATCCTGCGCGTGCGCGCTCGCCCGGAAGGCGACGGCGCGGCGCATGCGAAGCGCCGTTTCCGTGTCGGCGATCACAAGAGCGGCCGCGCCGTCGGAGACGAGCGAGCAGTCGGTCCGCTTCAGGGGACCGGCCACGAACGGATTCTTCTCGCTCTCGGCGCGGCAGAACGCGAAGCCGAGATCCTTGCGCATCTGCGCATAGGGATTGTCCACGCCGTTCTTGTGGTTCTTGGCAGCGATCAGCGCCAGCGCATCGGATTGATCGCCGTAGCGCTGGAAATACTGGCCCGCGATCTTGCCGAACACGCCGGCGAATCCTCCCTGCGTGTCACCGTCCTCCGGCAGATAGGAGGCCTTGAGCAGGATATTGCCGATCTCCGGCCCCGGCGTGCGGGTCATCTGCTCGACGCCCACGACCAGCACCGTCCTGGCGCGCTTCGCCTCGATGGTTTTGATGGCCTGGTGGACGGCTGCGGAGCCCGTGGCGCAGGCATTCTCCACCCGGGTGGCGGGCTTGAAGCGGAATTTATCGCTCGCCTGGAACACCAGGGAGGCCGTGAATTCCTGGGGCGAGAACCCGCCGTTGAAATGGCCGAGCACCACCTCGTCCACATCCTCCGGGCCGATTCCCGCGTGGTCCAACGCTTCGTTGGTCACGCGGACGATGAGGCTCTCGACGCTCTCGGCGTCGAGCTTGCCGAAGGGCGTATGGGCCCAACCGACGATGCAGGCGGTCATGGGGATCTCCTCGGGAGTTTGGTGCTTCGGCATAAGGTGGAATGCTTCCGACCATTCGGCAAGCTGGCCTCGGCACAGGGTGGAACAGCCTTGAATTTGGGGCGCTCTCGGCCTCCATAGACGTTTCGGAACGAATCAACGGACAAGTCCCATGCGTCTTTGCGTCTTCTGCGGCTCCAGCGCGGGCCAGGATCCCGTCTATGTCGAGACCGCCCGCGTGCTGGGCGAGACCCTGGCGCGAAACGGCATCGAGCTCGTCTATGGCGGCGCCTCGGTCGGCCTGATGGGCGCCGTGGCGGATGCGGTGCTGGCCGCCGGCGGCCGCGTGGTCGGCGTGATGCCCCAATCCCTTGTCGACAAGGAGATCGCCCATGCGGGCCTGAGCGAGTTGCGGGTGGTCGGCTCGATGCATGAGCGCAAGGCCCTGATGGCCGAGCTGTCCGACGGCTTCATCGCCCTGCCGGGCGGCCTTGGCACCTTCGAGGAGTTATTCGAGGTCTGGACCTGGGCCCAGCTCGGCTATCACAAGAAGCCGTGCGCCCTGCTCAATGCCGCCGGCTTCTACGACAAGCTGGCGGACTTCCTCGACGACGTGGTGGAACGCGGCTTCGTCAAACCCATTCACCGCGCCATGCTGATCGTCCATGACGAACCGGCGGCCCTGATCGATGAGATTCGTCGATACGAGCCGCCGAAGGTCACGAAATGGATCAAGGCGGGCGAGCGTTGATCGATATCGTCACGGCCCTCATCCGCAACGGGCAAGGCCATGTGCTGCTCGTCCGAAAGCGCGGCACGCAGAGCTTCATGCAGCCGGGCGGCAAGCCTGAACCCGGCGAGAGCGACGAAGCGGCGCTCATGCGGGAGGTGAGCGAAGAGCTCGGCTGCACCCTCGTTCCGGGCTCTACGCGGGCGCTCGGCGTTTTCGAGGCCCCTGCCGCCAACGAGCCCGGTCAATGGGTGCGGGCCCGGGCCTATGCGGCCCGGATCGGAGGCTCCGTCGCCTGCCGGGCGGAAATCGTCGAATATGCCTGGGTGGATCCGCGCGAGCCGGGCGAGCGGATCCTCGCTCCCCTCACGCGGGACACGATCCTGCCGCTCGCCCTGTCGCTGGGGAATCAGGCTCTGTAGGCTCCCACCCCCTCCCCAAGGGCAGCATTGTTCGCTTCACGGACCTTGGCGGCAGCCTCGTCATAGAGGAAGGGCAGGAAGGCGAAGCGCCGCCCCGCGGTGACTTTGGACACGGCGTGAAGCAGCGGAGCCGAGAATACGACGGCGCCTCCGAGCGGGGCCTTGTAGCTGCGCGATCCGTATTCGGGGAAGCTCACCTCCCCGCCCTCGAAATCGTCGTTGAGGTTGATCGATACGGCAAAGCGCCGGTGGGCCGTCCCCTTGGTGGTGTTGTCGCGATGCGGACGGAAATGTCCGCCATCCTCCGCCGCGTAGCAGGAGACGATATAGCGCTCCATGCGGGTCGGGGTGAAGAAGTGCACCTTCTCGATCTCGGGATTGACGCGGCGAAGGATGCGGCGCTGCAACTGCCCGATCAGCTCGGGATCCGTGATGGTGAAGTCCTTGCGCCGCTTGTGGTCCGGATCGTGCGCCGGAACGGTCCTGCCGTCGACCTCGCGCATGAAGCCCGATTCCTGCCCCCCGTGCGTCTGATAGAGGCCGATGAGATGCCGGCAGAGGGCGGGCTCGAACACGTCCGGAATGACGAGGATGGGCGCCGGCATCTCGAAACCGGCGAAGCGGTCGACCGGCGGCAGGTCGCGCAGATAGGCCATCACCTCCTCGCGGTCGCTGCCGTCGCTCTTGAACGGGAAGATGGCGCGGATGCGAAGCGTCGGATTGAGCACCATCCAGAACCGGCGCGTTGGGACCTCCCTCCGGCCCGGCTCGGCATCGTGCGGGATGGCGCCGTAGAGCCGGCCGATGCTTGCGTCGAAGTCCCAGAAATGCCGGATTCCGGGCAGGATCTGGCGGGCCCGCTGCTCCGACAGATCCGACGGATCGACGCTCACCCCGAACAGGGCGATCTTGTCGTCATCGAAGAGATGCCGGTGCGTTTCCTGGACGGTTCTCAGAGCCTCCCGCCCGACCTCGTCCGATCCCGTCCCGTAAAAGCAGAGGACTAGATAACGCCCAGCCGCCGCTTCGAAGTGATAGCGGGGATTGCTCGTCGAATTTTGCGTGAACCAGGGGGCGGGATCGCCGACCTGCAGGACGCGATAGGCGGGCTTCACGATGGCAGAATCGGCAGTATCGGTCATGACAAGATCATTGAGGCGTCGCTTGACGTAATTTTATATCGATCATCCTCACATACCACAAGACTCGATCCACCGGAAACAATGGCCGCGCTTGGTTGTTCTTTAAAAGGGAGCGGCTCTTGCCACTCTCTTGCCACGGAGTTTGGTACAAAGGTCAGACTGGGATTGCGACGCACTGCCCTTACCTAGTCAAATCCGAGGTTTGGGACTAACAATATAGCTCAGCTGGCAAGCGGGGCTTTCAGATCCCCTCTCCGAACGTTGCTTAAGTCAAGGAGTCGTTCCTTATGAACGTTAGCCGAGCCCTTCGCGTGACCGCCTTTGCCGTGGCCGCCCTTCTGGGCGGTCAGGCTTTGGCCGCCGGAACCCCCGCCCTCGTGGTCGAGGTCGAGTCCGGCCGCGTGCTGCACGCGGAGCGAGCGACGGATCCGTGGTATCCGGCCTCCATCACCAAGCTCATGACAACCTATGTCGCCCTCGACAAAGTGCGCTCCGGACAGCTGAGCATGGATACCCTCCTGACGGTGACCGACGGCGCCGCCGCACTGCCGCCCTCCAAGATGGGCTTCAAGCCGGGCACCCAGATCCGCCTCGACAACGCCCTCAAGATCTTGCTGGTGAAATCGGCGAACGATGTGGCGGCCACCATCGCGGATAATATCGGAGGATCGACCGACGGTTTCGCGGCGCTCATGAACGCCCAGGCGCAGCGGCTCGGCATGACGGGCAGCCATTTCGCCAATCCGCACGGCCTGCCCGACGAGCGCAACCAGACCACCGCCCGCGACATGGCGATCCTCGCCCGTGCCTTGCTGCGGGAGTTTCCCGAATATCAGGACCTGTTCCATATCGGTGCGGTGCAGTTCGGCCGTCGGATCATGCGCAACACCAACGGCCTCATCGGCCGCTATCCGGGTGCCGACGGCATGAAGACCGGCTTCATCTGCTCGTCCGGCTTCAACGTGGTGGCCACCGCCACCCGCAACGGCCGCCACCTGATCACGGTCGTGCTCGGCGCGCCTTCCGCCAACGAGCGGACGATGCAGGCCGCCGAACTGTTCGACCGCGGCTTCAACAGCCGCGTGAACTTCACGAATCCCGAACTCACCGCTCTGCCAGCCTCGGCCAACGCGACGCCGCCCGATATGCGCTCGGTGATCTGCGACCGCCGCGGGCCGGTGCCGCAGGAAGAAGATGCTCCGGTGGTGGCCGAGGACGACACCTCGAACATTCCCAATCTCTTCTCGTCCGACGTCATGGCCTTCGCGGGCGATACGCAGAAGCCCGTGCGCACGGTGCTTGGCCCCCGCACCGCCGTGCAGCCCGAGCGCGTCTGGGTCGGCCTGAATCCGCCTTCGGAGGCAGAGCTTGCCGCGCAGGCTGCGGCCGAGGAGGCGGCCGAACAGGCCCGTCAGAAGAAGAGAGCGGCCTCCTCTAAGAAGAATGGCAAGCAGGCGGCCAAGAAGCCGGACGTGACGCCCGTGATCGAGGAGGGCGACAAGGCCAAGTCCAAAGGCCGCGTCAGCGTTACCGTGAAGCCGGTGGCGGGCCAGGACAAGAAAGCGCCCGCCAAGAAGGACCAGAAGGCGCAAGCATCCTCGAAGGCCAAGTCGGCCGCGAACTGATCTCCCTTCTCCATGAAGAGCAACGCCCGGCCCAGCGCCGGGCGTTTTGCGTTGGTGCATCGGAGAGAACGGGAGCTCCGCATCGGCGCCCGAAGGGCCGCGGGCGTGAAGACCGGACCCGACTTTCCGCCGATATCCCAGCCTCTTGCATTCCCTGCCGATCCGGGCGAACGGTTACACATTCCGCGAACCCCATCCTGGACATGACGCGCTCCGCCCACGCCTCCGGCCTCGTCCTCGCCATCGGCTCCGCCGGCCTGTACGGCTTCAACATCGTCTTCGCGCGCATGGCCTCCTTTGCCGGCGCCAGCGGGTCGGCCATCGTGGTCTACCGCGTTTTCGTGATGCTGGCGCTCGTGGCCGCCGTGGCCCTGATCGCGCGGCGTTCGCTCGCCATGGTCGAAAAGGAGCGAGGGCCGCTTCTTCTGCTCGGCATCGCCAGCGCCATGCAGGGCATCTGCTATCTGTCCTCCGTCGCCTTCATTCCGGTGACGGTCGCCGCAGTGGTCTTCTACACCTATCCGATTATCATCGTCCTTACGAACCCGCTCGTGGAGAAGACGCCGCTGACGCCTGAGCTTCTTGGCGTAGCCGCGGTCGCATCCGCGGGCGTCTGCCTGGTCGTGGGCCCGGCCTTCACGGGGCTCGACTGGCGTGGCCTGGCGCTTGCCTTCGGCGGCAGCGTGGGAACGGCCGTCCAGTTCTTCGCGGCGGCGCGCTGCCCGAAATCGGATGTGGTGGCGAAGGTGTTCTGGGTTCAGCTGATCGTACTGCCCACCGCCATCCTCGTCAGCCTCGTGGCGGGGCAGCTCGCGCCGCCATCGACCCTGGCCCTGGCCCCTTTTGCGGTCACGATGACCATCGGCGGCTATGTCGGCGGCTTCGTGCTCCAGCTCTTGGCTCTCGGGCGGATCCCGGCGGTCGCGGCCGGCATCGTCTTCTGCACGGAGCCTGTGGTCGCCTCCGTCGTCTCGGCCCTGATCCTGGACGAGGTCCTTTCTCCGATACAGGTCGCAGGCGGAGCCCTTGTGCTGGCCGCCATCATCACCAACGTTCTTCTGGAACAGCGCCGCCTGAAGAACGCCCATCTGATTCCGATTGCGGATTAAGCCATGACGAACACTCCCATGACCCCGCCTCAACCGATCCCGCTGACGATCCTCACGGGCTTCCTGGGAGCGGGCAAGACCACCCTGCTCAACCGGATGCTGAAGGATCCGGCGCTGCAGGATACGGTCGTGATCATCAACGAGTTCGGAGAGATCGGCCTCGACCATCTGCTCGTGGAGACGATCGATGAGGGCATGGTGCTTCTGTCCGCCGGCTGCCTGTGCTGCACCGTACGGGGCGATCTGATCGCAACCCTCGAGGATCTTCTGCGCAAGCGCGACAACGACCGCATCATGCCCTTCAGGCGCGTGATCATCGAGACCACGGGTCTCGCCGATCCTGCGCCCATCCTCCACGCCATGCTCTATCACCCGTATCTGTCCATGCGCTACGCAGTCGAGGGCGTGGTGACGGTCATCGATGCGGTGAACGGCCCCCGAACCCTCGATGCGCATCATGAAGCGGTGAAGCAGGCGGCCGTCGCGGAGCGAATCGTCCTGACCAAGACCGATCTGGCCCAGGACAAGGCGGCCCTCGACGGCCTGAGGGAAAGACTGCACCGGCTCAACCCGGGCGCAACGATTCTCGAAGGCAACGCACCGGTGGGCGAGATCATCGCGGGGGGCCTGTTCGATCTCGAGGGCAAGATCTCCGACGTGGCCGAGTGGCTGAAGACGGAGGCGGTGGAAGAAGCCGAGCATGCGAGCCACACCCATCAGCACGGGCATCATCACCATGGCCATCCTGGTCGTCACGACCATCATCACCATCACGACGTGAATCGGCACGACGAGCGCATCCGCGCCTTCTGCCTTACCAGCGACCGGCCGATCCGCCAGGGCACGCTCGACATGTTCCTGGATCTGCTCCGCTCCACCCAAGGCGCGAAGCTCCTGCGCGTGAAGGGGCTCGTTGCTCTCGCGGAAGATCCGGAGCATCCCGTGGTCATTCACGGCGTGCAGCACGTGATCCATGTTCCGGCCATCCTGCCGCGCTGGCCGAGCGAGGACCGGCGCAGCCGTCTCGTCTTCATCGTGGACGACCTGGAGCGCGAGACGGTGGAAAAGCTCTGGAACGCCTTTCTCGGACGTCCCGCCATCGACCAGCCCGATGCGGCCGCGCTCTCGGACAATCCCCTGTCGCTGAGGCGCTAGGGCCTTTTCCGCAAAAGTGGATGCCGGTTTTGCGAAGAAAAGGCGTCTTTCTCAAACAACAAGAGCCTTTTCCATGAACCGAAGTTCATGGAAAAGGTTCTAGCGCATCGAACGCAACCTGCACGGGAACTCCATGGCGAGCCCGAAGCCCGTCGGGATCATGCTGCGGGCCGCTTCCATGCGAAATGAAAGAGGTTCGGTCACGGCTGCGACCGCGCCTCGGAATGGCTCAGTTTACTTTCCGCTGATCGGCCGCGGGAAGAAACTCGTCCGTGAACACGCTCTCCACGGTCGGCTTCTTCTTGTAGCTGAAGGTAAGCCCGATCTGGTCGAGAGCCCTGGCGAAACGCTCCTGGTCGATGCCGCCGAAGCCGTTCTCCTTCACCCAGGGCGTGATCATGTTCTGCTCCAGCACCATTTTGAGACGTTCGAGTTCCACGTCCTTCTTGGCGACGTCGTTGCGCCTGATGACCGAATCCACGGCACTTGCCGGATCCTTGATCGTGTCGTGCACGCCCTTCATGATCGCACGCAGAAGACCTTTCACTGCCTCGGGCTTCTCCTTCGCGAACTTGTCCGACACGATGATGGCGTTGCCGTAGAGGTCCACGCCGTAATCGCTCATGAGCAGGACGATGATGTCGTCGGCCGGCACGCCGCGGGACTTCAGGTTGATATAGGAGGACATGGCGAAACCGAACACGGCATCGACCTCGCCCTGCGCCAGCATCGGCTCGCGGACCGGAAACCCCACATTCTCGAACTTCATGCTGGAATCGTCGATGGAGTTGACCGCCTTGAAGATCGGCCATTGCGCGAAGGCGCCATCCGCGGCCGGTGCACCGAACGTCTTGCCCTGCAGGCTCGAGACATCCTTGGTGATGCCACGGCTTTTGCGGCCGATGATCGCGAAAGGCGGGCGGTCGTACATCATCATGACCGCCTTGATGTCCATGCCGGGATTCTCGTCGCGGAAGCGCACCAGCGAGTTCACGTCGCCCAAGCCTGCATCGTAAGTGCCGGAGGCGATGCGCGAGATCGGCTCGCGGGAGCCCGCTCCCGGATCGATCGTGACGTCCAGTCCCTCGGCCTTGAAGTAGCCCTTGTCGAGCGCCACGGCGAAGGGAGCCGCCGGGCCTTCCCAGCGCCAGTCGAGAGAAAACCGCACGGGAGTCTGCGCCTGCGCGACGACAGTGCCGAAAAGCACTGCGGCACCGGCCAGAAGCCCCCTGACCCATTGCGCCTTCGCCGAACGTTCCGACACCATCACTATCACCACCTTTGTTCTAGCCGAGCTGTCCCGAATGCCAGCTTTGCCTGGTTGAGAACCATGCAAACAGATCGGCGCGCCGGGTCAAGTCCGTTGCCGGGACACGCCTGCCCTGTGGGCCGTCATCTGACGAAAAATTGAGCACCGTCTTCGGTTCGCGGGACCCTTGAAGCATTTCGATACCGTTCCCATGTTGGCTTTCGTCGGTGACCGGGCCCCTCTGGCAGGCGCATGAAGCCCTGCGATGTCGGAACCGACGTGGTTCAACAACGGGTTCGGTCATATGCTTGAAGTCTTAGGCTTAAGCTGGCTTGGCACGCCTTTATGGATGTGGCTCGCCTTCTTTGGAATCGTCGTCGCTCTCCTTGTGCTCGACCTCGGCGTGCTGCATCGCAAGCACCGTGAGATCGGCGTGCGTGAGAGCCTTCTCATGAGCGCCTTCTACATCACCCTCGGCGTCGCCTTCGGCAGCTTCGTCTGGTGGCATATCGGCCCCGAGGCGGGCATGAACTACCTGACCGGCTTTGCGGTCGAAAAGGCGCTGGCGATGGACAACGTGTTCGTCATCGCCATGATCTTCTCCTTCTTCGCGGTGCCGCGCCTCTATCAGCACCGGGTGCTGTTCTGGGGCATTCTGGGCGTCATCGTTCTGCGTGCCCTCATGATCGGCTTCGGCGCGGCGGTGATCTCCCAGTTCTCATGGGTGCTCTATCTCTTCGCCGCGTTCCTCATCGGCACGGGCGTGAAGATGCTCGCTTTCTCGGACACGGAATACGACATCGCGAAGAATCCGGTGATCGGCTTCATGCGGCGGCGCTTCAACGTCACCGACGAGCACCATGGTCAGCACTTCTTCGTGAAGAAGCCGCATCCGAAGACCGGCAGGCTCGCGTGGTTCATGACGCCGCTCTTCATGGCGCTGGTGCTCGTCGAGATCGCGGACGTGATCTTCGCGGTGGATTCGGTTCCGGCCATCTTCGCCATCACGACGGACCCATTCATCGTCTACACGTCGAACATCTTTGCGATCCTGGGTCTGCGCGCGCTCTATTTCGCGCTCGCCGCCATGGTGCACCGCTTCCATTACCTGAAATACGCCCTGGCGTTCGTGCTGATCTTCATCGGCTCCAAGATCTTCGTGGCCGACCTGCTGGGCCTTGCGAAGATCCCGGCTTCGGTCTCGCTCGGCGTGACCTTCGCGATCCTGGCCGCGGGCGTGGGGTGGAGCCTCTGGAAAACGCGCGATGAAGCTCCTGAAGGCGACCGGGTCGCCGGTTAAAGCATCGGACATGAAAAGTGGATTTGCACTTTTGGGATCGAAACCTTTGCTCCCTTCTTCGATGAGCGCATCGTTCCTGAAGA
>NZ_JBGGGT010000001.1:1875000-2065428 GCF_041276405.1 Microvirga sp. TS319 | reverse complement strand
GGGTTGTAATATCGCTCGAGGCTGTCGCCGAGATCGGGTGCCGATCCGTCGGGACGAATCCGGTCCGCGAGATCCTGGCCCGTGGAGAAGCCGCGCCCCGCGCCCGTGAGGATCACGGCCCGGCAATCCGCATCCGCGTCGGCTTCGTCGAGGGCCCTCATCAACGCTTCGTGCATGGCGATGTTGAAGGCGTTCAGGCGCGCGGGCCGGTTGAGGGTCAGGATGCGATAGCCCTCGCCTCGTTCCATCAGGACAGGTGCGGCGTGCGGGCCGGTCAGGTCGGGAATGTCGTTCGACATCAGCAGGTTCGAGCTCGGTAGGTGAATATGATGACAGCCCGTCGGGCGCCGCCACTCTAGCGGAGCGGGAGCGGGAAAACGGCGGAAAGTGTTCCGCACAGCGGAATAGTTTTCCGCAATTTCGCTTGACCGTAATGCTGCCCGACGCTCTTTTAGAGGCCATTCGGGAACGCCATTCCGCAAGCCGTTCACGCACTGGCCCCTCCTGCTCCGGCAGCAGCGAGGCTCGCGCGTGATACGGATTTGCCCGAGGCAGCAAAAGGACAAGAACAATGGGGACCACCAACGAATCCCAGATCACCCTGGGCATCGTCGGAGCCGGCGCCATGGGCACCGGCATCGCGCAGGTTGCGGCGACTGCCGGTGTCAGGGTGATGATCTTCGATACGCGTGCGGATGCCGCGGCGAAGAGCCGGAACGACATCGCGAAGCGCCTGAAGAAGCGGGTCGACGAGGGCAAGCTCAAGGCCGAGGAAGCCGAGGCCACCGTGGCCTGCCTGAACGTGGCCGACCGGATTGAAGGTCTCGCCGATTGCGACGTCGTCGTGGAGGCCATCGTCGAGGATCTCGACGTCAAGCGCGCGCTGTTCCAGACTCTCGAGGAGATCGTCCGGGAAGACGCCATTCTTGCGTCCAATACCTCATCGCTGCCGATTGGGGCCATCGCTGCGGGGCTGAAGCATCGCACGAGAATCGCAGGCCTGCATTTCTTCAACCCGGTTCCCCTGATGCGGCTCGTGGAGGTGATCCCTGGCCCCGAGACGACCGACGCGGTGATCGATACGCTCGTGGCGCTCGGGAGCCGCTTCGGCCGTGACCCGGTCGTCGTGCGGGATACGCCCGGCTTCCTCGTCAATCTCGGCGGGCGCGCCTACACCACCGAGGCGCTCGCCATCCTGAACGAGAATGTGGCGACACCTGCGCAGATCGATGCCGTCATGCGCGATTGCTGCGGCTTCCGCATGGGGCCGTTCGAACTGATGGACCTGACCGGAATCGACGTGAACTTTCCCGTCACGCGCTTCGTCCACGAGAGCTTCTTCGGTGATCCGCGCCTGCGTTCGACGCCCTTCCATCGCTACCTTCTCGAGACCGGACAACTCGGCCGGAAGACGGGACGCGGCTTCTATGATTACGGCGCGGGCGCGCAGAAGCCGTCCGCTGATGCGGCGGGTACGGACGCCGCCGCCAAGGCAGTCTTCCTGGTCGAGCCGGGCGAACGGCTCAAGGCTCTGGCGGCCGAACTGGACCTGACCCTTCTCGACAAGGACGACGGCGTCGCGCCGCTGCTGGGAGCGCCGCTCGGAGAAGACGCGACCGCCTTCGCCACGCGGACGAAATGCGATGCCCGCCGGCTCGTGGCTTTGGATCTGAGCTTCGACACCTCCGTGCGGATCACCCTCATGACGGCTCCCGGCTCCGATCCCGCGATCCGCCAGTCGGTCACAGATGCCTTGATCGGGAGCGGCCGCGCCGTGACCGTGATCGCGGATTCGGCCGGCTTCATCGCGCAGAGAATCGTCGCCATGGTGGCCAATCTCGGATGCGAGATGGCCCAGATGGGGCTGGCGGCCCCCCACGATATCGACAAGGCGATGCGTCTCGGCCTCAATTATCCGAAAGGCCCGCTCGAATTCGCCCAGTCGTTGGGCCTGAGCTACGTCCTGTCCGTGCTGACGGCCCTGCAGTCACTGACGGGCGATGACCGCTATCGCCCCAGCCAGTGGCTGCGCCGCCGTGCAGCGCTCGACATCGCGGTCTGGACCGAGTGAACTCAGACCGCCGGCCCCCACAGGGATCCGACGGTGTCCTTCAGCGCATCGGCGAGGCGGCCGCGCATGTCCGCCTCGCTCACGCTGCCGGTGGCGATCGGGATGGTGATGGCTCCCATCTCGCCGTTGTCCTCGAATCCGATGGCGATGCCGCCGATGCCGCGGCGCCAGGCGTCGCGCACGAACGAGATGCCGAGCTCACAGGCCTCCGCCAGATTGGCCTTGAAGGCGTCGACATTGCCGCCGCGCTTGGAAAGATGGGATGAAACGCGCGTGGCGATGAGACGGCGATCCCGCTCCGGCATCGCCGCGAGCATCGCGATTCCCGCAGCCGACACCGCGATGGGCAGCCGGCCGCCCGTCGCGAGCCGCACCGCCACGAGTTCGGAGCCTTGCACGACTTCGACGAAGGTCACGTGGAGTCCGTCACGGATGGTGAGGCCTACCGTTTCGCCGGTCTTTTCGGACAGCTGCTTCAGCAGCGGCTTCGCGCGGTCGAGCATCGTCATCCCGGCGAGCACAGGATAGCCGAGCGTCAGGTTCTTGGGCGTCAGCTCGTAGGCGCGCTTGGATTGGCTGAAGCGGAGATAGCCCAGTTCCATCGCCGTATGCGTGAGCCGGCTGACGGTGGAGGGCGGAAGACCCGTCGCCCGTGAGAGCTCGCCATTGCTCAATGGGCGCTGCACCCGGGACAGGGCCTCGAGAATGGCCAGCCCCCGGGCGAAAGCATCCACGAATTGTCGGTCCCCTCGGTCCATCGCCGCTCCCTCATTCTTCCGCTGTGCGGAAAGGCTTTTCGCAAATACACATTGCGGATAACACTGCTCTCGGAGAAAGTCCACGCGCCCGCCCCGACAGAAGCGGAACGTTATTCAAGGCAGAACAAGGGAGGAACTGGATGCTGACTGGTGACATGTTGCGTCGCTCGGCCGAGCGTTTTCCGTCGAAGCCCGCCATCCTCTGGCAGGGCACGTCTCTGAGCTACCGGGATCTCAATCTCGCGGCCAATCGGCTCGCGAACGCCTTGATCGATCTGGGGGTGGAGAAGGGCGCCAAGGTCGGCATCGTCAGCCGCAACCGGACGGAATACGGCATCACCTTTTTCGGCGCCGCGCGTTCCGGCGGCGTCCTGGTCAACGTCTCGGTTCTCTATGCGCCCGAAGAGCTGCAATACGTGCTCGACAAGGCGGATGTCGAAATCCTGATCTTCGAGCATGTCTTCGCCGAGAAGGTCGCGGCGATCCGCGCCAACCTGCCCAAGATCAGGACGTTCATCAGCGTCGGCGGCGTGGTCGAGGGCGCGGTGCCGTTCGACGATATCCTCGCGCGGGGTTCAGAGGCTTATCCCACCGTCGAGATCGATGAAGACGATCCGTTCAGCATGACCTATACGGGCGGCACGACAGGACGCCCGAAGGGCGTTCTGACAAGTCACCGCAACCGCATGATCACGGCTCACACGGTCATGGTCGAAGAGGCTATCGACGAGCGCGACGTCGTCGGAATCGTGACGCCGCTCTTCCATGTCGCCGCGCTCAACATCATGTTCCAGCCCGCGGTCCTCGCCGGCGCGACCTCCACGTTCCTGTCCAAATGGAACGTTGCCGACTTCGCCGCCATGGCGCGCGAGAGCGGCATGACGGCGGCCTTCATGGTGCCGACCCAGGCCAGCATGGTCGTCAGCGATCCGAATTTCGACGCCGCCAATTTCAAGACCTGGACGAAGCTGTCCTTCGCGGGCGCGCCGATGCCCGACTGGGTGCAGCGCGAGATGCTGGAGAAGTTGCCGGACGTGAAGCTGACGCAGATCTATGGCCAGTCCGAGGTAGGCGTGCTGACGGTGCTCCGGCACTGGTATCTGCCCGCCAAGCTCGGCACCGTCGGGCGTCAGGCCTACAATGTGGATGTCGCGGTCGTAGACCGCGACGGAAACCCCGTGAAGGCGGGAGAGATCGGCGAACTCGTCTCGCGCGGCGAGAACGTGATGCTCGAATACTACAAGGAGCCCGAGCAGACCGCGAATTTCTTCCGGAAGGGCTGGGGCTGGACGGGCGATCTCGCCACGGTCGACGAGGAGGGATTCGTCACGCTCGTCGACCGCTCGAAGGACATGATCATCTCAGGCGGCGAAAACGTCTATCCCAAGGAGATCGAGAACGTGCTCTATGAGCACGACGCGGTGTCCGAATGCGCGGTCTTCGGCATCCCCGACGACAAATGGGGCGAAGTGCCGGCGGCCTATATCCAGATCAAGGCCGGCATGGAAGCGAGCGAGGACGACCTCGTGACCCATTGCGCGGAGCGCCTTGCCCGCTTCAAGCGGCCACGCGTCGTGAAGTTCGTGGCGGAGTTTCCGAAGACTCCGATCGGAAAAATTCAGAAGAACATCCTGCGAGAGCCCTACTGGAAAGATCGGGAGAAGAAGATATGAGCGGCCCCTATGACAGCTATCGCCGGTTGAAGTTCGATTGGCCGGAAGACCGCGTCCTGCGGATCACCATGGAGAATCCCGGCCGGCTCAATTCCGCCGACGAGATCATGCATGGCGAGCTGGTTCGCATCTGGCGCGACATCGATTCCGATCCGAACGTCTCGGCGGTCATTATCCGCGGCGCGGGCGAGGCCTTCTCGTCGGGCGGAGATCTCGACCTCGTGAAGGAGATGACGGAGGACTTCAACACCCTCACGCGGGTGTGGAAGGAAGCCCGGGACCTCGTCTACAACCTGGTCAACTGCTCGAAGCCGATCGTGTCCGCCATGCAGGGGCCGGCCGTTGGCGCGGGTCTCGTCGCCGGTCTCCTGGCGGATGTGTCGATCGCGTCGCGCTCGGCGCGCATCATCGACGGGCACACGCGCCTGGGCGTCGCAGCCGGCGATCACGCCGCGATCGTGTGGCCGCTTCTGTGCGGTCTCGCCAAGTCGAAATACTATCTTCTCCTCTGCGAGCCGGTGACCGGCGAGGAGGCTGAGCGCATCGGCCTCGTGTCGCTGTGCGTCGACGACGCGCAGCTTCACGACAAGGCTCTCGAGGTGGCCAAGAAGCTCGCAGCCGGATCGCCGACCGCCATCCGCTGGACCAAGTACGCGCTGAACAACTGGCTGCGCATGGCCGGGCCGACCTTCGACACGTCCCTGGCGCTCGAGTTCATGGGCTTCAAGGGTCCGGACGTTCAGGAGGGGCTCGCCTCCCTGCGCGAGAAGCGCCGTCCGAACTTCACCAAAGACTGCCCCCTTTAAGGAGACCGCATGATGGCGGAAGCATATATCTGCGCGGGCGTGCGGACTCCGGTCGGGCGCTTCGGCGGCGCCCTCGCGTCCGTCCGCTCCGACGACATGGCGGGACTCGTCCTGCGCGAATTGATGGCGCGCGCGCCTCAGCTTCCGGCTGAGGCCATCGACGACGTCATCATGGGCTGCGCCAATCAGGCCGGCGAGGACAACCGCAACGTCGCCCGCATGGCGGTGCTGTTGTCGGGCCTGCCCGACACGGTGCCCGGAACGACGATCAACCGCCTCTGCGGCTCCGGCCTTGACGCCGTCGGACAGGCGGCGCGGGCGATCCGGGCCGGGGAGGGTGAGGTCTTCATCGCGGGCGGCGTCGAGTCGATGACGCGGGCGCCCTTCGTGATGGGCAAGGCGGAGACCGCCTTCTCGCGCTCGGCCGAGATCTTCGACACAACGATCGGATGGCGCTTCGTCAATCCGGTCCTGAAGGAGCGCTTCGGTATCGACTCCATGCCCGAGACGGCCGAGAACGTCGCCGAGCAGTTCCAGATCTCCCGGCAGGATCAGGATGCGTTCGCCGTGCGCAGCCAGCAGCGCGCCGCGCGCGCGCAGCAATCGGGCCGCCTCGGCCGCGAGATCGTGGCCGTCAGGATTCCTCAGCGCAAGGGCGACCCGATCACCGTCGAGCGCGACGAGCATCCGCGCGAGACCACCGTGGAGAAACTCGCTCAACTGCCCACGCCATTCCGCAAGGGCGGCAGCGTGACGGCCGGCAATGCCTCCGGCGTCAACGACGGCGCCGCGGCGCTCATCGTCGCCTCCGGCGATGCGGTCGCGAAGTACGGCCTGACGCCTCTGGCGCGCGTCGCGGGCCTTGCGACCGCCGGCGTCGAGCCGCGGATCATGGGCATCGGGCCCGTGCCGGCCAGCCGGAAGCTGATGGCCCGCCTGGGTCTGACGATCGCCGACATGGACGTGATCGAGCTCAACGAAGCCTTCGCGGCCCAGGCGCTCGCCTGCCTGCGTCAGCTCGGCCTGCCGGACGACGCGGAGCACGTGAATCCCAATGGCGGCGCCATCGCCCTGGGCCACCCCCTCGGCATGTCCGGAGCGCGCCTTGCCCTCACGGCGGCGCTGGAGATGCAGGAGCGCGACGCGAAGCGGGCCCTGTGCAGCATGTGCATCGGCGTAGGACAGGGCATCGCCCTCGTGTTGGAGAAGGCATGATGGACAGCGCAGAGAATCAGGAAGTCCTTCTCGATCGCAGGAGCGACGCCATCGCGGTGGTTCGCATCAACCGGCCGAAGGTGCGCAACGCCCTCAACATGCCGGTGCGCCGCAGGCTGGCGGAGATCTTCGAGAGCTTCGTGGACGACACGGCACTGCGCTGCGTGGTCCTGACAGGCGACGAGACGAGCTTTGCGGCCGGCGCCGATATTCAGGACATGGCCGAGATCAGCGCCGTGGACATGTATCTGCGCCACAACGAGCGGCTCTGGGAGGCGGTCGGCCGCTGCCCGCAGCCCGTGATCGCGGCGGTGAACGGATTTGCGCTCGGCGGCGGGCTCGAGCTCGCCATGCATGCGGACATCATCGTGGCCGGGCGCAGTGCGAAGCTCGGGCAGCCCGAAGTGCGCGTCGGCATCATGCCGGGCGCGGGCGGAACCCAGCGCCTGACCCGCGCGATCGGCAAGTTCAAGGCGATGCGCCTGTGCCTGACCGGCGAGATCATCGATGCCGAAGAGGCGTTCGCCATGGGACTCGTCAGCAAGCTCGTCGCGGACGAGGCCGTGTTCGACACCGCGATGGCGATGGCCGAGCAGATGGCCAAGCTTCCGCCGATCGCGCTCGCGCAGATCAAGGAGGTCATCCTCTACGGTCAGGACGCATCGCTCGGCGCGGCGCTGGCTCTGGAGCGCAAGGCTCTTCAGGTTCTCTTCGCGACCAGCGATAAGAACGAAGGCATGCGGGCATTCCTGGAAAAACGGGCTCCCAACTACACCGGGGCGTGACTTCGCCGTCACGCCTTCGTAAGGGGCGTGAGCGGCAATCGTTCGAAGAATGCCTGAACCGACGACGGTTCGGGGAAAGGGCGGAAGATGGATCTCAGAATAAGCGGCGAAACCGCGCTGGTGCTGGGCGGAACGAAGGGGCTGGGCTTCGCCTGCGCGCGCGAACTCGCAGCGGCCGGCGTCCGGGTGGCGATCAACGGACGTAACGCTGAAGAGGGTGCGCAGGCGCTTGCGGTTCTCGGCGACAAGGCGATCTTCGTGCAGGGCGATCTCGCCGATCCGGATCAGCCGGCGCGTCTCATCGAGGAAGCTCAGAGCCAGCTCGGACCGGTTCACATCCTGGTCACGAATGCAGGCGGTCCTCCGACCGGCCAGTTCACGGATCACGCGATCGAGACCTGGCGCCGGGCGCTCGAAGTCAACATGCTGTCGGCCATCCAGGCGGCGCAGATTCTGCTGCCGGGCATGATCGAGGCCCGCTACGGCCGGATCGTGAACATCACGTCCTTCGCCGTCAAGGAACCGTATCCGAACATGGCTCTCGCCAACGGCGTCCGGGCCGGATTGACGGGCGCGATGGCGACGCTCGCGCGCGAAGTCGCCGGCAAGGGAGTTACGGTCAACAACATCCTGCCGGGCCTCATGGCGACCGGCGCGCTCGACCGCGTCATCCGGGCCCGCGCGGCGCGGGATTCCATCACCGAGCAGGAAGCGTCCACCCGGATGGCGGCATCCGTCCCTGCGGCCCGCCTCGGCACGGCGGAGGATTTCGGCCCTTTATGCGCTTTCCTGTGCTCGCGTCACGCGGATTACATCACGGCGCAGAACATCGCGGTCGACGGAGGCCTTATCCGTGGCCTCCTCTGAGAGGGTATAAAACGGCGACGCGAGAAAAAGCTTGCGAACGACGCGTCGCCGGCTCCGCATTGGCGCGGGTTTCACCGAACCGGGGAGCCTTCAGGCTCCCCGGTTCCGCAACAGCCCCATCTTTCCGCACAGCGGAATACATTTTTGCTGATCGGTAGTGGTTTTCTGGCAAGCTCCGGTCAAAGCAACAAGGCGTCAAGAACGCCGTCACTTTCATAAAAAGTCGGGAGGACTCACATGAAAAAACTCTGTCTCGGACTCATCGGCGCTGCCTGTTCCATCACGGCGGCCTCTGCGCAGGTATCGGACAACACCGTCAAGATCGGTGTGCTGACCGATCAGACCGGCGTCTTCTCCTCGCTCGCCGGCAAGGGTTCGGTCGTCGCCGCCGAGATGGCGGTTGAGGATTTCGGCACCAAGATCGGCGGCAAGAAGGTCGAGCTCGTGAGCGCCGATCACCAGAACAAGGCCGATGTGGGCACCCAGATCGCCCGCCGCTGGTTCGACGCGGAAGGCGTCGACATGATCATCGACGTGCCCAACTCCTCCGTCGTGCTCGCGGTTCAGGAACTGGCGCGAGAGAAGAACCGCGTCCTGATCGTCTCCGGCGCCGGAACGGCCGACCTGACCAACAAGGCCTGCTCGCCGAACGGCATTCACTGGACCTGGGACACCTATGCCGCTGCCGTGAGCACCGCGAAGGCGATCGTGCAGGAGGGCGGCAAGTCCTGGTACTTCCTGACGGCCGACTACGCCTTCGGCCACACCATGAAGGCCGACGTCTCGCGCGTCGTCGAGGCGACCGGCGGAAAGGTCGTCGGGGCGGTGCAGCATCCGCTCAACACATCCGACTTCTCCTCGTTCCTGATGCGGATCCCGAGCACGAATGCCGACGTGATCGCGCTCGCCAACGGCGGCAGCGACACCATCAACTCCCTGAAGCAGGCGCAGGAATTCGGCCTCACCCAAACGGCCAAGATCGCCGGCCTCGCAATCTTCCTGACCGACGTTCATTCGATCGGCCTCCAGACCGCGCAGGGCCTCTATCTGACGACCGGCTTCTACTGGGACCGCAACGACGAAACCCGCGAATGGGCGCAGCGCTTTTTCAAGCGGCATGGCGCGATGCCGACCATGTCCCAGGCCGGCGTCTACTCGGCCATCATGCACTACCTGAAGTCGATCGAAGCCGCCGGAACCGATTCCGCCGAGAAGGTGGTGGCCCGGATGAAAGAGACGCCCGTTAACGATTTCTTCGCGAAGAACGGCAAGATCCGGGCCGATGGCCGCATGGTCCACGACATGTATCTGGCGCAGGTGAAGGCGCCGGCCGAGTCGAAGGCTCCGTGGGATTACTACAAGATCCTGCGCACGGTTCCCGGCGACGAGGCCTTCCGTCCTCTGTCCGAGAGCGATTGCCCGCTGGTCAAATAACCGAGCGCCGTAAAAGACGGATTTCGACCCTTCCAACATGAAACTGGCGCGTGCCTTCGGGCGCGCGCCATCGAACAATGTCTGTGGAGCCATGGCGGACGATATCATTCTGAGCGCATCGGAGCTCACCAAGGAGTTCAAGGGCTTTGTCGCCGTGGACGGGGTCAAGCTCGCCGTCCGGCGCGGCACGATTCACGCCCTGATCGGTCCCAACGGAGCCGGGAAGACGACCTGCTTCAATCTCCTCACCAAGGTGCTGAGCCCGACGAGCGGACGCATCGTCTATAACGGCCGCGACATCACCGGGATGTCGCCGGCCAATGTCGCCCGGCTCGGTCTCGTGAGGTCGTTCCAGATCTCGGCGGTGTTCGGTCACATGACGGCGCTCGAGAATATCCGGATCGCCCTCCAGCGCCGGATCCGGGGCGATTCGTTCGACTTCTGGCGCTCGGAGCGCGTCCTCGCGTCGCTTCACGACGAGGCCTGGACGCTGATATCGGCGGTCGGGCTCGACGAGTTCGCCCTGGTTCCAGCCCGTGAATTGTCCTACGGACGCAAGCGCGCCTTGGAGATCGCCACGACGCTGGCGCTCGATCCCGAAATGCTTCTTCTGGACGAGCCCATGGCGGGCATGACCCAGGAGGACGTCGAGCGCGTCTCCACGCTCATCAGGAAGATCTCGCAGAACCGCACGATCCTGATGGTGGAACACAATCTCTCGGTCGTGGCGTCGCTATCCGACCGGATCACCGTCCTGACACGCGGGAAGGTTCTCGCCGAAGGCGACTACGCCACCGTGTCCAAGGATCCCCGCGTCATCGAAGCCTATATCGGGGTGCCTCATGCATAGGGTTTCCACCGAAACCAGCGGATCGAAGCCGCTGCTCGCCGTACGGGGGCTCGAGGCCTGGTATGGCGAAAGCCATGTTCTCCACGGCGTGACATTCGATGTCCCGGCCGGGGAGGTCGTCACGCTGCTCGGGCGCAACGGTGCCGGCAAGAGCACGACGCTGAAGGCCATCATCGGGATCATGCGCCGGCGAAAAGGCTCCATTCGCCATGCCGGTCAGGAGACAATCGGCCTGAGTGCACGGGCCATTGCGAAATGCGGAATCGCCTTCTGCCCGGAGGACCGCGGAATCTATTCGAGTCTGAACGTCGAAGAAAACCTGCGGCTTCCGCCCGTCGTTCGGGACGGCGGTCTCTCGGTCGAGGAAATCCTCGACATGTTTCCCAATCTCCGCGAGCGCCTGAAAAGCCAGGGCACGAAGCTTTCGGGCGGCGAGCAGCAGATGCTCGCGATCGGGCGCATCCTCAGGACTGGCGCCAAGCTGCTGCTTCTCGACGAGCCGACGGAGGGTCTTGCCCCCGTCATCGTGCAGCAGATCGGCCGGACGATCAGGCAGCTGAAGGAACGCGGCTACACGATCGTGCTCGTGGAGCAGAATTTCCATTTCGCCTCGACCGTCGCCGACCGCCACTACGTCATGGAGCACGGGCAGATCGTCGACATGATGACGAATGCCGATCTCGGGGCGAGCCCCGAAAAGCTCAGCCGCTATCTGGGCGTGTAGAAGGGGGATTTCATGTTCGAACTGCTTGGTATTCCTCCTCAGGTGTTCTTCAGCCAGCTGCTGCTGGGGCTCATCAACGGCGCGTTCTACGCCATGCTGAGCCTCGGGCTCGCGGTGATCTTCGGCCTTCTGAACATCGTTAATTTCGCCCACGGCGCACTCTATATGATGGGCGCGTTCGGGGCCTGGATGCTGCTCAATTACCTGGGCGTTGGCTATTGGTGGGCGCTGATCCTCTCGCCCCTTCTGGTGGGCGCGTTCGGCGTGCTCATCGAGCGCCTGCTGCTGCGCTGGCTCTACGACCTCGACCATCTCTATGGGATGATCCTGACATTCGGCCTCGCGCTGATGATCACCGGGCTCTTCCGGAACTTCTACGGCGCCACCGGCATGCCCTATACGCTGCCGCCGCTTCTGACCGGCGGGCACAATCTCGGGTTCATGTTCCTTCCGAACTCGCGCGCCTTCGTGATCATCACGTCGCTCATCGTCTGCCTGTCGACCTGGTTCGTCATCGAAAAGACGCGACTCGGCTCCTACCTGCGGGCGGCGACCGAGAACCCGGCCCTGACGGAGGCCTTCGGCATCAACGTGTCGCTCCTGGTCACCATGACCTACGGCTTCGGCGTCGCGCTCGCCGGTTTTGCCGGCGTGCTCGCGGCTCCGATCTACTCGGTCAATCCGACGATGGGCTCCGACCTCATCATCGTCGTCTTCGCGGTGGTCGTCATCGGCGGCATGGGCTCGATCCTCGGATCGATCGTCACGGGCTTCTCGCTGGGGCTCGTCGAGGGCCTGACCAAGGTGTTCTGGCCGGAAGCCTCGGCGACCGTCATCTTCGTGATCATGGCCATCGTTCTCATGGCAAAGCCCGCGGGCCTTTTCGGGAGAAGCTCCTAACATGTCGTCTCACAGCCATGTGCCCGCCGCGGCCTCGTTCCAGAAACTGGGCATGCCGCGCTATCACCTGTTCGTCATGCTCGGGCTGGGCGCCGTGCTTCTCGTGGCGCCGTCCCTGCTTTACCCGATCCTGGTGATCAAGATCCTCTGCTTCGCCCTGTTCGCCTGCTCGGTCAATCTGCTGCTGGGCTATGTGGGTCTCCTGTCGTTCGGACACGCGGCGTATTTCGGCATGTCCAGCTACGTCGCGGCCCACGCGGCGAAGGTGTGGGGTCTTTCTCCGGAGCTCGCCATCCTGTGCGGGGCCGGGGTCGCCGTCCTGATGGGCTGCGCTTTCGGCGCGCTCGCGATCAGGCGCCAGGGCATCTACTTCGCGATGGTCACGCTGGCC
Organism: Microvirga sp. TS319; assembly: GCF_041276405.1. NCBI lineage: Bacteria > Pseudomonadati > Pseudomonadota > Alphaproteobacteria > Hyphomicrobiales > Methylobacteriaceae > Microvirga > Microvirga sp. TS319. Next base: position 2,052,954 of record NZ_JBGGGT010000001.1, on the reverse strand, counting down.
TTCGCCCAGATGGTCTATTTCTTCGCGCTTCAGGCTCCCTTCACGGGAGGCGAGGACGGCATTCAGAAGGTGCCGCGAGGCGCGCTGTTCGGGCTTATCCCCTTGTCCGACGACAAGACGCTGTACTTTTTCGTCGCCGCCGTCTTCCTGGCCTGCCTGTTCGCGCTCTACCGCATCGTTCATTCGCCCTTCGGGCAGGTCCTGAAGGCGATCCGGGACAACGAGGCTCGTGCCATCTCCCTGGGTTATCGGGTCAATCAGTATAAGTTGGTGGCCTTCGTGATCTCGGCCGGATTGGCGGGCGTCGCCGGAGGCACCAAGGCGATCGTGTTTCAGCTGGCGACATTGACGGACGTGCACTGGACCATGTCCGGAGAGGTTGTCCTCATGACCTTGATCGGGGGAATGTATACCTTCTTCGGTCCCATCGTCGGCGCGGCTCTCGTGGTCCTTCTGCAGAACTATCTCGCGTCCTTCGGCGATTGGGTCACCGTGATCCAGGGCGGTGTCTTCGTCGTCTGCGTGCTCCTCTTCCGGGAAGGAATCGTCGGCTTCGTCGCATCACGGCTGAAGCGCCCCTTGTAGAGGACAAGGGAGATCCCCTACAGGCATCAAGACCACAGGCGGCCCGGCGAGGAAGGCCCTCGCCGGGCCGCGCACGATTGCCAACCCCTTTTTTCGTCCGGGCCTGTCTTACGACAGGTGCTGCCGATGGGCGGATCCGGCGATGCCCGGCAATCCGGCCAACCGCATGAGGCCGGCCTTGTCCACGATCTCGATCTCCTGCGGAGTCGGCAACCGGATCTGCCCATGCTGCTTCAGCCGCGTCAGGGTGCGGCTGACGGTTTCGACGGTCAGCCCGAGATAATCCGCGATATCGTAGCGGCTCATGAGCAATTCGACCGTGTTCCCCGGCCCACCCCGGCCGGCGGAGTGCCGAGCCGCCATGATCAGGAAGCACGCGACCCGTTCCAGAGCCGACAGGCATCCGAGCAATACCTGCCGTCGGTTCGCTGCGTGAAGAGCGGCCCGGATCATCTCATGCAGCTGACAGGCGAGACTCGGATGTCGCTCGACGAGTTCGCGAAAATGCTGTCGCGGGACCGCATAGGCCTTGGATGGCACGACGGCCTCCGCATTCTGCCAATAGGCCCCTTCGTCGAGAATCGGCAGAAGATCGCCCGGCCTGGCAAAGTCCGTGATGTGCCGCCGGCCGTCGGCCAATGTGTCGAACACGCGCACCAGCCCGGATGCGAGAAGATAGAGCGAATGGCACGCCTCGCCCGCCGAGAACAGCGGCTGATTCGCCGCCAGCCTGACGGGCTTCATGCAGAGCCGGTGCTCCGCGGCAAAAACCGTGAGCGATCGTTCAAGGGTCTGCAGACCCGGAACAGGGGCAGATGCGCCCACATCTCCGGCGCGCATGAGGCGCTCGCCGGTTTCACGCGTGTGTGAGGGGATGAAGGAGGTCAAAGCCGTTCCGCCGCAGTTCTTCGAGTTGCTTCCCGAGCTGTTTCCACGTGTGTCGAAACTGCTCTCTCTTCGCTTCGCCGAAAATGGTTCTAGAGCACCGGCCCCAAAAGTGGATTTGCACTTTTGGGAACGAAACCGATGCTCTCTTCTTGGGAAGAGCGCATCGTTCTGGCTAAAAACCGGATCCACTTTTTCTTCGCACGATGCGCTAGATGAGATCCCAGAGAGCCCCGAGCTCTCCCTTCAGATGGATGAAACTATCGGTCGCTCCCCGCCTTTCAGCTTCGGTGGCGTGCGGGGTTCGCGCGACGTCCGCATTGGAGCGCGTCTTGTGAGCAGCGGTTTGCATGCCCAGTGTCGAGTGGGAGCTGTTCGCCACCTCGGTCGCCAGGGTGACGATGCTGTCGAAGTCGCCGTATCGGCAGGATCGGGCCTGCTCCTTCCAGCGTGCTCGAATGATGTGGCCGATGTTCATTGCGTTTCTCCTGAATTGCCTGATGCCGGCGCGAGCGATCGGATTTGGAAGGCGAAGCGCAATCCGCGCGGTCGTCCGCGCCGTCGGCCCTGAGGTCGAGCGGTTCACATCATCACGTCTCGCCGGTCTGCATGCGCAGGCGGCCTTCGTGATCGGATGGGAGAGGATTCATGCTTCAGAAGCGAAACGGCCGCCTTCGATGCTCGCCTGGTCGCGTTGGCGCATGCGCCATCAATCCCCGGACCAGAGACTGTGTCCGGGGCTCAGAATCCCGTCTTCAGACGGCCCGCGCGCATGGCTGAAAGGGCTTTGATCGTGAGCATGGCGCCGCAACGTCGGCCACCGGGGTACAAATGTCAAGCTGGGTCCGGGAGCCGGCGCGGTCTTGCGACCGGTCGCGGTGACGGCCGCTTACCGCAGGCTTATGCCGACGTGCATGCCGCCTCGATCAACGGCGCTCTGCTCCGGAGCGCCGCGATCCATCTCGCGCGGCGTGCGGTCTGACAGGGTCGGGCGACATTCGATACAAGGCGGGAACGTGATGACCACGGCTTCGCCCGCGCAGCAGACGAGAATGTAGCCGCTCTTGATCTCGTCCAAAAGCTCACTGATCGGCTGGAGCCAGGATTGAAAGGGCCCGATCATGTCTCACTCCCTTCTTCGTTGTCGTCGCCGCGAACCTGCCTGCTATCCGCGCCGCATCAATCCGCCGTCCAGCCTCCGTCCACGACGAGAGAGGTCCCGGTGACGAGCGCGGCGGCGTCGGACGCCAGAAAGACGATGGCTCCCATCAGATCCTCGACCGTGCCAATGCGTCCTAATTTGATCTTTGCCTTGATCCCTTCCATGGCCGCCGGTCCCAATCCGTAGGAGCGCGTGAGGGGTGTGTCGGTAAAGGTCGGCGCGACGGCGTTGACGCGGATGTTGTAGGGACCGAGCTCGACCGCGAGAGCTTTCGTGAGGCCCTCGACCGCGAACTTGGAGGCCACGTAAAGCGAGCGGTCGGCTGCGCCGACATGTCCGAGCTGGGAGGATATGTGAATGATGGATCCGGCGCGTCCTGCCGCCATGAGCGTCGACGCGACATTCTGCGTCAGGAAATACGTTGCCCTGACATTCAGCCCGAACACCGCGTCGAAATCATCGGGACCGACGTCCCGCAACGGCTTCGGCCGGTTGATTCCGGCGTTGTTGACGAGAATGTCGAACGGCTCCATGGCGGCCACGACCCGTCCGGATCTCTCGACGTCGGTGATGTCGAGAGCGATGGCGTCTGCGGCCCCGCCCTTCGCCCTGATGGCGTCGGCCGCGGACTGAACCTCGTGTTCGGTGCGGGCGCACAGCAGAACGGATGCACCGGCTTCGGCGAGCGCTGCCGCCGCCGCCAGGCCGATGCCGCGTCCGGCGCCCGTGACCAACGCGCGCCGACCGTCGAGGCGGAAGGAGGGGGTGCGGGGCAGGGCGGTGCCGGACATGGTTCAGCGCCTTGCCTTAGGGGATGCGGCCCGATTCAGAGAACGGAACCTGGTACCGGTCATTGGTCGACCTCGTAGAGATGCCGCTCGAAGCGGGAGAGCAGCGTGTGCATGGCCTGCCGAGCCTCCGTGAAATCCTTTGAGGCCTTCCTGGCGGCCATGTCGGCCTCGTAATCCTCGCGGGTCTCGAAGCTGCATTCCCACTGGACATCCGGGCCGTCCCCCTCGGTTCTGACGAGGATCCGCCCCGGCGCAAGACCAAGTTGCCGCCGGATCTCGGTCGCCCGGCGCCGTTGCTTCAAAACATCTTCTGCGCGGCCGTCTTTCGCGAAGTAGTTGGTTGCCTCTACGATCATCGTTGGTCCTCTGCTCTTTTCGACGACTATCGGCAGATAGTACCGGTCGCCACCTCCCCGAAGCAAACCCGGTTCGCGGGCCGGAGGCGCTTGACGACCGTTCAAATTTGATCATAGTGTGTGATCACATTCGATGATCGCAAGCTAACGCATCGGTCATGCGGTGACAAGGAAAAAGGTGCACGACATTGCCCACGATCACATCCGTCGAAACCCTGCTTGTTCATTTGCCGACCCGACGAGAGCATAAATGGGCGGGCCTCACCGAAGTCATCGGCCGCTATGTCATCGTCAGGATGACAGACAGCGACGGCAGGATCGGCTGGGGCGAGGCCCCGGCCCTCAAGGATTGGGGCGGCGAATTCGGCCGTTACTTCGGGGAATCCGCGCAGATCACCCGCGGCGTGATCGATACTTACCTGGCGCCGGCTCTGATCGGAGTCGAACTGGGCAACTTCGCCGAGATGCATGCCCGGATGGACGCCGTCATTCGCGGCTATCCCTATTCGAAAGCCGCGGTGGAATTCGCCGCCTACGATCTGACCGGCCGGTGGCTCGGCGTTCCGGTGCACACGTTGCTGGGCGGCAAGGCGCGCGAGCGCATCCCGGTAACCCATTCGATCGGTCTTATCCCGATCGAGGAAGCGCGCGCCGAGGTCGCGAAACTGGTCAGGGAAGGGGTCAAGACCATCAAGGTCAAGATCGGCGTCGATCCGGAGCGCGATGTCGCGATGGTCGATGCCGTGCGCGAGGTTGCGGGCGATGCCGTCGAGATCTGCGTCGACGCCAACGAGGGCTACAAGACGCCAGGCGAGGCAGTCCAGATCGTGCGCCGGATGGAAAAGAACCGGCTCAAATACGTCGAGCAGCCGGTCATGGGGATCGATCGGATCGCCGAAGTCGGCCGCCGCATCGATGCTCCGGTCATGGCGGACGAGTCGGCCTGGAACGCACATGACTCGATCCAGATCATCCGCTGCGGCGGAATCCAGATCGTCTCGATCTACACGACCAAGGCCGGTGGCCTCTACAAGGCCATGGAGGTTGGCGCCGTATGCCGCGCCGCCGGGATCGTCTGCAACGTGAATGGTTCCATCGAAACCGGAATCGGCAATCTGGCCAATGTCCAACTGGCCGCGGCGTGCCCTGCCGTCACCCTGTCCTGCGTCATTCCGGTTTCGACACCCGCCGAAGCGCAGCACGGCCAGGTCGGTGGAATTTACTACAAGGACGACCTGCTCGCTGAGCCGATGCAGTTCGTCGACGGCGCAATCGTCGTGCCGTCCGGGCCCGGCATGGGCATCGATGTCAGCATGGACAAGGTCGAAAAATATCAGGTTCGCGACTGAGGACCTGCAGAAAAACGAGGGAGGAACAACAGAATGCGTGAAGAAATCGTCGCCAAACAGATCAAGGCCATGGCCGATAACGGTCTCGATGCCATCATTTGCTCTTCGCCTGAAAACTTTGCCTACACGACGGGATTCGTGGTTCCGTCCCAGCCCCTTATCCGCCATCGCCACGCCATGACGATCGTCACGGCGGATGGCGGCACGGCGCTGTTCGGCGTCGACATGGAGGCGTCGACGATCAGGCGCCGCCTGCCCGACGTGCCGTCGCGGATCTGGGCCGAGTTTTCCGACGATCCGATGCTCGTGCTGGCGGATCAGCTCTCGCAGCTCGGTCTTACCAAGGCTCGCATCGGCCTCGAAATGGACTATCTCCCGGCAGGCGACTTCAGCCGGCTCGTGGCCGCCATGCCGGAGGCGAGGTTCGAGCGTGCGGAATCGATCCTGGCGCGGCTGCGCCAGATCAAGACCGCCGAGGAGATCTCGCTGCTGCGCAAGCTGTCGCGCATCGCCGACCGGGCGATCACCGATACGCTCGCGGTCGTCGACGAAGGCGATTCGGAGATGGACATCGCAGGCCACCTGACGCGCAACGTCTATGCGCTGGGCGCGGACCATTTCAAGCTGCTGATCGTTGCGACCGGCGAGCGCAGCGTTCTGCCGAATGTCGGACCGTCCGAGCGCATCCTGAAGCGCGGGGATGTGTGCCGCGTGGAGATCTTCTCGGTCGTCAACGGCTATCAGGCCGGGGTTTGCCGCACCGCCGTCGTGGGCGAAGCGCCCCCGATGGCGGACGAGATCTGGGCGCATCTCGTCGAGTGCAAATACGAGATCATGGAAAAGGTGAAGCCGGGGGCGAGCTGCCGTGAGATCTACGATGCCTTCATCGCAAAGCTCGCGAAAATGAACCTGCCGCCGATCTCCTTCGTCGGCCACGGCATCGGTCTTCACCTCCACGAGGATCCCTATCTCGGCCTGACGCCCGTGCTGGGCAGGCCGGGAAGCGATGCGATCCTGGAGGAGAACATGGTTCTCGGCTTCGAGCCGCTATGCTACGATACCGGGTACGGCTTCGGCATGCAGAACAAGGACATGCTGCTGGTCACCGCCAACAGATCGGAGCTCCTCTCCGATTACGCCGACACCGACCGCCTCATCCTCACTGGTACGGCGAAACGGCAGGAAACGACGAGGGAGGCCGTCCTGGCCTGACCGACGCTCCTGCCGATCAGGATGCAGTCAGGCGGACTGAGTGTCCGACTGCATCCCTTCAAGAGCCTTTTGCTGCTGGAACCCGCAGGGCAGTGCCTATCCGCGGCTGTACAGTTTCAGGTGGATACACATATGCGCACGCTCATCCGAAACTTGAACTTCGTTTTCACGGTCGACAAGAACGACACCGTCTTGCGCAACGCCAGCGTGGTCGTCGCCGACGACCGCATTGCCGATATCGGTCCGGCAGACGAGGTCGCCTCCCGTCATGACGTGGAGAGTTTCGACAGGGTCATCGACGGCACCATGCTGGGCATGTGCCCCGGCTTCGTCGACAGCCATGTTCATCTCTCGGAGACGCTCTCGCGAGCCGTCTTCCCGGACAACCTGAATACCCGCGCCTGGGTGTTCCATTGGGCCAAGCCTTTCTACGCGCATATCACCGAGGAGGACGAGTATTGGGGGGCGCTGCTCGGGATCACCGAGATGCTTCGCTGCGGCACGACCTGCTTCCTCGACATGGGGTCCCAATACGATCCCGGCATCGTCGTCCGGGCCATGGAGAAGACTGGGATCCGGGGCATCACCGGGCGCCATGCGGCCGATAATCCGCCCGCAGAGCTACCGCGCGGCTGGACCCAGGAAATGGCCGATCACCATTTCTTCCCGAATGCCGAAGCCGCGCTCGAGGTCCTGGAGGATTGCGTCAGACGCTACAACGGAGCGCTGGACGGGCGCGCGCGTTGCTGGGTGAACATCGAAGGCAAGGAGCCGTGCAGTCTCGAGCTCCATGTGGGCGCCGTCAAGCTCGCGGAGAGGCTCGGCGTCGGCACGACCTATCACCTCGCCACCTCGATCGAGGAGGCGAACGTGTGCGAGAGCAAATATGGCTGCTGGCCGATCACCCGCATCGATCGGGCAGGAGGCATTGGCCACAATCTGGTGATCGCCCATGGCGCGGCGGTATCCGATGCCGAGGTTCGCCTGCTGGCCCAGCGGGGCGCGAGCGTCGCCTTCTGCCCTTGCTCGTCCTTCAAGCTCGGCAAGGGTGCGACGGCCATCGGCAAGTATCCGGAGATGGTCAAGGCCGGCGTGAAGGTCGGACTCGGCACCGACGGCGTCTCGGCCGCGGGCAACATGAACCTGATGCGGCAGATGCTGGTCGTCGCCGGCATGTTCAAGGACGCTCGTCTGAAGCCGGATGTCTTCACGGCCAGGCAGGCGCTTCGGGCCGCCACTATCGAAGGTGCCAGGGCGCTGATGTGGGATGATGAGATCGGCTCGCTGGAGGTCGGCAAGAAGGCGGACTTCATCCTGTTCGATCTCGACCACGTCGAATGGACACCGTTCTACGATCCTCTCCAGGCGCTCGTGTTCTCCGCGTCCACGGCTTCGATCACACAGACCTGGGTCGACGGACAGGTTCTGTATGCGGACGGCAAGGTGCAGGGCGTCGACGAGGCCGAAATTCGCCGGATGGCGCGCACCCTCGCGGCGGCCGCAGTGGAGCGGGCCGGTCTGCACAAGGAGGATGTCGAGACGACGACAACTCTGTACGACGAAGGCAACTGACGAAGCGCGGCCCGCGCGAGTCATTTCATCGACAGAGACAACTGCGTTCAAGAGGCTGCATGGGAGAGATCGGGGGTGCGCGTCGCGCACCGCCGGCGCCGACGGAGCAACCCCCCAGGAAACTCTCAGGCAAGGGTGACCATGCTGCTGAACGATCTGGAGAGAGGCACTGCGCGTGCCCACCGAAGGGGAAACCCGCAGCCGCTTCCTCGCTGCGGCCAAGCTCTCAGGTACAGAGACAGATTGGGGACAGCGGCGGATTTTTAATCCGCGTTCACTTCGGTCCTGGAGGATCCTATGTCCCATGTTGTCATTATCGGCGCCGGCGTGACCGGCGTCACCACGGCCTATGCCCTGCTCGAGCGCGGTTATTCCGTGACGGTGATCGAGCGCCAGCGTTACGCGGCGATGGAAACCTCCTTCGCCAATGGCGGGCAGCTCTCCGCCAGCAACGCGGAGGTGTGGAACCACGGATCGACGGTGCTGAAGGGCATCAAATGGATGCTCAAGGCCGACGCTCCATTGCTGCTCAACCCGCTTCCGAGCTGGCACAAATACTCCTGGCTGGCGGAGTTCGTCTCGAACATCGCCCACTATCGCAGGAATACGGTGGACACCACCCGTCTGGCGATATCCGCGCGCGAATACCTGTTCGCCATCGCCGAGCGGGAGAAAATCGACTTCGATCACGTCCGGCGCGGCATTCTGCACATCTACTGGGACAAGCCGAGCTTCGAGCACGCGCGCAAGGTCAACTCCCTGCTGATCGAAGGGGGACTGGAGCGCAGGCCTGTCACGGCGGCCGAAGTGAAATCGATCGAGCCCGCCCTGCACGGCGACTTCTATGGTGGCTTTCATACGCCGTCGGACTCGACGGGCGATATTCATAAGTTCACATCCGGTCTCGCCAGGGCCTGCCAGCGGCGGGGTGTCCGCTTCATCTATGATGCAGCGGTCGACGACATCGCCCGAAACCAGACCTACCGCATCGGCTATTCGCTCGGCTCGCCGTCCGATGGCGGAGACATTTCCCGCCACACCATCGAGGCCGACGTCGTGGTGATATGCGCGGGTGCGGCCAGCCGGCATTTCGCCGGCATGCTCGGCGACCGGGTCAATATCTATCCCGTCAAGGGCTATTCCATCACCGTGCATCTGGACGACGAGCAAAGCCAGAGAGGAGCCCCATGGGTGAGCCTTCTCGACGATCGCGCCAAGATCGTCACCAGCCGGCTGGGCAACGGCCGTTTCCGGGTAGCGGGGACGGCCGAGTTCAACGGCATGAACCGCGACATCCGCGATGATCGGGTCAAGCCTCTCGTGGAGTGGACCCGGATGCTGTTTCCGGCTGTCGGCACCAACCGGGTCGTTCCCTGGGCCGGGTTGCGTCCGATGATGCCCAACATGATGCCGCGCGTCGGAAAGGGGCGGTTGCCGGGAGTCTTCTACAATACGGGCCATGGCCATCTTGGGTGGACGCTGTCCGCCGCGACGGCGCAAATGGTGACTCAGTGCATCGAGCAGGAATTCCGCGCGCCGGAACGAAGCACCATCCCGGCGGTCGCCTAGCACATCGTTCTTGCGAAGAACCGGGACCACTTTCTCGCCGAAGCGGATCTCTTTCGCAAAAAATCGCTATCGATCGAGGAGGGACGAACGCGACATTCGTCTCTTCCTCAGCTGTCTCGTTCTTATGGACCATTCCGGAGCGCTCGCGCTCCTGTCATCCTGCGCGTGTGTTCGTTCCTGCGCCCTGTCCGGTTGGCGATATTCGCCGAGCGCGCAGTGCTTTCGACCCATGCACGACGAAGGCAAAATTTCGTTCTCATGCTTGACAAGCACGTATGTGATCATAAACTGTGATCAAATAATAAGACCAAGTCAGGGAGACGAGAAGGCAGAGCCGGCGGTGCCTGATGGGACCGGCGATCCGACTGCGCTTCCGCCCTCGGAGGAAAGACATGAAAGTAGCAGTACTGGGCGCAGGAGCAGGCGGCGCGGCATCTGTCGTCGAGCTGATCCAAGCAGGCCATGATGTTCACTTCTGGGCACGCTCACCCGACACTCTGGAGCCTCACGTCCGGCTCGGCGGAATCGCTTACGACGGCAAGCTCGGCGAAGGCGTCGCGAACCCGGCCCTGATCACCACCGACCTTAAGGCGGCGATCTCCGGCGTCGACGTGGCGGTCGTCGTGCTGCCGACATTCACGCACTCTGCGATGGCGGCCGCCCTGGCCGCCGCCGGCTGGCCCTCCGACAAGCTCGTCGTGCTCAATCCCGGGCATACCGGCGGAGCGCTCGAATTCGCCGAAACGTTCTCCCGGAGCGGCCGGGCGGCGCCTCCCGTTGTCGAATTCTCCACGATGACCTACGTGGCGCGGAAATACCGTCCTGACGGCGTCACGATCAGCGGACGCGCAAAGCACCTGAAGGCTGCAAGCCTCAAGGGCGGCGCCCATGCCATCGAGATCGCCGCGACGCTCTATCCCGGTCTTGTCCCCGTCGAGGACGTGATTGCGTCCGATCTTTCCAATGTGAACATGATCCTGCATCCGCCGGGCGCCGTCCTGGCGGCCGCCTGGGTGGAAGCCACGGGCGGCGACTTCACGTTCTATGTCGATGCCATGACGCCCGGCGTGGCCCGCGTCATGCAGCAGCTCGACCGGGAGCGCCTCGCCGTCGCCGAAGCCTTCGGGCACAAGCTCCCGAATCTCATCGAGGAGATGAAGCTCCTCGGCACGGTCGAACCCGACGTGATGGATACCGCCGATTATCGCGCGGCGATTTCGGGGGGCACGGCCAACAGCCGCATCAAGGGGCCGGATTCGTTGCAGAACCGCTACTACAAAGAGGATTTCGGTCACGGCCTGCTGCCTTTCCTGGAATTCGCCCGGATCGCGAAGGTCGAAGCTCCGGTCGCGGAGGCGCTCTATCGCCTGGCTCAGATTGCAGTCGGAACGGACTACCGCGACGGCGGGCGCACGGCGGAAGCGATGGGAATTGCCGGGCTGTCCAAGCAGCAGGTCATTGAAAAGGTAAGAATGTGATGAGCTGGCACGATACAGTGATCGCCATCGTGGCGGGCGATGCGCGGGAGCAGGAGATCGCACGCTGCGCCGTTCGGGCCGGAGCCGTGGTCCGGGCCTATGGTTTTCCATGGCCCGAAGAGGGCATTGAAGGCGTCTATCACGCCTCAGACGCTGCGGACGCTTTGAAAGGCGCCGACATCGCTCTCTTTCCCATTCCGGGCATCTCGGCGGAAGGCGCGCTGTTCGCCCCGAAGGCCCCGGACAAGATCATCCCGACGCGGGACATGCTGGCGGGAATGAGAAGACCCGGGCACATCATTCTCGGTTGGGCCGACGCGAACCTGAAGTCTCATTGCGAGGCGCTCGGCATTTCCTTGCACGAGTACGAATGGGATGTCGACCTGATGCTGCTGCGCGGCCCCGCGATCGTGGAGGGCGTGCTCAAGGTCATCATCGAGAACACCCAGATCACCATCCACAAGGCGAATGTCTGCTTGGTGGGCCAAGGCACGATCGGGTCGCTCCTGACGAGCACGCTCGTCGCTCTCGGCGCCAAGGTCCATGTCGCGGCGCGCAACCCCGTGCAGCGGGCGGCCGCTTACGCGGCCGGCGCGGAATCCTTCACGCTGGAGCAGCTTTCCCACATCCTGCCCGAGATGGACATCGTCATCGGGACGGTTCCCAAGAAGCTGATCGGTGCGGAGCAGCTCGCTCTCCTGCCGAAACACGCACTCCTCGTCGACGTGGCGGCGCCCCCGGGAACCATCGACCGCGAGGCGGCGGCTGCGAGGGGACTCAAGGCCATCTGGGCGCGCGGCATGGGAGCGCGGGCACCGATCACCGTCGGTCGCAGCCAGTGGAGCGGCATTCTTCGTCGGATCGAAGGGATTCTGGAGCAAAGGCAATGAAAGCGGATTTGGTAATCAAGAATGCCCGCGTCGTTCGTCACGACGGCGAGTTCCATGGGGGCGTGGCGGTTCAGGGAGGCAAGATCGTCCTCACGGGCGCCGACGCGGTTCTGCCGGATGCCACCCGGACGATCGACGCCGAAGGACGCGTCCTGATGCCGGGTCTCATCGATCCCCACTGCCATCTCGGTGTGAAGTTTCCCTTCGCCGAGGACATGCGGACCGAGACTGCGGCCGCCGCATCGGGCGGCGTGACGACGATCCTGCTCTACATTCGCAACCTCAAGGAATCCTATCTACCCTTCTATGAGGAGCGGAAGGCGATCGGAGAGGAGAACTCCGTCGTCGATTTCGGGTTTCATTTCGGAATCCAGCGCGAGGAGCATATCGCCGAGATTCCGGAGATCATCGCCAAGACGGGCGTCAAATCGTTCAAATGCTATTTCGGCTACGAGCCGGACAATCCGATCGGCATCGTGCCGGCGACCGACGGCTGGGTCTATGCCGCCATGCGCATCCTGTCCAAGGTCCCGGGGGGCGTGATCAACGTTCACTGCGAGAACACGCAGATCGCTTCCTGGATCAAGAAGGAAATCGCCGCGTCGGGCCGCCAGGATCTCGGCGCCTACACGGAATCGCGTCCTGCCTTCTGTGAGGTGGAGACCATCCGCCGCATGATTTTCCTCGCCGAGAAGACCGGGTGCTCTCTGCATCTGGTCCACACCTCGGTCGGCATGGGACCGGTGCTCGCGGCAGAGGCGCAAGCCCGCGGCGTTCATGTGACGGTCGAGACCTGCCCGCATTATCTCACGAGGACCTGCTACGACGAGGATCTCGACATGCGGGCCAAGATCTCGCCGCCGCTGCGGGATTGGAATGAACTCGAGGGGCTCTGGCAGGGTATGCTGAACGGTTCTGTCTACAGCTTGGGCACCGATCACGTGCCCTTCCTGCCCAAGAAGGGAGAGGACCTGTGGACCGAGTTCCCGGGTGTCGTGTCCTTCCCCTGGGAGCTGTCCCTGATGCTCCATTTCGGGGTGCATCAGCGGGGGCTCCCGCTCACCCGCCTCGTCGAGATGAACTCGTTCAATCCCGCCCGCCGCTTCGGCCTCTGGCCTCGCAAGGGCCACATCGATGTCGGCTTCGACGCCGACCTCGTGCTCGTCGACCTCGACGAGGAGCGCACCGTGAATCACACGGGAAAGGGCACCTGCATCTATGAAGGCTGGACGCTGAAAGGTTGGCCCGTCATGACGGTCGCGCGCGGCGAGGTCGTCTACGAGCAAGGCACCGTCGCCGAAGGACACTATGGCCGCGGCCGATGCGTGACGCTGCCGTCATGACCGCGATGCGGTCTTTCCAGCTGGATCTTGCGGGTCGGGACCCGCTGATGCCCGGGCGGCTATCGGTCCTCGGGGCCGTGGCGGCGATCGTGGCCAGCAAGGAAACGATCCGTCAGGAAAGACTGTCGGGCATCCATAACCCATGGGGCCATGGGATCGGGCTGACCGATCCCTGGTGCTTTCTCGAACTGTGCGAGAGCCAGCCCGTGATCGATGCCGCACGGGCGGTCATCGGACCGGATCTCATTCTTTGGGACAGCGAGTTGTTCGTGGAGGCGGGCCGCTACGTAGGGTTTCTGCAAGAGGGAAGGGAGGGGCGCTACTGGCCGGTGTCGCCTCTATCCGGGGCCGTGGTGCTGCTCCCAGTCGGGTCCGCTCGGCCGCGTCCCAAAGCCGTCGGAATCCATGCGATCGGACCGGAGTCGCTCGATGAGTTCCAGCCGTCGGAGCCGCTCTTCGTCATCAGAATCATGCCGGCGACCAGCCGCTTCGATCGCGACCCGCAGCATCCTGCGCACCGCCTCTGCATGGAGGAGCAGGTCCTGATCAACTACGCCAACCGTCCGCTTTGGCTCATCAGCGGAAGCGACAAAGGCGACAACGACTTCGTCACCGGCTTCGCACCGGCCGCGCCGGTTTGGGCAGGCTAGCGCATCGTGCGGAAAAGTGGACCCGGTTTTCCGCACGATGCGCTGATCTAAGAAGGGAGCATCGAACGCGGGAAGTGGGAACCGGTTTTGCATGAAAAGATGCTCACCGTCAAAATGTTAAAGCGTCGGACGTGCGTTCGATTTCACGTCCGACGCTTTAGAACAACATCCAGAGAGAAGGAAGGGGAGAGACATGCCGTTCGTCATCGTCGAGATGTGGGAGGGGCGCTCCGTCGAGCAGAAGCGCAACCTCGTCAGGGCCATCACGAAGGCCATGGTGGAAGAGGCCGCATGCAAGCCCGATCACCTGCACGTCGTCATCCATGAAACCGCCAAGGACAGCTGGGGGCGCGGCGGCGTTCTCGGCATCGACATGGCAGAGAACAAGAACGACAAGCCGGAGGAACACAGATGAGCTTGGAAGTCCTCGACTATCGTAAGTCGGCGCTGTTGGTCATCGACCTGCAGAATGCGTTCATCCATGAGAAGGGCACGCTCGGCATCTCCGGGGTCGACACGAAGCGCCTGGCATCAATCGTTCCGCCGCTCGCCCGGCTCATCAAGAGATGCCAGGACGTCGGGATCCCGGTGATCTGGACGATGCAGGAGCATTTCGCCCTCGACCACAATCGCGCCAAGAAGAAGCTTCTGGGCCATACCGCCCGCCGCAAGCAGGTCTCGGCCCTGGCAGGCAGCTGGGACGAGGAGATCATCGACGAGCTCAAGCCCCTGGCCGCGTTCGACCCGTCCTTCGTCATCCGCAAGCACCGTTTCGGAGCCTTCTACGAGACACGCCTCGAGATGATGCTGAAGATGCTCGGTACGCAGCACCTCTTCGTCACGGGAGCCACGACCAATGCCTGCGTGGAGACGAGCATCCGCGAAGCCTATCTCCGCGACCTCGACGTCGTCGCGGTCGACGACTGTATTTCGGGCGTCAACCCGGATTGGGAGGCCACGGCCAAGCAGGTCTGGAAGCAGTATTTCTGCGAGGTGGCCTCCTCATCGGACGTTCTCGACTGGATTGGCGACCAGATAAAGCCCCGTGTGACGAGTTACGGTCATCAGCTGATCATGGTGTCCGACATCGAGAAGTCGGTCGACTTCTACACCGATCTGCTCGGGTTCACGATCAGGCCGGCCAAGCCGCTCGCCGACGGACGGCCGTTCACCGCCTTCCATCAGGGCATCGCGCTCATTAACGGCCGCGAGGCCGGTCATCGTCAGCTCGACCACATCGCGTTCGAGGTCAATGACGTTCGGTCGCTCGACGCCAAGCTCAAGAAAGCCGGCGTGCGCTACTACAATGAGCTCCACAACGGCCCTTACGGGTTGACGATCTACATCGCCGATCCGGACGGAACCAAGGTCGAGCTGTATCAGGTGGGCGCTGCCGTTTAACGTCGGTGTCGTCTTCCCGTCGTCCTGGAGCATCGGACGTGAAAAGTGGAATCCACTTTTGGGTCCGATGCTCCCTTCGTGGGAAGAGCGCATCGTGCAAAAAACAGGGGCCACTTTTTCGCACGATGCGCTCGCCCGCCGTTCCCCGTCGGGCGAAACCGTATGTCGGGGTCAATCCGGAGCCAGGCCGGCGAGCCCGTCGAGCTCTGCGTAGGAAGGCAGGGATGAGGTTTGCGGGCAGCCGGCCCGGATGACGACGCGGTTGCCTTCCGGGCGCGACAGGATCTCGGACCAGGAACGGCCCTCGAACAGGATGAAGTCGGCCCACAGTCCTTCGCGGATTTCTCCAGTCCGATCGAGCCCCATGATGGCCGCCGGGGTCGTCGAGACGGTCGTCGGCCAGGTTCCAGTCGGATTGTCGAGATGAAGAACGCGCGTGCCGAGGCGATAGGTATCGAGCATGTCGAGATCGCCGTAGGCGTGAAACGGATCCCGGGTATTGTCAGAACCGAGCGCGACGGGAATGCCGTAGCGCCTCATCTCGTGCAGAAGCGTGACGCCGCGCCATCGGGGCGTCGTGCCGTCGTGACGACGGTCCTGCAGGTAAAGGTTGCAGGTGGGCAAGGACACGACCGCAATTCCGGAATCGGCGACAAGGCCGAGCGTGTCCCCGACGGTCGATGCTGGCTGGCTTGCGAGGGAGCAGCAATGTCCGACCAGCACCTTGCCGCGTCCCTTCGCCCGAAGGGCCGCAAGAGCGATGCGCCGAAGGCAATCCGACGAAGGGTCTGCCGTTTCGTCGGCATGAAAATCGAGATCGAGGCCGTAGCGTCCTGCGGCCGCGAACATCCTGTCGAGAAGCCTGTCGAAGTCGGGAACGGGGTAGGCGACTGCGCCGAGCACGCCGCCGCAGGCGGCGACCACCTGTGAAATTCGTGCGAGGAACGCCTCGTCGCGGGCGAAATCGATGCCGAAAAGGCAGGAGCCCTGCAGATCGATCCGATCGCGCCATTGTTCCCGAAGATCCCGGAAGACCGGCCACGAAACCGCGTCCTGCGGCGGCTGCGAGTCGAGATGCGTCCGGACGGCTCTCGTTCCGTAGTGGTGGGCGCAGCGCAAGGAGAAGTCCATGCGGCGCAGTAGATCCTCGAACGACCAGTTCGCCTCCCGGTCCGCTTTGGCGGCGGACAACGCGGTCGCGAAGGCACCATCGGCGTCACTCGTTCGGGGCAGGATGTGGCCTTTGTCGAGATGGGTGTGGCAGTCGACAAACAGGGGAAGCGCCACCCGTCCGCCGATATCGACGACAGGAGCCCCATCGTCGCCGGAGCGTTCGGATGCAGAGAGCGGGGCAGCAATCCTCGCGATCTTTCCGGCCTCGACGGTCAGGTCGGCGAGGACGAAGTCCCCGTCTGCGGCCGGTGTGAAGCTTCCTGCCATGGTGGAAGGATCGAGACGCACATTGCCGAGGACGTAGCGCCCCCGCGCCGCATGGGCGGCAACCGTCTCCCGAAGGACTGCCTGGGTGGGAACCGGCATCGGCATCGAGCGGCTCGTCATCGCCTGGAGAACTCCCGGGGAGCGGCCGGCCGGGCCGCGGAGTTCGGGGCCGGTCCATGACTGTCAGGGAGGGAGATGATATGATGCATCATGGCGTCCGTCGTGGCCGCATTGTGCGGCCGCTTGCGGGCATGATGGGAATACAGGTTGCCATCATGCACGGTTTGGAATATTGATCACACTATGAGATCACACACGCGGCGCCGTCAACTCTCCCCCGCCGAGGTCCCGCCTCGAGGAGGGCATCCGCAGGCCCCTTTCGGGGCTGCGTGCCGCGAAGCCTGAGAGCCTTGGACGCGAGACGGAAGGCGCGGAATATGGATCAACGATGAGTGAGAAATCAAAAACCGAAAAACCCGCGCAGGCCAAGCCCGAGCGCGGCCATGTCCATGAGCATGTTCTGAACTACATGCGGCGCGGCCTCATGGTCGGCGCTTTTCTGCCCGGTCAGGTGATGAGCCTGCGCAAGCTCGCGGAGGCTTTGGGAACCAGCCCGATGCCCGTCCGGGAGGTGTTGAGCCGGCTCGTTGCCGCGAATGCCCTGGAGGAGACGAAGGGCGGCTCGGTCCGCGTACCGCGCCTCAACCCCGAAAAACTGAGCCATCTCTTCGCCGTGAGGGAGCTTTTGGAGGGCATGGCAACCGAGCTCGCGGTCGAAAAGGCGACGCCGGCCCTGACGACCGAGCTTGCCAAGATCAACAAGCACCTGCTCACGGCGATCGAACGGCGCGACATCATGAACTGCCTTTCGATCAATCAGGAATTCCACTTCACGCTCTACAACGCCGCCGAATCCGAAGTGCTGAGTCCGCTTATCGAGTCTCTCTGGCTGCAGTTCGGGCCGACGATGTACATGTCGCTGCTGATCCCCTCCATGCCGTGGAACGCATCCGACCACGAGGCCATCCTGACCGCCCTGAAGGCAGGGAATGCCACGGCCGCGAAGCGCGGCGTGGTCCAGGATATCCGCACAACCTGCCGGGCGCTGCTCAGCGTCGCCGGATCGCAGGGCATCGAGTTGCCCTTCACTTTGGGGCAGGAGCTGCAATTCGACTTTTTGGCGCGCAAGGTATCTTGAGGAGAGTGTGTGATGGGGGGACGATACGAGCATAAGCTGGCAGAGCTGGGTATCAGCCTGCCGGACGCGGTTGCTCCAGCAGCGAACTACGTGCCGGCGCGGCGCGTGGGCAATCTGGTGTATGTGTCCGGGCAGGTGCCTCGGGACGGGGGCCAGGACAAGTTCACCGGCAAGCTCGGCGCGGGCATATCCATCGAAGAGGGTCAGGCCGCGGCCCGCCTTTGCGCGATCAACATCCTCGCCCAGCTTCGGCATGCCCTGAACGGCGATCTCGACAGGGTCGTGGGAGTCGTGCGCCTCGGAGGCTTCGTCAATGCCGATCCGGCCTTCGGGGATCATCCCAAGGTCATCAACGGCGCGTCCGACCTGATGGTGGCGGTCTTCGGCGAGGCGGGGCGTCATGCCCGCGCGGCCGTCGGCTGCAGCTCCCTGCCGCGCAACGTCGCCGTCGAGGTGGATGCGATATTCGAGGTCGCCTGACCGTGCAGCCGTCGTCCTCCGAACCCGATCAGAGAATACCGGTTCATGTGCTGACGGGCTTTCTCGGAAGCGGCAAGACCACGTTTCTCACGCACCTCCTCGGTGAACCCGACCTGGCCGATACGGCCGTCGTCATCAACGAGTTCGGCGAGGTCGGGCTCGATCATCTTCTCGTGAGGGAAGTTTCGGAAGATGCCGTACTGCTCTCGTCCGGGTGCCTGTGCTGCGCGGTTCGCGACGATCTCGTATCGACCCTGGTGGACCTCCTGGCGATGGCTCAGCGCGGAGACGCGGTGCGCTTTCGCCAGGTCGTCGTCGAGACCACGGGTCTTGCCGATCCCGCTCCCATCATGCATGCAGTGATGAGCGACCTTCGCCTGCGGCGGGGCTACCGCGCAGGGCGCATCGTCACGGCCGTGGACGCCGTCAGCGGCCTCGACAGCATCGGACGGTTCGCGGAGGCCAGCCAGCAGGTCGCCCTGGCCGATACCATCCTCATCACGAAGTCGGACATTGTCGAGCCGTGGCAGCTCGATGCCGTCAGGCTCGGCATTTCCAGGATCAATGCGCGCGTCAGCCCGCTCGTCTCGAGCAAGAATGCGATGCCGCGCGCACAGGATATCTTCGAAGAGCGGGAGAGTTGGGAGCCGGGCTATACCCAGATGTCGAACACGCTGCCGGTTGGCCAGCACAGCGACGGGATCGAGACATTCACGGTCGAGGTCGCAAGCGAAGTCGACTGGCCGTCTTTCGTGGAATGGATGGAGCTGCTCCTCGTCAGCCGCGGCCGTAGCATCCTGCGCGTGAAAGGGCTCTTGTCGGTCGCAGGCGATCCGCGCCCCCTCGTGGTGCACGGCGTGCAGCACGTCGTTTATCCCCCGGAATATCTGCCCGCCTGGCCCGACGGCGAGCGAAAGGGATGGCTCGTCTTCATCGCGCGCAATCTCAGCAAAAGCGCCATCATGAGATCGCTGCCCAGCACCTTCGCGTCCACGCACCGGAGTTGATTCCGACAGAGCGAGATCACGCACTTTTCACTTTGCTTCGCCGCATTGCGCATCGTGCGAAAGTGGACCCGGTCTTTCGCAAGAACGATGTCCTGGTATTCCGCTGGCGGAACGAACTCTCTTCACCGGAAAAAGTCCCGGAGAGGGCGGAAGCCGGTTTGTATTCTCGCCGGGTTGCCCCTTGCTGTCGATTGCCTCGGCGTGCAGCCTTGCGCACAATGCTTCAACATCTTGGTTTCGAGCATCGCTTCACGCAAAGCCGGTTTCTGCTTTGGCGTTCGATGCTCCAGCATGATCATCGAGACCCGTTGGGCGGGAGCGCTGCTCCCCATCCTTCGAAGGAAGGTTTGCTCCGGCAATCCGAATCAACCCTGTCGGTTTCTCCAAGCTGCCCACCGCCGTGACGACGGTCCTCTTTGACCCACACTATAGCATCACGGCCGGCCGGAGATGCCTTTCGCGTGAGAGTTCGGATCGAACGA
Organism: Microvirga sp. TS319; assembly: GCF_041276405.1. Taxonomy (NCBI): domain Bacteria; kingdom Pseudomonadati; phylum Pseudomonadota; class Alphaproteobacteria; order Hyphomicrobiales; family Methylobacteriaceae; genus Microvirga; species Microvirga sp. TS319. Next base: position 2,033,104 of record NZ_JBGGGT010000001.1, on the reverse strand, counting down.
CGGCCGACTGAAACTTGCCCTTGACACAGTCCATTTGTGATCACAACATGAGATCAAGTATGCGGTTCGTAAATGCCTCCACGCTCACCATAGAAGACGGCAGGCCGCTCAGAGAAAGATGACGCCACAGGGCGTCGTATTCGGGAGGGAAGAATGTCTCATGCCGCAGGTCTCGTTCGAAGAGTTGCGCTAACGGCGACTGCTGTCATCGCTGCCACCTTGGCAAGCCAAAGCGCGATGGCGGAGGACATCAATGTCCGGTTCAGCTGGAAGCTGAAGGGCGAATACGGCTTCTTCTATCTGGGAGAGCAGAAAGGCCTGTACAAGGACGCGGGTCTGACTCTGAAGCTCGGCGAAGGGGCGGGCGCACAGGCCGCGCTCGGTGCCCTGATCCAGGGCCAGGAAGATGTCGTCGTGCTCCCCGGGATCTTCGCGATTTCGGCCATTCAGAAAGGGATGCCCGTCAAGATCATCGCCCTGTATCAGCCCACGACGCCCATCGCGCTCATCTCGCATCCCGAGAAACCGGTCAAGACGCCGAAGGATCTCGAGGGCAAGACCGTCGCCCATGCCGTCGGCGAGACGGGCACCTCTTACCTCAGCGCCTTCTGCGACATCAACAAGGTCGATTGCGGCAAGGTCAAGAAGATCCAAATGGATGCGCAGTCGCGCGTTCCCCAATTCCTGCAGAAGCAGGTCGACGTGGTCAGCGTCTACCGGACCAACGACCTTCCCGTGCTCGAGGAGCGAACCGGAACCACATTCCCGACCCTCGACCTGCCGGAATACGGGCTGGGAGTGCCTGGACTGGCCCTGGTGGCAAGCAATTCAGGCATCGAGAAGAAGGGGGCGACACTCAGAAAGTTCCTCACGGCGAATGCGAAAGCGATCGACATGACTCGAGCCGATCCCGCCGGTGCGACCGCAGTTCTGAAGGGGGTCTGGCAGGGTGGGCCGTCCGACAAGGTCATCCAGAAGCAGATCGAGGCGACTTCCGCATCGATGCCGAATCCGGACGGCAAGCCCGTAGGCTGGATCGACGAGAAAGTCGTCTCCAACGCGATCGAGCTGATCAAGCTCGACGAGGACATCGGCGGCGTCAAGCCTTTGTCCTCCTTCTACACCAACGAACTTCTGAAGCAGTGAGGCTACGGTGGCGAGCACAGATATTGTCGGCGTCGGTCAGGCGCTGGGGAAGCAGTCGAAGAGCATGAAGCACAAGAAAAAGGCACGGAGCACATGGATGGAGCGCTACTCGGCGCTCGTCCTGGCGGCTGTCCTGATCGGAACCTGGCAGGCCATGGTTCCGCTGTTGGGAGTCTCCGAGTTCGTTCTGCCGACGCCGCTGGCGATCGCAAAGCGCATCGTCAGCGAAATTCCGCTGCTTGCGGCCCATTCCTACGTCACGCTCTTCGAGGTCATCGCGGGATTCACCTTCGGAGCGGTGATCGGTATTCCGCTGGCTTTGTCGATCTTCTATTCCAAGCCCTTCGAGCGGGCGATCTACCCGATCCTCGTTGCGCTGCAGACGGTGCCGAAGGTCGCCCTCGCGCCCATCCTCGTTCTGTATCTCGGCTACGGCTGGGCTCCGAAAATCACGCTCGCGTTCCTGATCTCCTTTTTTCCGATTGTCATCTCGACCGTCGTTGGCCTGCAGTCCCTCGACAAGAACCTCGTGAACCTGGCCCGTTCCATGGGGGCGAACGAGTGGCAGATCTTCTTCAAGATCCGTCTTCCCGCGGCGCTGCCGAATATCTTCGGGGGCTTCAAAGTGGCGGTTTCTCTGGCCGTGATCGGAGCGGTCATCGGCGAATACGTTTCCGCCGAACGGGGCCTCGGATACCTGCAGCTTCAGGCGAACTCGCTGTTCGACACCACGCTCAACTTCGCAACCGTCGTGACAATCTCGGCGATCGGCGTGCTGCTCTACTTCGTCGTCGATATGGTGGAGTCTCGCGTCACCTACAAGCGCGACGCCGCCAAGTGAGACAGGTGCAAGTGAGACACGTGAATGGCGTTTGGCCACATCAAGGGACGTACAGTGAGGCAGTTCAATGGGTATCTCTAGCCAGACCAGCGGGGCCGCAGTCGACATATCGAGGCTCTCGAAAAGCTACCAGACGCGAGAGGACGACGACGTCCTCGCCCTCGATAAAATCGACCTCCAGATCGAGCCGGGGAGCTTCGTGGCGGTGGTCGGGCCGAGCGGGTGCGGTAAGAGCACGTTGCTCTCGCTGCTCGCGGGTCTGACGCCTGCCTCGACCGGCAACATCGCGATTGACGGAGAAAAGGTCAACCGGCCACATCCCAAGACCGGGGTGGTCTTTCAATCGGATCTTCTTCTCTACTGGCGCACGGTCCTCGACAACATCCTGCTTCCGATCGAGATCAAGCACCTGGATCTTGCAAAATACCGCGCGCGGGCCGAGGAGCTGCTCGCGCAGGTCGGCCTCAAAGGCTTCGGCAACAAATATCCCTCCGAACTCTCGGGCGGCATGCGCCAGCGCGTTGCGATCTGCCGGGCACTGATCCAGGAGCCAGGTCTGCTTCTCATGGATGAGCCTTTCGGCGCTCTCGATGCCCTGACGCGCGAGCAGATGATCATGGATCTGCAATCGATGTGGCTGCGGGTTCGCAATACGGTATTGTTCATCACCCATGGCATCGACGAAGCCGTGTTCCTGGCCGATCGCGTGCTCGTCATGTCGCCGCGCCCCGGCCGTGTCGATCTCGACCTCAAGATCGACATGCCACGCCCCCGTCAATGGACGCGGACGCACGAGGACAAGGCCTATCACGGCTATGTTCGGCAGATTCGCGATATCTTCGAGTCCAAGGGCGTTCTTGTCTCGCATTAGAGCATTTTTCGGCGAGGTGGATCCGGTTCGCGGTCCAAAAATGCGGCACACCAAAGGTAGGAGCTGTTTCCATGTCAGTGGAAACAGCTCTAGGCCCGCGCACAGTTAGACGCCAATCCATCGCCCGGACCCCGCGGGGCCTTGCTAGCGAAAAGTGGAATCCACTTTTCACGTCCGATGCTCTAGAAGCCGATATTCCCATCCCGCCGGGAAGAGACCCGGCGGGCAGCCCGCCTCAACGGCTCGGCCGACCCGCTTGCCGGCGCTGTTCCGCGACGGCATGATCGGCCGGGCTCACCGACGTTTCTAAGGATCTCAGACGATGAAGATAGGGGCACTCAAGGAGATCTCTCCTGGCGAGAGGCGTGTTGCTCTGACGCCGGAATCCGCGCGTCAGCTGCAGAAGCTCGGACATGCGTGCTTCGTCGAGGCCGGGGCCGGGGCGAGCGCGGGACTGTCGGATGCGGCCTACGCTGAGGCGGGCGTGACCGTCGCGCCGGATGCGGCGTCCCTGCTGTCCGCGGTCGATGTGGTTGCGAAGGTGCAGCCGCCCGTCGCGGCCGAGATCGCGCAGCTGCGTCCCGGCCAGACGCTGATCTCGTTCTTCTGGCCGGCGCAGAACTCAGAGCTTCTGGAGCTGGCAAGGGCGCAAGGCGTTACCCTCATCGCCATGGACATGGTGCCGCGCATCTCGCGCGCCCAGAAGATGGACGCGCTCTCCTCCATGGCCAATATCGCCGGTTACCGCGCCGTGATCGAGGCCGGCAACCATTTCGGCCGCTTCTTCACCGGCCAGGTCACGGCCGCCGGCAAGATCCCGCCCGCCAAGGTGCTCGTCGTCGGCGCCGGCGTCGCGGGGCTTGCCGCCATCGGAACGGCGACCTCGCTCGGCGCGGTCACCTATGCGTTCGACGTACGCCCCGAGGTCGCCGAACAGATCGAGTCCATGGGCGCTCAGTTCGTGTTCCTGGAGTTCGAGGACGCGCAGGACGGGGCCGCCACCGGCGGCTATGCCGCGCCCTCCAGTCCCGAGTTCCGCGAGAAGCAACTCGCCAAGTTCCGCGAGCTCGCGCCCGAGATGGACATCGTCATCACGACCGCGCTGATTCCCGGAAGGCCGGCCCCGAAGCTATGGACGGACGACATGGTGCAGGCCATGAAGCCGGGCTCCGTGATCGTCGATCTCGCGGCCGAGCGCGGCGGCAACTGCGATCTGACTGTGCCGGACGAGAAGATCGTGACCGAGAACGGCGTCACCATCGTCGGCTATACCGATTTCCCGAGCCGCATGGCCGCTCAGGCCTCGACCCTCTATGCCAACAACGTCCGCCACTTCCTGGCCGATCTGACGCCCAAGAAGGACGGCGCCATCGTCCACGACATGGACGACGACGTGATCCGCGGAGCGACCGTGACGCATGAGGGGGCCATCACCTATCCGCCTCCGCCGCCCAAGGTGCGGGCGATCGCCGCCGCCAAACCGAAGGACAAGCCGAAGGAGCTCACCCGCGAGGAAAAGCGCGCGCAGGAGGTTGCAGCTTTCAGGAGCCAGACCAGGACACAGGTCGGGCTGCTTGTCCTGGGCGGCCTCCTGGTTGCATTGATCGGAGCCTATGCCCCAGCGAGCTTCATGGCCCATTTCACCGTCTTCGCGCTCGCCTGTTTCGTCGGCTTCCAGGTGATCTGGAACGTGAGCCATTCGCTGCACACTCCGCTGATGGCCGTCACCAATGCCATCTCCGGTATCGTGATCCTGGGAGCACTGCTGCAGGTGGGGTCGAGCCACTGGCTCGTGGTGAGCCTGGCGGCGCTGTCCTTCCTGATCGCGACGATCAACATCGTCGGCGGCTTCCTGGTCACGCGCCGGATGCTCGCCATGTTCCAGAAGTCGTAGAAGGAAGATCGTCCGATGAGCGTTGGAATCGTCTCCGCGGCCTATGTGGCGGCCGCTATCCTGTTCATCCTGTCGCTCGGAGGCCTCTCGGGCCAAGAGAGCGCCAAGCGGGCCGTCTGGTACGGCATGGCCGGCATGGCGCTGGCGGTGGGCGCAACCGTATTCGGTCCGGGCGTCGGCCATTATGCCGTCATCGCCGTCATGCTGGTGATCGGCTCGGGCCTGGGCTGGTACGTGGCGAAACGGGTCGAGATGACCGAGATGCCGCAGCTGGTGGCGGCGCTGCATTCCTTCGTCGGTCTCGCGGCCGTGTTCATCGGCTTCAACGCCGAGCTCGAACTGCAGCGCGTGCTCGCCCTGGACGAGGCCGCGCGGCAGACGCTCACGGGCTTTGCCGGGGTGCTCGCGCACAAGACCGGGGTCGAGATCGCGATCCTCAAGGTCGAGGTGTTCCTCGGCGTGTTCATCGGCGCGGTGACGTTCACCGGCTCCGTGATCGCCTTCGGCAAGCTTGCCGGCCAGGTGAGCGGCAAGGCGAAGAAGCTGCCCGGCGGGCACGGGCTCAATGCAGGCGCAGCGCTGCTCTCGCTGATCCTTCTGGCGATGTACGTGCAGGGGGCCGGCATCTGGACGCTGGTGGCGATGACGCTTCTGGCGTTCTTCATCGGCTATCATCTGATCATGGGAATCGGCGGGGCCGACATGCCCGTGGTGGTCTCGATGCTCAACAGCTACTCGGGCTGGGCGGCCGCGGCCATCGGTTTCACCCTCGGCAACGATCTGCTGATCGTCACGGGCGCGCTGGTCGGCTCCTCGGGTGCCATCCTGAGCTACATCATGTGCAAGGCGATGAACCGAAGCTTCATCAGCGTGATCCTCGGCGGGTTCGGCACCACCGCCGGCCCGGTCATGGCGATCGCCGGCGAGCAGATCGCCATCGATGCCGACGGAGTGGCGGCGGCGCTCGAGGAGGCGGACAGCATCGTGATCGTGCCGGGCTACGGCATGGCGGTTGCGCAGGCCCAGCAATCGGTGTCGGAATTGACGCGCCGCCTGCGAGCCAAGGGCAAAGAGGTGCGGTTCGCCATTCATCCCGTCGCCGGTCGCCTGCCGGGACACATGAACGTGCTGCTCGCCGAAGCCAAGGTTCCTTATGACATCGTGCTGGAGATGGACGAGATCAACGACGACTTTGCCGCGACGGACGTGGTGATCGTCATCGGCTCGAACGACATCGTGAACCCGGCCGCCCAGGAGGATCCGAACAGCCCGATCGCCGGGATGCCGGTTCTCGAGGTCTGGAAGGCCAAGCAGGTCTTCGTGTCGAAGCGCGGGCAGGGGACGGGCTATTCCGGAATCGAGAACCCGCTCTTCTACAAGGACAACACCCGCATGTTCTACGGCGACGCCAAGGCCAGCATCGATCAGCTCGTGCAGGCCATCTGAGCGCCCTCGGAGGCTTGGGGCCTTTAACGGCCATGTGGATCGGTGCGCCGTCAAGAATGCGGCACACCAACGAAAAGAGCTGATTCCGCTGGCGTGGAATCAGCTCTCCAGCATCGGACGTGACATCACATCCGCATCCGATGTCGTAAGTCCTATGTTTTTGATCCACTTTTCACGCAAACCCAGCTCCCAATTCCCGCGTTCGATGCTTTAAATCCAGTTTCTGCGCCGGGCGACCACGGTCACGCCGATGCTCACGGATACCAGGGCCGAGATCACTCCCCAGAAGCCCTCCGCTCCCCAATGCCAATACGGGATCTCGAAATTCATCCCGAAAATGCCCGCGATGGCGCTGAACACGCCCAGCAGGAGGGTGACGAAGGTGAGACGGCGCACCAGGTCGTTGGTCGCCTCGGCTGTGCGTGTGGTGAGGAGATCGAAGGACCCGTTGACGAGATCCCGGGCATGATCGACCGCGTCCACCGCGCGCTCGAAACGTCGCTCCAAGGAGCGATAATGCGAGGATGCGTCCGATTCCACCACATGGGCGAAGTCGGGCCGGGACAGGCCATAGAACACAAGACGGTGCGACGCGAGCAGCCGTCGGAGTCGCGACACGCGCCGGCGCACCTCGACGACGCCCGGCAGAAGACTGCGCTTGGCGGCACGGGTGAGCATAGTCTCATCCAGGTGGTCGAGGAAGGCCTCGAGGGCGGTAAGGGCATCGAAATAGGCGGTGAGATGCCAATCGAGGAGCGATGCCACAAGGGCCGGCGGGCTTAAGGCACCGATCAGGGTTTCGCCCTTGTCCTGTTCGCGAAAGGCTCGCAGGAACGGCAGGTCTCCGTCATGGACAGTCATGATCCATCGTGGCCCGACGAGAAATTCCAGGTGCACGGCCCGGTGCCTCGGCAGCCATGCCTCATGCCCACTCTCGCCTACCGGGCTGAGCGCCACGACGTCGAACTGGAAATACTCCCCATAGTTGTCGAGATAGAGGTCGTCCTGCGGGTGCAGCAACTCGCGAAGCGAATCCCTCTTGAGATCGAACAGCCCGACCAGAGGCTCGAGAACCTGACGGTCCCGAGTGCCGACATCGACCCAGAGCAGGTTGCGCTCGCCGAGGTCCCGGATGCACAGCCCGTCGAGCGCCACCTCGCGATCGTGGCCGTCCGCATCGTACAGATAGGCATGAACAGAGGCCGATCGCGTGCTTTCATGATCTTCCCCGACGTTGTGCTGGTCGTGCCGCATTGGACACCTTCACGCGGCCGGAAAGGATCTGACGGCCGGTCGGGCCCTTTCGTCCTGCTCGTATCGAGATGATTTCGGGGCTTGTCGCATGAAAGAAACTCCAAACCAAAACAACAACGGCAAACCGGCTGCTCCGACATCGAGAGCCAGCGCGACCAACGGACACCGTAGCCGTTTGGTTCCCGAACTCACACCGCGACTGCCCGGTGCCGAAGTCCCCGGCAGCTGCGCTCTGTTGCATCGTTGGACCGCGAATTGGATCCACTTCGCGGAAAAGGACTTGAGATAAAAAGAAACGCCGCGCGAAGGCGCGGCGTCTGTCGGAGAGCGCGGAGACGTCCGCCTATGATTTGACAAGTCCCAGGGAGGTCAGAACCTCCTTGGTACGCGCCTGATCCTCCGCCAGGAATTTGGCGAAGGCGTCGCCCGGCAGATAGGAATCGGCCCAGTTCTTCTGCTTGAGAATCTCCTGCCATTCCTTCGATTTCGCCATCGCCTCGATGGCCGTCGTGATGTCCTTTTTCTGGTCGGGTGTAATTCCTGGCGCCGCCATTACCGAACGCCAGTTCAGCACTTCGAGATCGACCCCCTGCTCCTTGAAAGTCAGAGCATCGATCTCGGGAATGCGGCTGGCCGACGTAATTCCAACCAGGCGCAACTTGCCGGCCTTGATCTGGCTTTCGAACTCGCCGTAGCCGGAGATGCCGGCCGTCACCTTGCCGCCGAGGATCGCCGCGAGGGCCTCTCCGCCGCCCGAGAAGGCGACATAATTCATTTTTCCCGGATCGACTCCAGCGAGCTTCGTGAACAGGCCTACGGCGACATGATCGATCCCGCCTGCCGCTCCCCCGCCCCAGGTGACTTTAGCCGGATCGGCCTTCACGCGATCCATCAGGTCCTTCGCCGTCTTGATCGGAGAATCCGGCGGTACCACGACAGCGAGGTATTCGGCCATCAAGCGAGCGATCGGCGTCACCTGATCGAGTTTGACCGGTGCATTGTTCGTCAGGATTCCGCTCACCATGGCCGATCCGCTCATCATGAGCTGGCTGGGATCGCCTTTCGTGTTGTTGACGAACTGAGCGAGGCCGATGGCTCCGGCTGCGCCCGGAACGTTCGTGACCTGCACGCCCTTGGCGACGCCCGATTGCATCAGGGCCTGCTGCATGGCGCGTGCCGTCTGATCCCAGCCTCCGCCCGGACCGCTGGGGATCAGGATCTTGAAGTCCTTGTCTTGGGCAATGGCGGCAGTCGAAAGGATCGTTGCAACGACGGTTGCAACGGCGGTGTGCAGGATTGTTCTGCGAGAGTAGGGCATGGTTCCTCCGGAGCGTTTTTGCAGAGATGCCTCTGGCAGCGGCGTGCTGCTTGGGTTCATCGATTGACGGCCGCCTTCTCCACGCAGTTGGGCGGCTTGTTGTTGGCAGCGGATCGATATTGCGCGCTGCATGTCCCTCATTCGATCCCGGAGCCGAGGGCTTGTCAAGCATCAATGTCGACAATCTCTCTGATAAAGACGGTAATTATGACAATTGATAGCCTGATTACTCGAACATTGTCGACACTTCTTGACGATTGAGCCGCGAGGAGTGTAGAGACCAGGGTGAGGAGATGCCGAATGTCAGGAGAGCCATCAAACGATGTGGATGAGAGGCTGACCACGGCCGACCGCATCCTGAACCAGCTCAGCGACGCCATCTTGCGGGGGCAGCTCCAGCCGGGCGAGAAGCTGAGCGAGCCGGAGCTGGCGCGACAGCTCGGGACCAGCAGGGCTCCTCTCCGGGAGGCCATCAGCCGTCTGGAGGAACGGAAGCTCGTGACACGCGCCCCGCATGTCGGCGCACGTGTGATCGAGCTGACGCCCGAGAAGATCCAGGAGATCTTCGTGGTGCGCGAGGCGCTTGAAGGAATGGCCGCGCGGGAAGCGGCAATCCGGATCAGCGACGCCGAGATCGAGCAGTTGCGGCTTATCCTGGCCCGGCATGAGGCCCATCTCGACGAAAGCACCTTCAATATCGAGGATCTTCAGGGTGATCCCGACGACGATTTTCATCTTTTCATCGTCAAGTGCAGCCGCAACGAGACCCTCATCAATCTGCTCTGCGGCGAGTATTACAATCTCATCCGACTGTGCCGCCGTCGGCAGAGGCGAATTGCCGGGCGCGTGCGGCGCGCCTTCGTCGAACACCGCCGGATCGCGGACGCCCTGGCGGATCGCGACGCAGAACTGGCCGAACTGACCATGCGTCGTCATATCGCCGCCGCGAGGGCGGGCTTGTCGGTCAGCGCCGCGCCCGGGGCGGCCTCAGGCGCCTCCTCAAGCACGTCGAAGCACAAGCCGCAGCGATAATGTCGTCGTTTCGAACACGGATTTCATGATGTCCCTGAAAGCAAGCATCCGTCGGACACTCGATGTCGGCGGGCAGCATATCGCGTATTTCGACCTGAAGGCGCTCGCGCAGAACGATCTTGCCCACATTGGGCGGATGCCGTTCTGCCTCAAGATCCTGCTGGAGAACATGGTCCGCAATTCCGGCCGGAACGGGATCTCGGACCAGGACGTGTTGGCGCTCGCCAACTGGAAACCTCGGTCCGGACAGCAGGCCGAGGTCGCGTTCCATCCCGCGCGCGTGCTGATGCAGGATTATACCGGGGTGCCGGGCCTCGTCGATCTCGCGGCCATGCGGAGCGCGATGCAGGGCCTCGGGGACGATGCGAGCCGCGTCAATCCGCTGATTCCCGTCGATCTTGTCATCGATCATTCCCTGATCGTCGACGAGGCCGGCCATGCCGGCGCCTTCAACAAGAACCTCGCGTATGAATACCAGCGCAACACGGAGCGATACCGCTTCCTGAAATGGGCCCAGCAGGCCTTCAATACATTGCGTGTGGTGCCGCCGGGCTCGGGCATCCTTCATCAGGTCAATCTCGAGCACGTCGCTTCCGTGGTCCGCGTCGAGCGGCATGACGGTGGAATCGTTGCCTTTCCCGACACGATGGTCGGCACGGACAGCCACAGCACGATGATCAATGCCCTGGGCGTTCTCGGCTGGGGCGTCGGCGGCATCGAGGCCGAGGCGGCCATGCTCGGGCTTCCTCTCGCGGTATCCTTTCAGGATGTCGTGGGGGTGAGGCTCACGGGCCGTCTCCGGCCAGGGGTGACTGCGACCGACCTCGTTCTCACGCTCACGCAGCGCCTGCGCTCCGTCGGCGTCGTCGACAAGCTGATCGAGTTTACCGGGCCGTCCCTGGACGAACTTGCCGTGGCCGACCGGGCGACGATCGCCAATATGGCGCCGGAATACGGATCGACCTGCGCATTCTTCCCCATCGACCAGGCGACCTTGGACTATCTCCGTCTGACGGGGCGGGAGGAGAGCCATGTCGCGCTCATCAAAGCCTATTGCCAGGCTCAGGGACTCTGGCGGGAGGCCGGCGCGCAGGAGCCGGATTTCAACGCGATCATTCCGTTCGACCTTGGCGATGTGGAGCCCTGCGCAGCGGGTCCGCGGCGACCGCAGGATCGCGTGCCGCTCCACCGGGTACCGGAGAATTTCCGGACCGAAATGCAGGTTTCCGTGCCGCAGGGATCCGATGGCGAAATCAGGGATGGCGCTGTCGTCATCGCGGCCATCACGAGCTGCACGAATACCTCCAACCCGGCCGTCATGATCGCGGCCGGTCTTGTGGCCAGGAAGGCAGTCGCGCTGGGGCTCAAGGTCAAGCCCTGGGTCAAGACCTCCTTGACGCCCGGATCCAGGGTCGTGGGCGGCTATCTCGAGGAGAGTGGTCTTCAGGGTGATCTCGATCGGCTCGGATTCCAGGTCGCCGGCTATGGCTGCGCCACATGCGGCGGCAATTCCGGCCAGCTCGCCCCTTGGGTCGACGAGGCGGTCCGCGACAAGAATCTCGTGGTGTGCTCCGTGCTTTCGGGAAACCGGAATTTCGAGGCCCGCATTCATCCTCTGGCCCGTGCGAATTATCTGATGTCGCCGCCTTTGGTCGTCGCCTATGCCCTGACAGGACGCGTGACGGTCGACTTGACCCGGGAGCCTGTCGGAACCACGCCCGAAGGCCGTCCGGTCCTGCTTCAAGAGATCTGGCCGACATCCACGGAGATCGCCGAAGTGCTCGGTCGCACCCTGTCGCCCGATCTGTTCCGCCGCTCCTATGCCGAGCTATTCGTCGGAGAGGGTGAATGGACCGCCCTGAGCGGGAGTACGGGAGGCCTGTTTCCATGGGACCAGGCGAGCACCTATATTCGCTGCCCACCCTATTTTGACGGGGAGCCGTCCGGGCGGACGCAATCCTTGCACAGTCTGGTGGGGGCCCGTCCGCTCCTGCTGCTCGGGGATAGCATTACGACCGATCACATCTCGCCCGTCTCGGACATTCCCGCCAATTCACCCGCGGGGCGCTACCTGACCGAGCAGGGGGTGTCTGTCCGTGACTTCAATGCCTATGGAGCACGGCGAGCCAACCACGAGGTGATGGTCCGGGGCACGTTCGCCAATATCCGCCTCCGCAACGAGATGGTTCCCGGAATCGAGGGCGGCTTCACGCGGCATCAGCCGAGCGGCGACGTCATGCCTGTTTTCGAGGCGGCCGCTCGCTATGCCTCCGATGAAGTGCCCCTCGTGGTGATCGCCGGCAAGGAATATGGAACGGGCTCGTCCCGCGACTGGGCCGCGAAAGGAACGAGGCTCCTCGGGGTCCGTGTCGTCATCGCGGAGAGCTTCGAGCGGATTCACCGGGCTAACCTTGCCAGCATGGGCGTTCTGCCTCTCCAATTATTGAATGGGGTGACGCGATCGACGCTCGGACTGGACGGCACCGAAACATTCGAGATCGACGATATGGTCGGCCAGGCGCAGCGCGGAGCCGTCGTGGAGTGCCGGATCATCCGGACGGACGGCTCGGCGATCACCGTGCCGTTGAAGTGCCGGTTGGACAGCGAGAGCGACGTACAGGTCTGGCGTGCGGGCGGTATCCTGCCCTTCGTGCTTCGCCGCTTGCTGAGCCACAACGAACAATCCTGAGACCGAACCCGTCGATAAGGTCACCTGATATGCCACAGATTCCAGTTCGAGCCGTCTACATGCGGGGCGGAACCAGCCGAGCGATCGTCTTCCGGCCCGAGGATCTTCCCAAGGACAAAGCGGATTGGGATCCCGTCTTTCTCGCCGCGATCGGGAGCCCGGATCCGAACGGACGTCAGCTCGATGGGCTGGGAGGCGGGATGTCATCCTTGTCCAAAGTCGCTGTCGTGGGCCCTTCGAGGAGGCCCGATGCGGATGTGGACTACACCTTCGCGCAAGTCGCGGTCGGAGAGCCGTTGGTCCAGTACAAGGCGAATTGCGGAAACATCTCCTCCGCCATCGGGCCCTTCGCGGTCGACGAAGGGCTGGTCCGGCCCGACGGCACGGTCGCAAAGGTCCGGATTCATAATACGAATACGGGCAAGATCATCGTGGCCCAGTTCCCGATCGTCGATGGAAAGGCCGCTATCGAAGGCGATTTTCATTTGGACGGAGTGGCCGGAACGGGGGCTCCGATTCGGTTGTCCTTCTTGGAGCCCGGCGGAGCGGCGACCGGTCGGCTGCTGCCGACAGGCAATGTGCAGGATTTTCTCGAGATAGAGGGGGGCGGGCGGCTTGCCGTTTCACTGGTCGATGCGGCCAATCCCACCGTGTTCGTGGAAGCCGCAGCCTTGGGCTTCACGGGGGCTGAACATCCGGACGAGCTGGCGGGCGATCCGAAGGCGCTCGCGCTCTTCGAGGCGCTCCGGGTGGCGGCTGCCGTGAGAATGGGGATCGTCGCAGACGAGGATGAGGCGCGGACACGCACGCGAAATCTTCCCATTGTCTCGCTTCTCGCAGCCCCTGGGGAAGCCACGACTTTGAAAGGAAGCCGCTTGTCCGCGACCGACATGGACATCATGACCCGCATGATCTCGGCGGGGCAGCCTCATCGCGCAACCCCGCTGACCGCCGCCATGTGTCTTGCGGTGGCCGTGAGAATTAAAGGGACGATCGCGAGCCGGCTGGCGTCCTCGGATCCCGGGTCCGGGGCCGATATCCGGGTCGCCCACCCGTCCGGGGTCATCCCCGTTGCATCCGTGGTAGAGGCGAAGAATGGAGAAGCCTTCGCCCGAGAGGCGGTCGTCTACAGGACGGCTCGGCGCCTCATGGAAGGGGCCGTGCTTGTCCCAACACGCTTGATTCCCAAGTCGCCTGATGGCCCAGGCACCTGAGGGCATTGGCGCCTGAGAGAAGCCAGTCCTCGCGTGAAAGCCACGGCCATTGAGGCCGGTCCGGCCGACATTGCTTAGTCAGAAGAGAATGAAGAAGGGTTCCACGATGCCGTATCTCGTTGCAAAAGACCTTCCCACGACCAACGCCGGAGATCGGTTCCGTGAGTTGCTGGGCCGCCCCGAAATCCTGCAGATCCCGGGAGCCTACAACGGTCTGGCGGCGCTCCAGGCCAAGGCAGCGGGATTTGGGGCGCTCTATCTGTCGGGGGCGGCGATGAGTGCATCGATGGGGCTGCCGGATCTGGGCATCATCACGGTCGACGAGGTCTGCTTCTTCATCCGGCAGATCGCCCGTTCGTCCGGTCTGCCGATCCTCGTGGACGGCGACACGGGGTACGGCGAGGTCCTCAATGTCATGCACATGGTCCGCAGTTTCGAGGATGCGGGCGCCGCCGCTGTCCATATCGAGGATCAGATTCTGCCCAAGAAATGCGGGCATCTGAACGACAAGAAGTTGGCCTCACCGCAGGACATGGCTGCCAAAGTCGCCGCCGCCGCGAAAGCGCGCCGACATCTCTATATCATTGCGCGGACGGATGCGGCTGCGAGCGAAGGGCTTGAGGGCGCTGTCGCGCGTGCGAAGCTCTATCTCGAGGCGGGCGCTGACGCGATCTTCCCCGAGGCCCTTCACGATGCCGAGATGTTTCGGGAGTTCGCAAGACGTGTGAATGCCCCGTTGCTGGCGAACATGACCGAATTCGGAAAAACGCCGTTCTTCAGCGCGAACGAGTTTCAGGACATGGGATATCGTATGGTTATCTGGCCTGTCAGCGCCCTCCGGGTGGCCGCAAAGGCGCACGAAGAACTGTACGAAGCCATTGTCCGTGATGGCGGCACGCAGACCATGCTGGAGCGCATGCAAACCCGTAAGGAGCTCTACCGGACGATCGCCTATCACGAATACGAGGCTCTGGATGACAGCATTGTCCGCACACTGACGCCGGAGGGCATGCCGGACCGCACGAACGGTCATTAGAGCATCGAACGCAAAAGTGGGCACCGGATTTGCGTGAAAAGATGCTCGAAACACAAAGCGTAAGGCATCGGACGTGAGTTCGATGCCACGCCCGATACTGTAGCCCTCCGAAGCTCGGGTTCCAGCCTGGTTCAGGTGTGGTTTGTCCTACGAGGACGTGCGGAGCCACCAGGATCGGCTTCGTTTCGCGCAAGGCAGGGCTGAATGGGACATCCCGCACATGCCTGGGCCTCGCCTCGGCGTTTCGCGCAACCTTCTCAACTGGCGCTGCGACATTCCATACCGTGCCAAGGCGGCAACCAGGAGATCCATCACCGGAACGGTTCGCCCACCATTGCTTATCCGTTCCGGACCGGCCAAAATAGGCGCTTCCCTATCTGCCGCCTGTGGACGCTTCGAAACAATCCCAAAATGGTGAAGACTATCCTCTCATACCAGCGCTATGCCGTGTTTGCGGCTGCCGGCCTCGTGACGCTCGCCTCGCTCGTCGGAGCAACGGTCTACAGCCCATGGCTGTTCATCGTCGCAGCGGTTTCTGGGGCGTTGTTCGCTTTAGGCATTCACGATCTGCGTCAGCGCCGCCATTCGATCTTGCGAAACTATCCGACGGTCGGGCACCTGCGCTTCCTGCTCGAGAGCTTCCGGCCGGAGATCAGGCAATACATTATCGAGAGCGATCGTGACGAGGTGCCGTTCAGCCGTCAGGATCGCGGCCTCGTCTATCAGCGGGCGAAGGGCGTTGAAGACAAGCGCCCCTTCGGGACGATCGAGAATGTCTATAGCTCCGGCTATGCGTGGCTCACCCACTCGGCCACGCCTGTTACGATTGCCGACACGGATTTTCGGGTGCGCATCGGCGGTTCTGCCTGTAAACGGCCGTACAATGGCAGTTTATACAATATTTCGGCGATGAGCTTCGGGTCGCTGTCGGCGAGCGCCATTCTCGCGCTCAACACCGGTGCGAGAAAGGGCGGTTTTGCCCATGATACGGGTGAGGGCGGGATCAGCCGCTATCACCGGCAGGGCGGCGGCGACCTGATCTACCAGGTGGCCTCCGGCTATTTCGGCTGCCGCAACGACGATGGCAGCTTCTCGCCCGAGAAGTTCGCCGAGCTTGCCGCCGATCCTCAGATCAAGATGATCGAGCTGAAGCTGAGCCAAGGGGCGAAGCCCGGCCATGGCGGCATGCTCCCCGCTTCGAAAATCTCCCAGGAGATCGCCGAAGCGCGTGGGATCCCGATGGGCGTGGACTGCGTCTCGCCGGCTGCTCATAGCACCTTCTCGACACCGATCGGCCTCATGAGGTTTATCGGCCAATTGCGGGAGCTTTCCGGCGGCAAACCGGTCGGTTTCAAGCTGTGTATCGGGCATCGCCGCGAATTCATGAGTATGGTCAAGGCCATGCTCAAAACCGGCATCATTCCCGATTTCATCGTCGTAGACGGGGCCGAGGGCGGAACGGGCGCCGCTCCGGTCGAATTCGCCAATCGCGTCGGCATGCCGATGCTCGAGGGGCTGACTTTCGTGCACAATACGCTGCGCGGCGCCGGGATACGGCACGAAGTCAAGATCGGCGCCGCCGGCAAGATCGTCTCGGCCTTCGATATTGCCCGGACCCTGGCGCTTGGCGCCGACTGGTGCAATGCCGCGCGCGGCTTCATGTTCGCCATAGGCTGCATCCAGGCGCAGTCCTGCCATACCAACAAATGCCCTGTCGGCATCGCGACGCAGGATCCCATCCGCCAGCGCGCGATCGATGTCGGCGACAAGAGCGACCGGGTGGCTCGCTTTCACCGCAATACGATGCATGCATTGGGCGAGATCGCGGGGGCTGCCGGCTTGAGCAATCCCAGCGACTTCATGCCGTATCACTTCATGTTCCGGCAAAAGGAAAACGAGTTTCTCGACGGTAACGAAGCCTATCCCTACCTGCCGGAAGGATTCCTTGTTTCAGGCCAGGAAATCCCCGAACTGGCCGACTGGTATGGACGGTGGGATCGGGCGAAGGCCGAGAGCTTCGCTCCGCCGGAAATTCCGCATGGGCCCTTCCAGCGACGGAAAGCCGCCTGAACGGCTGTGTCCCCGGCGAAAACGCGGCACGAGCTCGTCTCTTCGCTCATGATTCCGGCGCACGATCCTGGTCGAAGACCCGGCGATCAGCATTCGTGCCGTCATGCTCCCCCGCCCTCGCCCGGGTAGCCGAGGGACCGGCCCCATGACGGCTGATCTGGCGGAAATGGGCCGGGGTCATGCCATAGCGTGCCTTGAAGCTCCGGCCGAAATGCGAGCTGTCGGAAAATCCCAGCTCGGCAGCGATCAGCACGGCCGGAAGGGCGCTGTGCTCGAGCATCCACCGCGCATGCTTGAGGCGCAGGGCCATGTAGCTTTCCTGAGGGCTCTCACCCAAGTGATTGCGGAAATGACGCTCGAGCTGCCGCACGCTCAAGGCGAGCGCCCCGGCAAGATCCTGAATAGAGAGCGGTTCCATGAGGTTCTGCTCCATGAGGAGCAGGGCCCGCGAGACCAGGTGACCGTCGCTCGTGGCGGCCAGGAACGGGGCGGGCTGCGCTGCGTCTCCTGAGCGGGGCCGTTCGACGAGAAGGATGTGCAGAGCCTTGTATGCTTGAGCCGCCCCCAGATGGTCGCTGACCAGACGAGCCGCGAGATCGGCCACCCCGGCCCCGCCGGAGCATGTGATACGATCACGATCGATCACGTAGAGGCGGTCGGCGATCGGGACGAGATCCGGAAACTCCTCAAGAAAGTCCCGGTAATGATACCAGCTGACGCAGCATTTGCGATCGTTCATCAAGCCCAGGCGGCATAGGACGAAGCTACCCGTGCAGACTCCGATGAGCTTCACGCCGGCCCGGGCTGCGGATCCTATGTAATGAGCAATCTCGGGAGAGATCCCGTGTGCGCCATGTAAAAGCCCTCCGACGATCACGAGGTAATCGAAAGCCTTGGGGTCGATGAAGTCCGAGGACGGCTGAATGTCGATCCCGCAGCTGGACCGGACCGGCCGGCGCTGCGGATTCATGACCTCCCAGGCACAGGCGATCGGTCGGCTGAGGTCCCCCTGGTCGGCCGCCAGGCGCAGCACGTCCAGGAAGGTCGAGAAGGCCGTCAGGGTGAACTTCGGCATGAGCACGAAGCCCACTTTCAGCTTGGGGCCGGGTTGGGCCATTTTCTTTGATCCCCTGTCGCATCCATTCTATCCCAGTGTCGCGCCAATGCGAAGCCCGGCGGCCAATGTACGGCATAACAGTCGGACAGCACGAGGGTGTACCGATGCGCCGATTTTCGCTTTTCACGCTTCTGAAGGAGGCGGCGAATGCTCACCTGGGATGGGAGCGTCAGTGGCGCGCTCCGGAGCCCAAGGTCGGCTACGACGCCGTCATCGTAGGCGGAGGCGGGCATGGTCTCGCGACGGCCTATTATCTGGCGAAGGAGCACGGCATGCGAAACATCGCCGTGCTCGAGAAGGGGTGGATCGGTGGCGGCAATACCGGGCGCAATACCACCATTATCCGCTCCAACTACCTCTACGACGAGAGTGCGGCAATTTACGAGCATGCGCTCAAGCTCTGGGAGGGCCTGTCCCAGGAACTGAACTATAACGTCATGTATTCGGCCCGCGGCGTCATGATGCTGGCCCATAACGTGCATGATGTGCAGAGCTTCAAGCGCCACGTCTACGCGAACCGCCTCAACGGCATCGACAACGAGTGGTTGACGCCGGAAGAAGCCCGGGAATTCTGCCCGCCTCTGAATATCTCGAAGAGCTTGCGCTACCCGGTCATGGGCGCAGCCCTGCAGCGCCGCGGCGGCACCGCCCGCCATGATGCGGTCGCCTGGGGCTACGCCCGCGGGGCCGACGCGCTTGGCGTCGACATCATCCAGAACTGCGAGGTGACAGGCATCCGCCGTGGCCTCAGCGGCGCGGTCGAAGGCGTGGAGACGACGAAAGGCTTCATCCGCACGCCACGCATCGGCGTCGTCGCGGCAGGGCATACCAGCGTGATCATGGAAAAGGCCGGCGTCCGTATGCCGCTGGAGAGCTTTCCGCTCCAGGCGCTGGTCTCCGAGCCGGTCAAGCCGGTCTTCCCCTGCGTCGTCATGTCCAACGCGGTGCATGCATACATCTCGCAGTCGGACAAAGGTGAACTCGTCATCGGGGCAGGCACGGACCAGTACGTATCCTACAGCCAGCAGGGCGGCATCCACATCGCGGCACATACGCTCGACGCGATCTGCGAGCTGTTCCCGCAATTCACCCGGATGCGCATGCTGCGCAACTGGGGCGGCATCGTCGACGTAACGCCGGACCGATCACCCATCATCGGCAAGACGCCGGTGCCCGGCCTGTTCGTCAATTGCGGGTGGGGAACGGGCGGCTTCAAGGCAACGCCCGGCTCCGGCCACGTCTTCGCACACACGATCGCGAAAGGCGAGCCGCATCCGATCGCCGCGCCCTTCACCCTGGACCGCTTCCGCACGGGCCGGCTTATCGACGAGGCTGCGGCTGCAGCCGTTGCACATTGAGGCACACCATGCTGCTTGTGACCTGTCCCTATTGCGGACCCCGCCCGGAGATCGAGTTCCGGTGTGGAGGCGAGGCCCATATTGCGCGTCCTGCCGAGCCGTCGAAACTCAGCGACCAGGAATGGGCGGAGTATTTGTTCATTCGCACCAACCCGAAGGGCATCTTCGCCGAGCGTTGGAACCATGCCCATGGCTGCCAGCGCTGGTTCAATGCGCTGCGTGACACGGCGAGCGACCGGTTCATTCAAACGTACAAGGCGGGTGAAAAGCGGCCCGACCGCGCGCCCCGGCAGGAGAGGCTCTGATGGCCCAGGCTTACCGACTCCCCAAGGGCGGCCGCATCGACCGCACGAAGCCTGTCTCGTTCAGCTTCAATGGAAAGCCCGTTCAGGGATATGCGGGCGACACCGTCGCTTCCGCTCTGCTCGCCAGCGGTATTCATCTCGTCGCCCGTTCCTTCAAATATCACCGTCCGCGGGGTATCGTCAGCCACGGATCGGACGAGCCGAATGCACTCCTCGACGTCGATAGGGGGAGAGGACGTGCCGATCCGAACAATCGCGCCACGGTGGCAGAGATCTTCGACGGCCTGACCGTCGGGTCGCAGAATCACTGGCCGTCGCTCGATTTCGATGTGGGCGAGGTCAATGATCTCCTCTCGCCGGTGATCGTTTCCGGTTTCTATTACAAAACCTTCATGTGGCCGCGATCGTTTTGGACCAAAGTCTACGAGCCGCGCATCCGCGCCGCTGCCGGTCTCGGCCGTGCACCTGAAATTCCTGACCCGGATCGCTACCAATATCGCCATGCCCATTGCGATGTGCTCGTCGTCGGTTCCGGTCCGACGGGCCTTGCCGCGGCGCTGGCGGCCTCCGAAAGCGGCAAGCGCGTCATCCTCGTTGACGAGCAACCGGAGCTCGGCGGTTCGCTCCTGCACGACGTGACCTCGCTGATCGATGGCGTCACGGCCCAGGACTGGGTGCGGACGGCGCTCGACACCCTGGATGCTCGCACCAATGTGGTGATCCTGCCGCGCACGACGGCCGTCGGGTATTACAACCATAACCACATAGCCCTTGCGGAGCGCGTGACCGATCATCTCACCGACCCGTCATCCAATCTGCCGCGCGAGCGGCTCTGGCAGGTGCGCGCCAGACAGGTCGTGCTCGCCACCGGCTCCCATGAACGCCCGCTTGTATTCGCCGACAACGACAGGCCGGGCATCATGATGGCGGAAAGCGTCCGAGCCTACATCAACCGCTATGGTGTCGCGCCCGGACGGCAGATCGTGTTCGCCACCAACGGTGCCTCCGCTTATACGGCTGCCGCCGATGCCAGAGCGGCAGGACTGGCGGTCACCATGGTCGATGTCCGGAGCGAGGACGAGTGCGGACCGGAGGCCGCACATCTGCGGTCCATGGGCTGCGAGGTGCTGACCGGACACACGCTGGTCGGTTCCCGTGGGCGCAAGCGCGTCAACGGCCTCGTCGTGGCTCCGGTCGGTGTCGACGGACGCGTCGGTTCGCTTCGCACGCTGCCCTGCGACTGCGTGGGCATGTCCGGCGGTTGGACACCCGCCATTCACCTGTTCTCCCAATCACGCGGCAAGGCTCGCTACGAACCTTCGCTCGATGCCTTCGTGCCAGGCACGTCGGTGCAGGCCGAGCGCTCGGCCGGCGCGGCCAAAGGAACGTACCAGCTTTGGGAATGCCTGTCCCAGGGCTGGGCGGCCGGTGCCGAGGCGGCGGAGCACGCATCCGAGCGGACCTTCGGGGCCACGAACAGTCTTGTCGGCTTCAAACCGGTGCGGGTGCTGCCGACGAGCACCGATCCAAAGCGTGCGCGCGCCTTCGTCGACTTCCAGAACGACGTCACGGCGAAGGACATCAAGCTTGCGGTGCGCGAGGGCTTCGAGTCCATCGAGCACGTCAAACGCTACACCACGACCGGCATGGCGACGGACCAGGGCAAGACGTCGAACATGAACGCGCTCGGTCTGGTGGCCGATATCCTCGACCGGCCCGTTCCGGCCGTCGGGACCACCACGTTCCGGCTTCCCTATACGCCGACCACCTTCGGCGCATTCGTCGGCCCGAGCCGTCATCACCTGTTCGATCCGGTCCGTACGACGCCGATCCACGAATGGGCCGTTGCCCAGGGGGCGGAGTTCGAGAATGTCGGGCTCTGGAAGCGGGCCTGGTATTTCCCGAAACCGGGCGAGGATATGCATGCCGCGGTGGCGCGCGAGTGCAAGGCCGCGCGGACGGGCGTCGGCATCTTCGATGCCTCGACGCTCGGCAAGATCGAGGTCGTGGGCCCGGATGCCGCCGAGTTCATGAACCGCATCTACACCAATGCATGGCTGAAGCTCGAACCCGGCAAGTGCCGCTACGGCCTCATGCTGAAGGAAGACGGCTACATCATGGATGACGGCGTCGTTGCGCGCCTTGCCCCCGACCGCTTCCACGTGACCACGACCACGGGCGGGGCGCCGAGAGTGCTGGCTCACATGGAGGATTATCTCCAGACCGAATGGCCGGACCTCAAGGTCTTTCTGACCTCGATCACGGAGCAGTACGCGGTCATCGCCCTGCAGGGGCCGAAGGCGCGCGAGGTGCTCGAGCCGCTGGTGTCCGATATCGACCTGTCGCCAGAGGCATTTCCTCACATGTCGGTGCGCACCGGTTCCATCTGCGGTGTTCCCTGCCGCCTGTTCCGGGTGTCGTTTACGGGTGAGCTCGGCTTCGAGATCAACGTGCCGTCCGATTATGGGCAATCGGTCTGGGAGGCTCTCTTCGAGCGCGGGCAGGCCTATGGCATCACACCCTACGGCACCGAGACCATGCACGTGCTGCGCGCCGAGAAGGGCTTCATCATCGTCGGTCAGGAAACGGACGGCACCGTGACGCCGGACGATCTCGGATTGTCGGGACTGATCGCGAAAACCAAACCCGATTTCGTCGGCAAGCGCTCTCTTTCGCGGCCTGACATCATCGGCGCCGGGCGCAAGCAGCTCGTGGGGCTCATGACCGACGATCCCGGCGAGGTGCTCGACGAGGGAGCTCAGATCGTGACGGATCCTCACCAGGCGATCCCCATGCGCATGATGGGACACGTGACCTCCAGCTACTGGAGTTCGAATTGTGGTCGCTCGATCGCGCTCGCGCTGCTGTCCGGCGGACGAACGCGCGTTGGCAGCCGCATCTATGTAACGACACCGGCGGGCTTTACGAGCGCGAAAGTCTGTGAGCCCGTGTTCTTCGATCCTGCGGGGGAGCGCGTCAATGCTTAAGACAAGCCATGCCGTTCGCCGTGACATGTCGCTGCCGGTCGAGAAAACCGTCGTGGGGCCTAAGGATGCGGAACAGGTCGTCATCCGACCTCTCCCAGCCCAGGCTCGCTACTCGCTTCGACTGAACGAGTCCGATGCGGCGAGCGCCGGGACAGCCGCGGAGTTCAGCCTCGACATTCCGATCAACACCCGTTCGGGATCGGCCGGGCGGTCATCGATCCGCCTTGGCCCGAACGAGTGGCTTCTGACAGGGCCCTACGCTGACGCGGCGATGATTGCAGAAGAGGTCGACAAGGCGCTCAGCGGCCGCTTCTACACCCTCGTGGACGTCAGTCACCGCAACGTCGGTTTCACTGTCTCCGGCAGCCGCGCAGCCGAGGTGCTTAACAGCGGCTGCCCATTGGATCTTGCCGAGGCTGCCTTTCCGACCGGAATGGCGACCCGGACGTTGATGGGCAAGGCCGAGATCGTGCTCATGAGGCTCGATGACAGGCCGACCTATCAGGTGGAGTGCTGGAGATCGTTCTCGACCTACGTGCGCGACTACCTGATCGAAGCAGCCCGTGAGTTCGAACCGCCCATTGTCTGATCGGCAAGCGAGGCTCCCGACCAGCATCCGCCGGCACGGACAGCCATGTCGTCCTGCTCGGTTTGTGTCCTATCGGTGTGACGGACAAGCCGTCGAAGCAGCTCTCGAGCGGGTCGGCAACAGGATCGCGCATGTGCTGATCGGGTTCGCTCGGAATGGGAGACAGGAAACGCGGCAACGGAAAAGCAGGTCCTGCAGGAGTTCAAGGCACTCTGCAGCCAGTTCCCGATCTACCGATAAGGACCGCTGCCGGTCATGAAGGGCGGGCCCGGACGGCGGACGCGAGCCTCCCGCCGCCCTTGAGGTCAATTCCACATCGAAAGCTCAATATGTGACCGAGGCGCACAACGATGAAGCTCGAAGATCCACGTTACGTTCTGAAACTCTCCTGCTACGACACGATCGGCATCATCCAGGCCGTTTCGGGTTTCCTGGTTCAAAATGGATGCAACATCATCACCAACTCGCAGTTCGGCGATCGTGAGACCGAGCGCTTCTTCATGCGCGTCACCTTCACGCCCATCGATCCGCGGACCGAACGGCCGGCGCTCGAAGGACTCTTCAAGCCGATCGCCGAGCGTTACGGCATGGACTGGAGCCTCCATGAAACCAGCACTCCCGCTAGAGTGCTGCTCATGGTCTCGCGCTTCGGGCATTGCCTGAACGACCTTCTGTACCGCCAGCGGATCGGCGCCCTGAACATGGACGTAGTCGGGATCGTCTCCAATCACCGCGACTTCGAGGATCTCGGAACAAATCGCAAGATCCCGTTTCACCATCTGCCTGTAACGAAAGAGACCAAGGTGCAGCAGGAACGACGGCTGCGGGATATCATCGAAACCACCGGCGCGGATCTGATCGTGCTGGCCCGCTACATGCAGGTGCTGTCCGACGAGATGTGTCAATTTCTGTCGGGCCGGGCTATCAACATCCATCACTCGTTCCTCCCGAGCTTCAAGGGGGCTGCACCCTACACCCAGGCCTACACCCGGGGCGTCAAGCTGATTGGCGCGACCGCTCATTATGTGACGCCGGAGCTCGACGAAGGGCCGATCATCGAGCAGGAAGTACAGCGCGTGAGCCACGAGCATTCACCGGACGACATGACCGCCATCGGCCGCGATGTCGAGTGCCTGGCACTCTCTCGCGCAGTCAAGTTCCACATCGAGCACCGGGTGCTTCTGAACGGGAACAAGACGATCGTGTTCCGGTAGGGCGTTCGGATCCCGAAATGTCTGGCCCGAGGTCGTCCTCGGCTCGATACGGAAGTAATGAGTGTCTGACCGTTTATGTGGACATCGCTATCGGATGCCGCGATCGTGTCCCGCGGCGTGGTGTAAGAGCGCCAGTCTTCGGCTGAGCCGGGTTGCTCAGGCGGTCACAGCCGACAGCCTGCGAATAGGATCATCGCTCAACGCGCTCAGACTCTCCAGCGACATAGGGCGCCGGCTCACGGCCCATTCGTCGTTCTGCTCCAGCATCAAGGCTCCCACCGGCCAGATCACTGTCCGATCATTGGGAAAGATGCCCACCCCATCGGTGACCTGCTCTTACGCCACGTTCCGGGACGCTACCCCGGATTGCCTGGAGCGTGTTGAGTCAGAACCGCACCTATGAACCACGAATAGCGGCTGCGGCAGGTTAAGGTCGCCCCAGTCCTCATCCTGCGTCAGTCGCTCGAAGCTCGCCGAGGTCTGCGAGAGAAAGACGAGATGGAGAACGGTCGCGCCGTCGCATCCGGGTTCTGGTGACCCAATTGGCTGGTCAGGGCCGAGAAGCTTATGAGACCGGATGCGCGCGGATACCCATGATGGCCAGGAGCTCGGCTCCGGAAAGGGCGGGAGACATTAGCGCATGACCAACCTCTCCAAGACCAACCTCTCTATGTCGAAAGTCTCTTGCGACGCACGGCCGGTCCATACATCTGGGTCATGATCCACCTCCTGTTCTCAGAAGAGAGTCGCACTTCAGCCCAGGCCGAAACCTCTTGAAACTGCCTTTCAGTCCGACGCACCGGGCCCGTTCTCAAGCTCCTCCAGCGTAGGGGCTTACCTTGGCCTGACCCCACGACGATATCAGTCAGGCGAGATCGACCGAAGCGGGCGGATCTCCACATGCTGCGACCCATTGCTACGTACGTATTTGTTTGAGGGCACGTATTTGTTTAAGGCGGCCGGGATCCTGCTGAACCGGGTCTCGCGCGGTCGCCGCTCAAGGCCTGGGGCACCCGGCTCGCCAAGAAGGTGGGCGGCCAGAAGGCCATGGTGGCGGTCGCCCGTAACCTGTCTGTGATCCTGCACCGGATGTGGCCGACGACACACACTTCCGGGACGAGGCAGCAGCCATCGCGTGAGCACTGTTGCGGCCTGAGACCTGAACCTCAGAGAGCAGATCGACTGCGTACGCCACATGGCGAGGCTGAGGCCTCCGACCCCATCATGCGGCGGTGTCTGCCGACCGCGGAGAGAACCATGACCCGACAGGTGATATCAGCCGAACGGACAGAAACGACCGCTCAAAGGGCTTGACCCGAATCCCCGGAATAAGAGAACGGTGCCCTTTTCGCGAACTCTCCTGCGCTACGTCGGCTGGTCGAGCGGACCAACGCTCCTTCTGGCTTTTACAGCCGATCCTTCTGAAGGTCTCCCCCCTCAGACTCAGATGCCCAGTAGTAAGGCACTCTCCAATAATCGTGCAATTCGCGCTCGCACTCCCGATCCGTCCAGTCATGATCCTGATCACGGGTAAAGGTTGGAGCTCCGCGCAGCTGCTCTTCCGTGATGTCGGTGCGATATCCACCCAGGCTGGTGTCGTAGGTGAGCTTGTTCCACTGCATGATCTGCTCATCCTCGCCCATGCCGAGGAAGCTGCCAAACGACATGATCGCATAGGCAACCTTGCCGCTGACCTTTTCGATCATCAGCCGCTTGATCGAGCCAAGATGATTATCCTGCAGATCATCCATGGCAGTGCCTTCCACCCGATCACTCTCGATCAAGGGTTTACCGGTCATCACGCCAGGAGCATCAGGGCGAGATGTCGTATCAGTCTAGAGCCTTTTCCATGAACTTCGGTTCACGGAAAAGGCATTTGTTGTTTGAGAAAGACGCCTTTTCTTCGCATAACCGGCATCCACTTTTGCGGAAAAGGCTCTAGGGCATGGTTCATCCCTCTGCCACGGTCTATCGACAGGCCCCGATCGCCGCCTGCGCCGGTGCGCAGATCACTGTTCGTGGTGCTCAGCTGAATGCACAGCGTAGCTGCGTCTGGTCTTGGCATAATCTGGTACACGCCTGTCCCGCCCGCGCTGCCCACCATGGATCATCCAGGCCAGCGCATAACCGACCGCTCCCGCCAGGAGGAGCGACAGCAGCGGGGCCGCCTCCACGTGACGACCCACTGTCTCGTGCCCGTCGCGATAAAAGCGCTCAGCCTGGGGGAAGCGTTCGCGGGCTTGCCGTGCGTAGCGCTGACCCTCGCGGTAAGCCTCACGAATGGTGCCCGAGGCTGTATGTGCGGCGTCTTGGATTACCTCTTGCACCTGATCGAGTAGCTTCTCGGCGGTGTCCTGCTCTGCTCGGCCCTGATCTGCACGTCTCTGATCGCTTGTGGAGGCATCGCCCTCCCGTGGGGCCTTCGCACCAGCACTCTTGGTGATGGTTACCGAGATGGGATCGCTCGTTGGAAAGGTCTCCTCAATGGCATGATCGAGCCGAGCATCAAGGTTTTCCGGAGAGTTCTCAGGCAGGTCGCAATCCGGGGGACAGTCCTTGGATTGACTTGCGGCATCGCCTGGAATGGGCTGGTTCGGGTCTGAGGAGGCATTGACCATGGTGTTCTCCATCAGGAAACCGGACGCGGGGTTGCATCCGGCTCCGCTTGCCCAATCAACTCAGGGTCGCAAGTGTCGTTCCAAGCCTCGATTAACATAGGTTAGCGCATCGGGCGCAAAAGCGGGAACCGGTTTTGCGTGGAAAGATGCTCAAACACAGAAATTGACAGCATCGGATGTGGGTTCGGGTTCACGTCCGATGCTCTAGAATTTTATCGCCAGCTCGGCTGGGGCATTGCTGTAGAAAAAGTCCCTTTCACCTAAACCCCGTGAGGCGGCAGTTTAGACTGGGTCATCCCCAGGAAAATGGGGGTAGCCTACGCTGCCTTGGAACTAAGCAGCCTGCCTCACCATTCGACTCGCGTTAGAGCGTGGCAGTAATAGCTGTCATGAGAATCGAAGATGGTTTGCGTCCAGCGGGTGGAGACAAGCACTTTGACGACCAGACGGACTGATCTCACCAGTTGGATCGCGGAAATCGACCGCTCGCAGCAACGCGCCCCGAAATGCCTTCTTCACATTCCGCCCGAGTGCCGCCGACCCGGCCTCGGGCGGAATGCTTTGTGCAGCCCTGAATGTTGGAGTTAGCCCTTGAGCAAGCGCCACGACAAGCAGAGACGAAGAACCCGTCGTTCCTTCGAAACTGCCGACATCATCGAACTTCATGGGTCCAAGTTCGATGCGGAACGAAGCCTCCCGTCGATCAAGCCGCTCAATGCGACTCAGGCTGCTTACCTGGAGGCTCTAAAAACGGGCCCTCAAGTCGTCGTTCTTGGCCCGGCAGGTACGGGCAAGACTTGGATCGCGGCAACCCTTGCCGCAGACCTCTTTCGCCAGCGCCGGATCACCAAAATCATTCTAACCCGGCCAAATGTGCCCAGCGGACGCTCGCTAGGCTTCTTTCCTGGTAGTCTGGAAGAGAAGTTTGGGCCATGGGCGGCTCCTGTCATTGAGGCCATCAAGGACCGGATCGGATCAGCGGCCTATGAGATCGCCGTGAAGAACGGAGACATTGAGATGGTCCCCTTCGAAATCATGCGCGGTCGCTCGTGGAAAGATGCTTTCATCCTCCTCGATGAGGCCCAGAATGCCACTCCCGCCGAGATGAAGACGTTCCTGACCCGGATCGGCGAGGACTGCACCGTGGTAATCAACGGCGATATCAGCCAGTGCGATCTGCGCGAGACCTCGGGTTTGCATACTGTCATTCACCTGATCAAGTCCCAGATGTTGCCGGTGCCTATCATCGAGTTCACGCTACACGATATCGTCCGATCCGGTATCTGCGAGATGTGGGTGCGGGCATTCGAAGAGGTGCGCAGCTGACGCATACCCATTCAGGACGAGGTGCTTTCGTTCGGCTCCTATTGTCTCATGCCTCACCGACTGAAAAGGCAATGTTCATGGCTGGTAAAGCTCGCAGTAGACCGTCGTTCAAGAAGCGTACCCGTCGCTACCGGGAGGTGATCGCTTCCGCCAAGACACTCGAAGGGCAGAAGAACCTGACGAAGAAACGGCGCTACGCCAACCGCCACGGTTAGTTTCGGGCATCATAGCTCTGCTGAAGGTGGTTAGCAGGCTTGCCTCGGCTTCATCAACCGGACACGATCCCTTTGAGGGTCTTGAGAGCTCTCTCACAGCGGTCGAGATGCTCGCTGGCCCAGTGCTGCATCTTCACTGTGTTGCGTCACAAATCATCCACGTCCTGCTTGCCGAAGGGACAGATCAAGCGGCTCGCGTCTGTCTCGGCATTGAGAAGGTTATTCTGCGGCTCGACGAGCACGCTGCCTGGGTGCGCTTCATGATGTGTGCTCGGTACGCCGCTGCGGACTTCATGGGAATCACGCCAGCCTCGGCGATGCTCGCAATCTCAGACTTGGCCCGCTGTCGAGGACTAGAGAACAGCGCATCGTTCTTGCGAATAACCGGGTCCACTTTTCCGCACGATGCGCTAGGGCTGGATCGTCGATGGAGGCGTGGGCTCGCCGAGAGACGGTATCAATCGATTGGCCCAAT
The DNA here is from genome assembly GCF_041276405.1 of Microvirga sp. TS319. Classification (NCBI taxonomy): domain Bacteria; kingdom Pseudomonadati; phylum Pseudomonadota; class Alphaproteobacteria; order Hyphomicrobiales; family Methylobacteriaceae; genus Microvirga; species Microvirga sp. TS319. Next base: position 2,004,089 of record NZ_JBGGGT010000001.1, on the reverse strand, counting down.
TGAAAGAAACAGCTCCGCTGATGACATCTACGATCTCGGGGTCATCGAGGCCTCCTGCCCCGAACCGAGATCGATGTATCCTTTTCTGGCAACTTGACGGTGCCTCTTGAGAGCATCTGGTCTGACCAAGAAGCACAGGATGTTCTACGTTTTCACGAATGCCTCGACCGCAGGAGTGGCCAAGCCCGCTTCTGCCATGATCCGCCGGGCGAGTTCCGCCGCGGAGGGCCGCAAGCGGCTCGACGGTCGGTCAAGCCAGTAGGAGACAGGATTGAGGGCCGTTCGCGGATCAACCGCGACGACGCGCCCGCTGCGCAGCGCCTCGCCGGCCAGCGGCGGGCGAGCCAAAGCCACACCGAGGCCATAGGCTGCGGCATCGAGCACAAGGTTGTAGTCCTCGAACCGGCGGTCCTGCGGCCGCGGGCGGTAGTCCATGCCTTGTGCCGCGAACCAGGTGCGCCAGCCGGAGGCGTCGGAGTCGTGCACGAGCGGATAGTCCAGGATCCGCTCTGGCGCTCCAGTCCCGAGTGAACCGGCCACGGCGGGTGAGGCGATCGGAAAGCACTGCTCTTCGAATAGACGCGCGGAGACGCGACCGGGTAAGGACCCACGACCGCAGCGGATCGCCAGATCAATTCCCTCAGCTTCGAGATCGGTGTTGCGATGCTCGACCACGAACTCGATCCGCAAGGCTGGCGTCCCGCGCTCAAAGTCCTTCAGGCGCGGCATCAGCCATAGGCTGCTGACGGACGGAATGGTCGTCAGGCGGACGACCGCGGCGCCCCGGTGCTCAACCCAGCGATCGGAGCTGTCGGCAATCAGCGCGAACGCCTCGCTCGTCCGTTGATGGAGACGTTGCCCCTGCGGCGTGAGAGCAACCCCACGCGCCCGCCGGTCAAACAATCTCTCGCCAAGCCAGTGCTCGAGCTTGGCTACCTGTCGGCTGATGGCGCCGTGCGTGAGGCGCAGATCCTGCGCCGCCGCCGAGAAGCTGCCAAGGCGCGCTGCGGCCTCAAATGCGCGCAGGGCGTCGAGCGGCGGCAATGGGGGTGAGCTGTGATCCATGCGCACAGCTGATCCTCGAATTGTTCGATTGTCAATCAGCTGACTTCACGGGATTGTCCAGCCTCATCACTTCCCCTTGTGAGCTGCCGCCATGAGCATCGGTGCCGCCTGCCCTTCCAAGAGCCAATCCTTAGACGGCGTGACCGCTGCTGCTGTCATCGTCACAATTCTCGCCTGGGCTTCCGCTTTTCCGGCCATCCGCGCGGGCCTGCAGGCGTTCGGCCCGATCGAACTCGGGGCCTTGCGATTTGCCATCGCGGCTGTCCCGGCAGCAGTCTTTCTCGCGGTCATGCGCCCGGCATGGCCAACGCTGCCGGATGTCCTTCGGCTGATGGTCGGCGGCTTTCTCTTCGTGGCGCTGTATACGGCCCTTCTCAACATGGGCGAGAAGACCGTCTCGGCCGGTGCTGCAAGCTTCATCATCAACACGAACCCGATCATAACAGCCGGTCTCGCGATGCTCATGCTCGGCGAGCGGTTCAGTCTCCGCGCCTGGCTCGGAACGGCGCTGTCGTTTGCCGGGATCGGCCTAATTGCGCTTGGTGAGGGGCAGGGGATGCGTCTCGACGCGGGTGCCCTGCTTATCCTCGGTGCGGCTCTGTGTACCTCGGTCACAACAGTGGTACAGAAGCCGCTCTTCGCCAGGCACAAGCCGCTGACAGTTTCGGCTTGGAACATGGTGCTGGGTGCCCTGTTCCTGTCGCCCTGGCTGCCCAGTGCTGAATCCGAGTTCGCGGTTGCGCCAGCGTCAGGCATCCAGGCCATGATCTATCTTGGTCTCGTGTCCAGCCTCGTTGCCTACGGCACATGGGCTGTAGCACTCTCGCGCCTGCCTGCCAGCCGTGCGTCAAACTTCATGTACTGTGTGCCGCCGGTTGCCACGCTTCTCGGGTTCCTGTGGCTTGGGGAGATGCCGACCGTGCTCGGCGCGATCGGCGGCATCATGGCCCTCATCGGCGTTGCTGTCGTCAACTTGCGGCGATAGGAGAGACGGGTGCGGCACCCGTCTCGCTTCGGTCTGCCGTTGGGATCGGGTGCCACTGGCCAAAAGAGCTCCCGTGCATAATCGGACTGGAAATTGGCTGGACCAATCGTAAGCTGAACAAGACGTCCCGCTATCCGCCAATGGCCGCTCGTGGCACATTTGTGAAGTAGGCGCTGTCACGTTAACCGCCGCATGGCATGCCAAATTCCGGTCGAATGGTTAGCGGGTTCAACGGGTGACACCGATCGCGGCTCTCCATTCCGCCATGACGGTGAGACGGTGCAGATGCGTGGCAAAGGCGGAGCGGTGGGAGCAGGGTGGAACGAAAAGATTTCGGACTGCTGAGAAGACAGAGACGAACCTCTGCGGATCTCCTGGTGACCTGAAGCCCTGCATCGCCCGTTCTCGCCGGCGCAAGGGCAAATGCGAATTCTCTGCCCGATTAATGAGGCCCTTGTGCGAGCGGTGCTCCACGGCCTGCAGGATCTGGCGCCGGGCAGCCGCATAAGAGCCCAGCTTGTCGGTCATCATCCGCCGGGGCGGACAGCCTTGCTTCTTCAAGAGGCGCTTCAACAACCGCATGGCTGCCTTGGTGTTGCGGTGCATCTGGACGATTTCATCAAGAATGTATCCGTCCTGGTCGACGGCTCGCCACAGCCAGTGCTTCCGGCCGGGGATTGTTACCACGACTTCGTCGAGATGCCAGATGTCGCGGCGGCTCGGCGTCTTGCGCCTGAGGCGGCGAGCGTAAGCCGGCTCAAACTTCAGCGCCCACCGGCGGACCGTCTCGTAAGAAACGACAATGCCGCGCTCCAGCAACATTGCCTCCACGAGCCGCAGGCTCAGCGGGAACCGGAAGTACAGCCAAATGGCATGAGCAATGTTCTCGGATGGGAAGTGATGCGGCTTGTAGCTGACGGGTTGGGTCATGCCGGTCGATCTACACGGCTCAAGTTAACGTGACGGCGCCGCACAAGGACATGGTCATGGACTTCACCGACGATGCCGATGTGGATTTCCGTCGCGGTATGATCCCGCACCACCAGGGCGTGATCGACATGGCGCGGGTGGAGTTGAAGTACGGGAAGGATCCCAAGATCCGGGAACTCGCGGAAGCGGTGATCAGGGCCCAGGAGGGCGAGATCGCCATGATGAAGAAATGGCTCGCCGAGCGCGGCCAGGGCGAGCTCCGAAACCTTGCGCGTGACCTCGTCGGTGCGGTCGAGCTAGGCTCCAGCCGGGAGCTGGACGATGCCTACGAGATAGTACTTGTCCTGGGAGGGCACGAATCCGGTCGGCACGGCGGAGAAGCCCAACCATGTCGCGCCGATCAGGGCTCCGTACACCACGACGACGAGGCTCCCGAACCGGACGGCCCGCCGCGTCAGCCCGGCATACCCGGCGGATGCCGCATCGAATCCCCGGTTGAACCCGCGGAAGAACCAGCCCGCCATGGTGTCCAGGACCCGTGTCACGGGATCAGGCCGGGCATGGTGATCTCTCAGGAGCAACGCCGCCGGGGCAGGACCCAGCGTGAGCGAGTTGACTGCGGACAGCACTGTCGAAACGGCGATCGTGAGGGCGAACTGGCTGTAGAACTGGCCGGTGAGCCCGGACAGGAAAGCCGTCGGGACGAAGATGGCGACCAGCACGAAGGTGATCGCGATGATTGGTCCGGTCACCTCGGCCATGGCCTTGTGAGCCGCCTCGCGGGGCGTGGCGCCGAGCCGGAGGTGACGCTCGACGTTCTCCACGACGACGATTGCGTCGTCCACCACGATGCCGATGGAGAGCACGAGGCCAAACAGCGACAGCGTGTTGAGCGATGAGCCCATCAGGTGCATGACAGCGAACGTGCCGACCAGGGAGACCGGCACCGCCACCAGCGGGATGATGGCGGCCCGCCAGCTCTGGAGGAACACGACGACCACCAGCACCACGAGGAGGACGGCCTCGGCCAGCGTCTTCAGCACGGCCTTGATCGACGCCCTGACGAAGATCGTGGGATCGTAGGCAATCCGGTGCTCGACGCCTGCGGGAAACGTGCCCGCGAGCTCCGCCATCCGGGCTCTCACGGCGGCTGCCGTGTCGAGCGCGTTGGCGCCAGGCCGTTGCACGATCTGGATCCCGACCGCAGGCTTGCCATCGAGCAGGCTGCGGAGGGAATACGCATCCGCGCCGAGCTCGCTGCGTGCGATCTCGCCGAGGCGCGTCACACGACCGTCAGTCGTCGTGCGCACCACGATGGCGGCAAACTCCTGCTCGGTGACCAAGGTGCCATGCGCAAAGGGATTACTTGGCCAAGGCATTGCATGTAGTCCCGAATGCCGAAGAAAAAGTACTTTACCGCTGCCGCAGGAACTGTAAACCTCTTCCGAATACATGCCCCTTAAGAAGGGCAATTCGGTTCGACTTCAGGACCGATCCCGGGAGGATGCATGGCGCTGCTGGAACTCCAGGGCATTGCCAAACATTTCGGCGCGATCGAGGCGCTGAAAGGCGTCGACCTGTCGATCGGGGCTGGCGAGGTGGTGGGCCTCATGGGCGATAATGGCGCCGGTAAGTCCACCCTCGTGAGAATAATCGCCGGGAATTTTCGGCCCTCCGAGGGCGAGATCCGAATTCAGGGGCAGATCAAGCACTTCCACAAACCCGTGGACGCGCGCGCCGAAGGCATCGAGGTCGTCTATCAGGATCTCGCCCTCTGCGACAATCTCACGGCTTCCGCCAACGTATTTTTGGGCCGCGAACTCAAACGTCAGGTCGGTCCGCTCAGGATTCTCGACTATCCAGCCATGTACTCCCGTGTTGCAGCGCTGTTTCAGGAACTCAAGTCCGAGACGCGCCCCCGGGACTTAGTCAAGCAGATGTCGGGTGGGCAACGCCAAGCCGTTGCGATTGCCCGCACCCGCCTCTCCGATGCTCGCATCGTCCTGATGGATGAGCCGACCGCCGCGATCAGCGTGCGGCAAGTCGCGGAAGTGCTCGATCTCATCCGCCGCTTGAAGGACAAGGGCATCGCCGTCGTCCTGATCAGCCACCGCATGCCAGATGTGTTCTCCGTCTGCGATCGGGTCGTTGTGATGCGCCGCGGCACCAAGGTCGCCGACAAGCCTGTCCACCAAACCTCCCCTGAAGAGGTCACCGGCCTCATCACAGGAGCCATTCACACCGCATAGACACCTGAGGGCCCATGGCAACCGTCCCACCCCGTCTCGTGCAAGGCAGCGTCGCAGTCGAGGATATCACGAGCCTCAAGGGACAGAGTCTTGGCCAGAGGCTGCTGTCGAGCCAGCCTTTCTGGATCACCGTCGCCCTGATCCTGATGTGCGCGGTGATGACCTGGGATCAGCCGGATGCCTTCGCCTCGGCGGATAATTTCTACAACATCACCCGCAACTTCGCCTTTATCGGCATCATGGCCGTTGGCATGACCGCCGTTATCCTCACAGGAGGCATCGACTTGTCGGTCGGATCGCTGATGGGTGTCGTCGGCGTAGTCTGCGGCCTTGTCCTGCAAGCCGGCTACCATTGGGTGATCGCTCTCGTGGCAGGTCTTCTTACAGGTGCCGCCGCAGGCGCCGTCAACGGCTTCCTCATCGCGTATGTGGGCCTCCCGGCGTTCGTCGTCACTCTCGGCATGCTCTCATTCGCCCGATCAGTCGCCATCGTCCTGTCCGGGAATAGGATGATCTATGATTTCGGCCCCTCGGGCGACACCTTCGATGCCATCGGAGGCGGCGCAATTCTAGGCGTCGCCAATCCGGTCTGGGTGCTGATGATCCTAGCCCTGGTCTTCGGCTTCATCTTCAACTTCACGGCCTGGGGCAACTATCTCTACGCCATCGGCAGCAACGAGAATGCCGCCCGCCTCACCGGCGTTCCCGTTCGGCGCATGAAGCTCCAGGCATATATCGTGTCCGGCCTCACCGCCGCGCTCGCCTCGGTCCTGATCGTCGGCTGGCAGGGATCGGCCATCAATGCGCTCGGACAAGGCTATGAGTTGCGCGTGATCGCATCGACCGTGATCGGCGGGGCCGATCTCATGGGAGGCCAGGGCACCGCGTACGGCGCCGTGGTCGGTGCGGCGCTGATAGAGGTCATCCGCAACTCTCTTCTCATGGCGGGCGTCGATGCCAACTGGCAGGGCGCCTTCGTCGGTCTCTTCATCGTGTTGGCGGTTCTGCTCCAGCGGATCCGCGGCAAACGTTCGGCTTGAGAGCTATGCCGGACGATCATTACCAGAAGGAGGAACACCAATGAGAGCCCTGACATTGAGCGTGGCGGCTGCTGCGCTCCTGGCGATGAGTGCCGGCGCCCAGGCACAGGGAAAGAAGCTTGTCTTCGCGCTCGTGCCAAAGAACATGAATAATCCATTCTTCGACCAAGCCCGTGACGGCTGCAAAAAGGCCGAAAAAGAATCGAACGGCGCTTTCGAGTGCATGTACATCGGCCCCGGCGAGCACGGCGGCGGCGACGAGCAGGTTCAGGTTGTGAACGACCTGATTTCAAAGAAGGTCGATGGCATCGCGGTGTCACCCGCAAATGCGGCCGCAATGGGAAAGGCACTTGAGGGGGCGAAGAAGGCAGGCATTCCGGTCCTTACCTGGGATTCCGACCTCTTAGAGAAGGACAAGGCCCTGCGCGTCGCGTATGTTGGCACTCACAACTACGAGATCGGCGTCAATTTGGCGAAGCTCGCCCAGCAGATAAAGCCGAAGGGTGGGACGATCTGCATCCAATCAGGCGGCGCCGCGGCAGCGAACCATAATGAGCGCATGCAGGGCATCCGGGACACGCTTGCCGGGGCGAAATCGGACCAGGCTCCCGGGGCGCGGCTGACAGGCCAGAACGGCTGGCGCGAGGTCGAGGGCTGTCCCCTCTACACCAATGATGATTTCCCGCTCTCCGTCCAGCAGATGGAAGACACCCTCGGCAAGTACCCGCAACTCGACGCTTTCATCCCGACTGGCGGCTTCCCGCAGTTTATTCCGCAGGCCTACCGGAAGGTCGCGGAGAAGTATAAGGCCCGCATCGACAACGGCTCGCTGGCATTGGTCGTGGCCGATACGCTTCCCGTCCAACTTGACCTGCTGAAGGCCGGTCTTTCCAAGGGACAGGTTGGCCAGCGCCCGTTTGAGATGGGCTATAAGACGATGTTCTTCCTGAAGGACATCAAAGACGGCAAGCCAGCACCGAAGGATCCGACCTATACGGGTCTCGACGTCTGCACGCCCCAGAACGTGGCAACCTGCATCGGCGGCTCGTCGTGAGCCTTGTACCGACTGCGTAGGGAACGCCTCCTGGCCCGCTCCGGCGGCGTTCCCATGCGACTGCTTCCCGGGAAGGACTTTCGACATGAGGACCGACAACATTTCCCAAATCCGGGGCGATCAGGTCTGGTTAAGCGAAGACCAATGTGACCTCGACGACTGCAAGGCCCTAGTGGAACGCACGACCGACATCACCGAGTATCGCCTCGCCAGCGAGGTGGTGTCGAACGTCTTGGTCTACGATGGTGCCGCCGTGCGTGTGGCAGCGTCATCGCCCGAGAGTCGCAAGGCGCTCATGGCCGAATGGGTCGAAGCCATGATGAACGGGCCGGGAATCCTCGTCATCCGCGCCGCTTTTGCCAACCTAGCGCCCCTGGAGGCCGCGACAGAGCAGTTCTGGGCCATGATCGAGGAGCAGCGCGCCAGCAACGTGGGTGGAGGCGACCACTTTGCGAAGCCGGGCGCCAACGATCGCGTCTGGAATGCCCTCGAGAAGCTCTGCCTGCGGGATCCTGAGACATTCGTAGCCTATTACGGCAACGAGGTGATTGCTCTCATCAGCGAGGCCTGGCTTGGACCCGCCTACCAGATCACGTCGCAGCTCAATGTTGTCAATCCGGGGGGAGCCGCACAGTCGGCCCATCGCGATTACCATTTGGGCTTCCAGACACCTGAAAGCGGTTCTCGCTACCCGGCTCACGTGCACCGCCTTTCCCCGGTCCTCACGCTCCAGGGCGCGGTGGCCCATTGCGACATGCCGATAGAGACGGGACCGACGCTTTACCTTCCCTACTCGCAGTCTTACCTGCTGGGCTATCTCGCGACCAGCAGGCCTGAGTTCAAGGAGTACTTCGAGCGGCATCACGTGCAGTTGCCGCTGTCGAAGGGTGACGCCGTTTTCTTCAACCCCGCCGTCTTCCATGCAGCCGGCACCAATCGGTCGGAGACCGTCCGCCGGATGGCGAATCTGCTCCAGATATCGTCCGCTCTTGGCCGTGCCATGGAAAGTGTCGACCGGGTTCGGATGAGCGCGGCGCTCTATCCCACGCTCAGATCGATGCTGACCTCGGGCCGACTGACGCCCGAGCAGGGAGCCAATGCGGTCTCCGCCTGCGCCGAGGGCTATTCGTTTCCGACAAACCTCGATCGAGATCCGCCCATCGGCGGGCTCGCCCCGCAAACGCAGCAATCACTCATGACGCAGGCATTGGCCGAGGACTGGGCGCCGGATCGCTTCAACAGGGCGCTCGAGGCGTGGGTTGGGCGTCGGCTGACGTGACGCCCTGGGAAAGCATGCCGCGGGAGGAGGTGGAATGACCATCGGGGTAGGGGTGATCGGGACCGGTGTCATGGGCGGCGACCATGCCCTTATCCTTGCGAGTTCCGTTCAAGGGGCCGTCCCGGTCGCCATTTCGGACGTGGACGCGAATAAGGCCGCGGCGGTCGCAGCGGCCGCCCGGGTCGAACGCATCCATGCTGATGCGCACTCTCTAATCGGTGATCCTATGGTCGGCGCGGTCTTGATCGCCGCTCCTGACGCCACCCACGAGGAGCTGGTTCTTGCCTGCCTCTCGGCTGGAAAGCCCGTGCTGTGCGAAAAACCGCTCTCTCCAACCGTCGAAGGCTGCCTGCGCATCGTGGATGCGGAGATCGCGATCGGGAAACGCCTCGTCCAGGTAGGCTTCATGCGACGGTTCGATCCCGGCTATGTGACCATGAGATCCAACCTGAAGAGTGGCCGATTCGGCGCACCGCTCCTGATGCACTGCATCCACCGCAATGCCAACGCGCCCTCTTGGTTCAACTCCGCAATGCTGATCAGCAATTCGGCCGTCCACGAGATCGATATCGCGCGCTGGCTCCTAGACAGCGAATTCACGGCCGCAACGGTTTTCAGGCGAAGGCCAACCGACCCTGGCGCCTTGATGGACCCGCAGTTCATCGTGTTAGAAACTCGTCAGGGCACCCTCGTCGACATCGAAGTTTTTGTGAATGCCCGTTACGGCTACGATGTCCGCGCGGAGCTCGTATGCGAGAACGGCACTCTGGCGCTCACGCCGCAGTCCCTCGTGCGCATTCGCTCCTCTGGACAGGAGATTTCCAGGTTTGCCGAGGATTGGCGGGCACACTTCTCTGCTGCCTACAGGAGCCAACTCCAGGCATGGGTGGACTCGATCCGGACCGGAGTTCCCGTCGGTGCAAGCGCATGGGACGGCTACGCCGCGACGGCGACCGCGGCGGCCTGCGGAAAGGCACTTGAGAGCGGGCAGGCAACTGAAGTGCGGCTTCAGGCATGCCCGGACCTCTACGTTTCATAGGAGGCGCAACCTGGGGTGAGATTGCCCCGCCGGTTCAAGGTGATGTTTGACCAACTCCGTGGCAGGATCCCACCATGAGCACCGATACCGTCACGCACCGTCGCTCCATCGCCCGCAGCAAGACCACCTGGGCCGCCTACGGACTGCTCACGGTCTGTACACGCCCGCCTGGCGCTCGTTCAGGCACGCAGGTTATCCTCTACACTGACCTGAAAAGCACTTAGTTTCTTTTCCAAGTGCGATTTCCAGCTTCTTCCAGCTTGGAAAATGTTCGGTCGACCGGCCAGAATGCGGACGGTCAAAGGGGAGGGTCGTTTGAATCCATTAGCAGCGCAACTGCGATTCGACGCGCGGGTGGTCCTGATCACGGGGGCTGGGGCCGGCATCGGACGCGCCACGGCCATAGCGTTCGCACATGCCGGTGCCAGTGTTGCCGTCACTGATATGGACGGCACCCGTGCGGCACAGGTGGCGGACGAGATCTCCCGGGCCGGTGGCCAAGCGTTCCCGGCACGGCTCGACGTCGCCGACGAGCGCGAAGTCGACCGTGTTATCGAAGAAACCCGTTCGCAATTCGGAAGCCTCGACGTTCTCGTCAACAACGCCGGCGTCGGAGCGAGAGTCGCGACGGTCGACCTTCCCACGGAACAGTGGCAGCGTGTCCTGGGAATCGGCCTCACGGGAGCGTTCTTCTGCGCGCGGGCCGCCGCGAAGCCCATGATCACGCAGGGTCGTGGCGCTATCGTGAACGTCGCCTCCATCATGGGCTTATCGGGAGGAGGGCTTTACCCGAATCCAGCCTACCACGCCGTGAAGGGCGCTCTCGTGAACCTCACGCGGGCTTGGGCCCTGGAATGGGCGCCGCACGGCATCCGGGTGAACGGGGTGGCTCCGGCTTTCGTCAGGACCGCCCTCGTCGAATCCCTGCTCGCCGATGCCGCACTGAAGGGCGCGATCCTGGATGCCACACCGCTCGGCCGTCTCATCGAGCCTGAGGAGATCGCTGCCTCGGTCGTCTTCCTCGCCAGCGATGCCGCCGCCATGATCACAGGCCATACGCTGCCTGTCGACGGCGGATGGCTGGCGCGCTAGCCCGGCCGGCTTCCCGCGGAAGGGCTGGCGAGCCGCTGCGGTGAGGGACAGCGTCGAACCCTGCAGCCCTTCCGGTCATCGGCTTGTCCACTGCCATCACCGTTGCAGAGCCAATCTAGCAATGGCAAAGGGTTCCAGCTCGACCGAGTCCATTCGTGCCATCCGGTCGAGAAAGCCTGGGTCGAGGGCAGCTGCCTCGAAATCCTCAGCGGCGAGGCTCGCTCCTTGGATGCTCCCATTTCCCTCGATCATGACGCGCTGGCGCTCGGCCGTAAGATTCGCAAGCCACAGCTCCCAACCCGAGTCCGACTGGGCGGCGAAGCCTTGCACTAAGCTGGGTGCAGAGATTTCCGTTGCGATCATCGCGCGTCCACCCAGCCGGGCAAGGCCACGCAGGATGTGAAAGACTGGATAGAGTCCCGGCTGGGCATCGAAGAAGGGCTGCGTCCAGGAGCGGCGTGCATGAACGGCTCCGAACGCTCCCACCAAGCCGCCGAGCGTGATCGCGGCCGCACCGCCGCGCGCTAAATGCGAGAAGTAGCCGATGTTCCATGCCGCCCCGAGGAGGCCTCGCTGACGTGGATCGTTGAAGTTCATGGCCTGCCGGATGTTGCGCGGGTTGGCCATCGGGGCTTCGCCGTAAGGGTTGTCGCGCATGCCGATGGCGCTCGGCCCGACGATGATGGGCGTCTCTCCCGCGATCGCGCGGGCGCTCTTGGCGATGAAAGGGAGCGACCCGAGCCCCTCCATGACGGAGCGGTCGTCGCCGGCATGGACCACGGCGCATGTCGTGAAAACCACGTAGTCGAGAAGCTCCGTCGGCGGGCGCTTGCGGTTGAGCTCTGTGAAGTAGCTGAACATTCCGCCGCCGATCTCCGCACCGGGGAACGCCTCACGGGCGGCCCTGTAGAGCGCGTCGAGCGGCGGGGCCGACGGCCAGATGCTGCCCGGCAAGGTGCATTTCAGATCGGGTGCGGGCGAGATGAGGACCACTTGGAACGGCGAGCCGAGCGAGACTGCCATCTGGCCGAGCTCCGCGACCTCAGCTTCCGCTGCGCTCTGCTCAATCGAGAGGACGACGGCCTCGAGCCAGGGCTGCGCGCCGAGATCGCGTGCGATCTCGATCGCTGCGCGTAGGGTGTCCGGACCGTGGCCCTGACGGGGATCGTGGCGACAGATGAGATAGGAAGGCCCGATCTCGGCCAAACTGCCGCGGGCGGCGCGGGCATCCTCAGCGTCAGCAGGATCGAGCCCGAGGCCGAGCCGCGGGACCGGTCCCGCATCGTCGCCTAGGCGGACCGTGATCGTTCCGCCCGCCGGAGCGGTCGCACTCCCGCGATCCTCGACCGTCACCGTGACGGATTGTTCGAGCTCGGTGTCGGCCGCGAGTCGGTACGGCCAGGGCAGGGCGAGCGGGCGCACATAGGTCTTGAACGAGGCGTCCGTCCAGTTGCGCTGGTCCTCCATCTCGAAGGTATCGCCCTCCATCCGGCAGGTGACCGAGAGGCCCGGAGCGGCTTCGTGGGTCAGCCCACGCAGGTCCATCATGGGCTGGACGGGATCGATCAGCTCCGGGAACGCGCCTTCCACGACCCGACCGTCGACATGCTCGATCCGGGCCGGCCGTCCTGCCGTGCTCGCGGGATGGAGAACCACGAATCCGGTGCGGTTCGTCTCGAAGTCCGTGGCCGCGCGGCCTCGTGCTCGGAAGGTGAGCTGGCCATCACTCGTGCCGGAGATCTCCGCCGAGTACCGGAACTCCTGGTGATCGTCCGCCGTGACCGCGTCGTAGGTGACGCGAAAGCCGGCCTCTGTCTCTTCGGTGAACAGGTTCGAGATGCGCGGGTTGTAGGTGCCCCAGTTGCGGTCGCGCACGATGAAGGATACGGCGCGCAGGAGCTCATGGCCGCGAAAGCGGACGTAGCGCAGGTTCCCGGCTTCGAGCTCCACGGTGAGCGAGCCCGCGCGGAGAATGCGCGGCGGCTCTGCCTGCTCCTCGGTGCCGTAGAGTCGCACGGCGAGTGACGCATTGATGGACATATCGAACCTCCCTTTAGAATGCTCGGGCCGCTTGGTCGTTTGGCGTGACTTCCCGTTTAGCCGGCTTCAGCGTTTTGCCCGGATGCTGACCAGCCTCTCGACCAACAGCGCCAGGATGATGATCGCTCCGATGGCCGAGCCCTGCCAGAAGGGTGAAACGCCCATGAGGTTCAGCCCGTTGCGGATCGTCACCATGATCAGGACGCCGATGAGCGTGCCCACGATCGAGCCTCGCCCGCCGTAGAGGCTTGCTCCTCCGATCACCACGGCCGCGATCGCATCGAGCTCGAGCATGTTGCCCATCAGGGGATCGGCCGAAAGGAGCTGCGCTATCGAAAACGTCACTGCGACCGCCGAAAGGGCGCCGGAGATCACATAGGGCAGCGTGCTGTAGAAAAGGACGGAGAGGCCTGCGGCGCGCGCGGCTTCCTTGTTGGAGCCGATCGCGTAGATGGTGCGCCCTCCCTTGGTGTAGGTGAGGTACGCGAAGGCGAGCGCGTAGAGGACGAGGAGGAACGCGACGTTCGCCGGGATTCCGAGGATCGAGGTGTAGACGATGTTCGACAGGTCCGACGGGATGTTCGAGATCGCCGTCTGCCCGGAGAAAATGTACGCGAGGCTTCGGGCGATCGCCATCATGCCGAGTGTCACCACGAAAGCCGCGAGGCCGAAATAGGCGATCAGGCACCCTGAGACGAGGCCGATGAATCCGCCCGCCGCGATAGCGCACGGGATGGCGAGCGGGATCGGCAGGTGCTGCAGGGAAAGGCCCAGGACGATCCCGCACAGGCCCGCGACCGATCCGACCGAAAGGTCAATCCCGCCGGTCAGGATGACGAAGGTCATGCCGACAGCGACGATGCCGACCACCACGGACTGGTCGAGAATGTTGAAGAGGTTCGTGCGCGTGAGAAAGTACGGAGAGAGCACCGACAGCACGATGGCGATGAGCAAGGCAAGGAGGACCATCCGCACCTCGAGGCGGCCGAAGATCCGCCTCGCCCAGTTGGTGCGGCGGGGCGCAACCCCGTCGAGAGGTCCGCGGGAGCCGGTGTTTACGAGGTTGTTCGACGTCACTCTGTCCACTCCTGTTCAATCGGCGCTCATCAGGCCCTCAACGCGCGTCCGGATGGTCTGGGCGGAGGGGATGGGCATCCGGCTGTCGACTGTCAGCCCGATCCAGCCGAAATCGTGACCGCGCGGGCTGCGCATTGGGACCAGCACGGTCGAGAGAGGCACGTCCGCCTCCGTGACGAAGCCGTCCTGCCGCTCCGTGAGGGCGCGGGGAATGCGGGTCTCCCCGATCCGCATGGCCTCTCCGGTCCGCAGACCGGGACCGGGGCTGCCCGCGGCCTCCACGAGGTTGAGGCAGATCAGCCCGTCGCCATCGATGAGCGCCCAGAAGGCCGCACCGCCGTGATCTGCCGAAACGGCCTCGAGCAGGGCGGTGTTGCGCGCCATGGACGTCCGCGGGGCGGCGAGCAGCGTGAGCTTCACCTCGTCGAGAAGCGCGCTCGGCAGATCCGCGATTGAGCGCCCGTCGCTGAGCACGACGATCCGGTCCGCCAGGCCGAGAAGTTCCTCGAAGTCCGAGGAGATCAGCACGACGGCCATGCCCTGCGAGGCGACCTCCCGCAGGATCGTGTAAATTGAGGAACGGGTGCCGATGTCGACGCCCTTGGTGGGCTCATCCAGAATGAGAACGGCAGGTTTGAGCAGCAGCCAGCGCGCGATGATGACCTTCTGCTGCATGCCTCCGGAGAAGGTCAGCATGTTTGTATCGAGGAGGCGGTCGGCGGGCAGCCCCAGCCGCTCCATGAGGCGCGTTGCCGCGGCCTCTCTCTTGCGGTAGCCGCGGCCGAACCCGTGGTGAGCGCCCAGATGCGCGAGGAGGAGGTTCTCTTTGACCGAGAGGTCGGGCACGATGTTCTGCGTGCGCCGATCTTCGGGGATGAAGCCGATCCCGTAGGCGATGGCCTCGGCGGGGCTCCGCGGAGCGATGCGCCTCCCCGAGAGCGTGATGGTGCCGCGGGCTCGCGGGCGCAGGCCGAAGATTGCCTCTGCGGCCTCGGATCGGCCAGCCCCGACGAGCCCACCGAGGCCAAGGATCTCGCCGCGGCGCACGCCGAAGGACACGTCGACGACGTGAGGCGGCGCGCCTAGCCCTTCGACGGCCAGCAGGAATTCGCCAGAACGGTCCTGGTCGAGCTTGCGCGCTTCCGCGGTGCGGGCGTAGATCGAACCTAGCTCTTGGCCGACCATGTGGCGCACCAGGTCACCCTGGCTGAGCGAGGCCGTCTCCAGCGAAGCCGCGATGGTGCGTCCCTCACGCATGATGGTAACGCGGTCGGTGATCGCGAAGACCTCTTCGAGGCGATGGGACACGAACACCAGGGCATGGCCGTCCTGGCGCAACCGATCCATGATCTCGAAAAGGCGCTCTACCTCAGACGGGCTCAACGACGCAGTTGGCTCGTCAAAGATGATGAGATCGGTGTCGAGCGCGAGCGCCTTAGCGATCTCGACCAACTGGCGCTGTGCTGCGGAGAGATCGCGCACCTCCTGGTCGAGCGGTAGCATATGTTCGTGACCGAGCCGGGCGAGCAGCTCTCGGGCGCGCTGGCGCAGCCGGCCGCGCGAAAGCAGGCCGGACCTGCCGAGCTCCGGCAAGAAGATGTTCTCTAGAACCGAGAGATCGGGCGCGAGACTGGTCTCCTGCATGACGATGGCGATTCCGGCCTCAAGGGCATCGCGCGTGGAGGCGACGCGGAGCGTTTGCCCCTTGAAGACGATTTCGCCCCGATCCGGGATGACGTGCCCCGAGATGACCTTCGACAGGGTCGACTTGCCGGCGCCGTTGGCTCCGAGAAGCCCGTGAACTTCGCCCGCGCGCAGTTCGAGGGTCGCGCACCGGAGTGCCTGGGTACGATCGAATGTCTTGTCGACCCCGGTCGCTTTGAGAATTTCTGAGGGCAGGACCCGGCCTAACGCATGCATCGTTGCGGATTTCCGTTGCGGGGCGCGGCCCGGGGTTCCAGGCCGGCCAAGCTTAGGGCGTTATTTCACCTCGTTGGCGAACACCGTCTCCTTCACGGTAGGCAGGAGCTTCTCGATGTTCTCGCTGGTCACGACCAGGATCGGCACCAGAATCTCCTTCTGGGGTGTGCCGCCTTTCAGATGCTCCAGGAGGGCCTCTCCGGAGCGCACCCCCATGAGGTACGGCTGCTGCATGCCGGAAACGACGATCTCGCCGTTCTTGAGCAGGTCGACGAACTCCGGGATGCCGTCAAACGCCGCGACGAGGACCTCACCCTGTCGCCGGGCGGCACGGATCGCGCGCAATGCCCCGATGGCGGGCTGGTCGGTCTGGATGAACAGCCCCCTCATGTCGGGGTTGGCGGTCAGCATGTCCTGCGTGAACTTGAAGGTCTCGTCGGCGGTGTACGACTGCATCTGCTGCAGACCGGCATCCTTAGTGATCCCAGCCTCCTTGAGCGCATCCCGGAAGCCCTTCGTCCGGGCCTGACCGTTCTTGCGGGCCTGGGAAATCGAGACGATGCCGACTGACCCTCCCTGCCAGCCCTTTTTCTTCATGGCGTCGGCAAGGGCCTTGCCGACGCCATTCGCGCCCTCATAGTTGTCGGAGATGATGAACGACACGTAATCGCCGCTGTTCGTTCCGATGTCGGCGATGACGACCGGGATGTTGGCGTCCTTGGCGAGCTGGAGCACGCTGGGGGCGGTCGAGGAATCGGTGGGCGAGATCACGATGCCAGCCACTTTGCGGGCAATTGCATCCTGGGCATTGCGCAGCTGGGTCTGAGCGTTGTTGGAGGAGTCGAGCGCCTGGTAGGCGTAGCCCTCCTTCTTTGCCGCGGCTTCGACGCCCTTGGAGAGATAGCGCCAGAACGGCAGGTCGAGGCCGGGCGTTAGATAGACGATTTCCTTCTCGGCGGCCCGGGCCGGCGCGCCGGCGACAGTCAGGCCGGAGGCTAGGGCGGCGGCGGCCACAAGGGCCAACAAGCTTCTTTTGCTCATCATGGGTTCCTCCTTATCTTTCGTTACACCCCGACTGGGTTGGGGGGCTTGGAAACCGACCTGTCATCCGGCAGCCGGTCCATCCTTCGGGTCGCTTACGCTAGCGCATCGTGCGGAAAAGTGGACCCGATTTTCTGCTCCGAACGATGCGCCACTGAAGGCGTGGAGCATCGGATTGGATCCCAAAAGAGGGTCCGCTTTTCCGTCCGATGCTCTAGCCTGCATGGCCGAAGCGGCCGCATCTTCCGGGTCAGAACCTTCTTGTGGGGCTCGCGCTGGTCTCATGCGGGCACTGGCACCGTCTCGGGAAGCAGACGCTCGGCTTTCAGATCGCTCCAAAGCGCGGCTGGCACTTCGGTCTTGATTGCCGTCATGTTGCGTTCGACCTCGTCGGGAGAGATGCCTCCGAGGATCACGGATGCGACAGTCGGTGCGCCGAGGGCGAACTGGAGGGCCGCGACCGCGATCGGGACGTCATGGGCCTCGCAGACGCGCTCGATCCGCGCGACCTTGTCCATCACCTCGGGCGAAGCCGGCACGTAGTTGAAATGAGCGCCGGGCTTGGCCCCGGTGGCCAGGATGCCGGAATTGTAGACGCCACCGAGAATGACGCCGATCCCCTTCTTTTCGGCCAGCGGCAGGAACTCGTCGAGGGCATCCTGCTGGAGGAGCGAGTAGCGTCCGGCGAGCAGCACGCAGTCGAAGTCTCCTGCCTTCACGAAGCGCACCGTCGTGTCGGATTCGTTGAGGCCGAGGCCCACCGCCTTGATGACACCCTGGCTCCGGAGTTCGTGCACGGCCTTGTAGGATCCTTCCATCGCCTCCCGGAAGCGCTGGTCCGCCATCTCGGGCCCGTGCGTCCAGACGTCCACGTCATGCAGGAGGAGGATGTCAATGCGGTCGAGGCCGAGCCGCAAGAGGGACTGCTCGAAGGAGCGCATCGTGCCGTCATAGGAATAGTCGACGATCGACGCATGCGGCACGCCGCCGGCGAAGCCGGGACCTCCGACGCTGCTGCCCGGCATGCGCGGGTTCATGTGCCTTCCGACCTTCGTTGAAAGCACGTAGGAGTCGCGTGGAAAGCGCCGCAGCGCAGCACCGAAACGCAGCTCCGAGAGGCCGTTCCCGTAATGCGGCGAGGTGTCGAACAGAGTCATGCCGGCGCGGTGGGCCGACTCGACCGTCGCGATGGCCCTGCCTTCGTCGAGCCGCTCGTACAAGTCCCCGACCGGCACGCCGCCGAAGCCGAGAATGGTGACCGGGATGCCTGTCTTTCCAAGGATGCGGGTGGGAAGCATGGGAACGTCTCTGTGGCTTGAGTGGGGGATTGGGATCAGGCGGTCACCTGAGCCTTGGGGGTGTCGGTGACGGTGTCGAGGGTCTCGATCTCCACGGCGCGCCGGAGCGCATGTTCGAAGGTGTCGGCGAGCACGAGCTCCAGATTGGTTCTCCCGATGTCGAGAGCCGCTGTCTGCGGCCTGCCGGACCCAGTCATGGTCAACCGCCCTTAAGCCGCTGGCGCAACTGGGTCATGCCCGCGACCGCGATCAGAATGCCGCCCCAGATCGCCAGGGTCAGGAATGCGCTGAAGTTCAGGAGGTTGAAGGCCGACGAGATGATCTGGAGCATGATGAGGGCCAGCACCAGCCCGCTCACCTTGCCGAATCCGCCCATCGGGTTGACACCCCCGAGCACCGCCGCGAGGATGGTGACCAGCAGATAGCTCTCGCCATAAGAGGCATTGGCCGAGTTGAAGCGAGCCATCATGACGACGGCCGCCACGGCGGCGAGAAGGCTCGAGATCAAATAGACCTTCAGGATCACGCGCCGCGTTTGGATCCCCGAGAAGCGCGTCGCCCGCTCGTTGGAGCCGATCATGTAAATAGCCGCTCCCAGAGGCGCTCGGTTCAGCATGATCGCCAGCGGCAGCGCGGCCGCGGCGAAGACGAGTAGCGCCATCGGGATGCCCAGCACCGCTCCGTTCCCGATGAAAACGATGGGCTCAGGGAAGCCGGAGATCACGTTGCCTCGCGTTGTGCCGACCGAGATCCCTTTGACCAGGGTCATCGTGCCGAGCGTCGCGAGAATGGGCGAAACCCGCAGATAAGCGATGATGAACCCGTTCACGAGCCCGATCAGCGCCGCGATGGCGAACCCCGCCGCGAGAGCCGCCACCTGGATCAGAACCCAAGCCGCACCTTCCGATCCAGGCACGAAGCGCGTGAGAGTGGCTGCCATCGCCAGCGCACACAGGTTGGCGGTCGCGATGACCGATAGGTTGATGCCCCCCGAGAGGAGGGTCACCATCATGGCGAGCGACAGGATGCCGAGTTCCGGCAGTTGGTAGGCCATCGATTGGAGGGATGCTGCCGAGAAAAGCTGCTTGCCGATCACGAGCCCGAAGCCCGCTAGCAGGATCGCGATCAGCACTAGGAGCCTCAGGTTGTCGCCGTCGCCACCGAAATCCCGCAAGCGCTCGAAGCGCCCGACCCGAGGCGGAGGCGCCTCTGCCGCCGCAAGCTCACTGTCGAGCGGCCCGACCGTGTCGACCGGCTTGGAAGAGATCAGGGGGCGGTTCATGGCACGGTGCTCTGCAGAAGAACCCGCGCCCATGGGGGCCCGCTGCCTCCCCGTGCTTGGAGAACCGATGTTGGGTACTTCATGCGACGGCACTCCTGGCCCGGCGCCTGAGGGTGAGTGCGGTCGAGCTCACGGACACGAGAATTACGAGCCCGACGAAGAACTGCGACCAGTAGGACGAGATGCCCACCAGAACGAGGCCGTTCTGCAATACGGCGAGGAGTGCGAGCCCCAGCGCCGTGCCGAGCACCGTTCCTACGCCGCCGTTGAGGCTCGCTCCCCCGAGGACCACTGCCGCCAGCACATCGAGCTCCCGGCCGACGAGGACCGTGGGCGCCACGCTCTGGGCCAGCTGCGCCTGCGCGAGCGACGCGATGCCCGCCATAAAGCCCATATAACCGTAGACGAAGAGGCTGAGGCCGAACACATGAAAACCAAGCCGCCCCGCGGCGTCCCTGTTGCCGCCAAGCGCATAGATCTGCCGTCCGATGGTGGTCCGGTTGAGCAGGACCCAAGTTGCCGCGAAGGCGAGCAGGAGCAGCAAGATCTGGAGATTCAGCCCGTAAGGGATCTGGTCGGCGTCGACGAATTCGAGCCACCAGATCCCTTTCGAGAACCAGTCCGGCAGGGCGTAGATGTACTGGCCGCCGGTGACGAAGACGAGCAGGCCGTAAAGGATGTTGAGCGTTGCGATCGTGACGATGATGCTCGAGATGCGCAGACTCTCGATAAGCCAGGCGTTCATCAGCCCGCAGGCGATTCCCGTTCCGATGGCGAGCCCGAAAGTCCCAGCCCAGCCCAGCCCATAGGCGTTGGCAGATGACAGAGCCAGATATTGCGCCACCGAGGCTGTCGCCGTGAACGAGATGTCGATTCCCCCGGCGACCAGAACGACGAGCAGTCCCGCCGCTAGGATGCCGAGAAAAGCATAGGAGGTGAGGAGGTCGAACAGATTCTGGAACGTGAGAAAGCTCGGGGTCGCGATCGTAAGGATGGCGCCGAGCGCAAGCACGACGGCAAGGAGGCGGGCCTCCTGGCTATGCGAGAAGCGGCGGAGAGCGTTGATCATGAACGACCCTGCTCGAATATGGGTGTCGGATCCGGCGCGGGCCGCTCCGTTACACCGCCGACCGAGGGGCAGGTGGAAGGACTGAGCTCAAGCATTCACAGCCACCCTGAGTTCAGCTTCCGAAGTGCGGTGCGGCCGGAATTCGCCGGTGAGCCGTCCCGCCCGCATGACCAGCACGCGATGACTGTGGAAGAGCACCTCCGGGATCTCGTCGGAAATCATGATTACCGCGACGCCTTCCGCCGCCAGCCGCTTGACGATCTCGTAGATCCCGTCCTTTGCGTTGATGTCGACGCCGACCGTTGGGCTGTCCAGGATGAGGAGGCGCGGGTTGGTCGCCATCCATTTCGCCAGGACCACGCGTTGCTGATTGCCGCCGGAGAGGGTCTTCACCGGATTCTCGGGATCGGAGACCTTGATGCCGAGGTCCCGAATCCAGCGCCGCACGGTCTCGCGCTGCCGTTTCGGGTCGATGAGGCCGAGGCGCCCTGCCAGGCGATCGAGGATTGTCATGACCGTATTGGCCGATATCGATTGGTCGAGCACTAGGCCGAGGGTCAGGCGATCCTCGGAGACATACGCGACCCCGTTCTCGATGGCCTCCCTGTTGGAGCGCATCGCGAGCGGCCGTCCTGCGATCCGGAGGGTACCCGAGTCAGGGGGATTCATCCCGAAGAGCGAAAGCGCAAGCTCCGTTCGCCCCGAGCCGAGGAGCCCCGTGATGCCGAGAATCTCGCCTTCGTGCACCTGAAGATCGATGTTCTCGTATTCTCCGCGCCGCGTGAGGTTCTCGACCTCTACAACGATGGGCCGCCCGGTGAGGTCGACATCCCTCAGATCATAGTGGAACTCCTTGTCGGTCATGAGGACGGCGAGCCGGTGGTCGTCCATCTCGGCTGCATCGTAGGTTCCGACCTTGCGCCCGTCGCGCAGCACCGTGACGCGCTCGGCGACCTCCATCACCTCGTCCAAGCGGTGGCTCACGAAGACGACGCAGATATTGCGCGACTTCAGTTCCCGGACGAGCGAGAGCAAAGCGTCGACCTCATGGCGGGTAAGCGATGCCGTCGGCTCGTCCATGATGACGAGGCGGGCATCCGCGGCCATGGCCCGGCAGATCGCGACGAGCTGCCGGTCTGCGATCGAGAGCGTCTCCACTCGGGCATGAACGTCGAGCGCAACGCCGATGCGGGCCATGGCGCGTCGTGCCGTCTCGTCGATCACCCGCCAGTCCACGGCACGGGGGCGGCCGAGATGCTGGCTCACCGCGATGTTTTCCGCAACGGTGAGGTTCGGGAACAGGGAGAGGTCCTGATAGATCACCTGAATGCCGAGCCGGGTGCTCTCGATCGGAGTGAGCCGGGTGTGCTCGATTCCCGCGACGACGATGCGACCGCCCGGTTCCGGGGGCTGCACGCCCGATATGATCTTGATGAGCGTCGATTTGCCGGATCCGTTCTCGCCGACGAGGCAGTGGACTTCACCCGCATCGAGCGTGAGCGAAATGTCCTCCAGCGCTCGGACCCCCCCAAAGCGCTTTGAGATTTGCTGTAGTTCGAGGAAGGCCATGGGAGCGGATCCTTGCTGACGGTTACCGGCGCGGTCGAATGCTCCGCGCCGGTCGCTCGCCTTCGCGGCTTACAGACCCTGCGCGATCAGGCCGTCCACGGTGTCCTTATTGATGCGCATGATCTTGTCGACCTTGATCTGCCGCCCTGCGACATCGACTTCGGCCTTGCCGAGACCGGGGATCTCGATTCCGTCCTTGATGTCCTTGCCGTCCAAAACAAGCTTGGCCACAGCCACCATGGCGTAGCCGGCATCGGTGGGGTTCCAAAGGAATCCCTCGCGGATCGTGCCGTCCATGATCAAAGGCTTGGCCTGAGAGGGGAGCACCGTGCCGACCACCGCGATCTTGCGTCCGAGCCGCTTCTCACGCACCGCATTGCCGGCGCCAATTGGACCGTTCGAACCGAAGCCCAGGATGCCCTTGAGGGTGGGGTAGGCCTTGATGACGTCCAGCGTGGTCCGGTAGCTTGTGTCGATCTCGTCCGCGCCGGGGAACCGGTCGGTGACGAGCTTCATCTTGGGATAGTGCTCTTTCTGATAGTTGATCGCCGCATCCGCCCATTTGTTGTGGAGCGGGGTCGTGAGCGTGCCGACATAGACGACGTACTCGCCCTCTTCGCCCATCTCCTGCGCAAGGCGCTTCATCTGCTCTTCGCCGAACTTCTTCGAGTCGATGAGCTCGACGTTCCAGGTCCGGCCTTCCTGTTCGGGACCTTCATGCGTGATGACCGGGATACCCGCGGCCTGGGCCCGCTTGAGCACAGGTTCGGTGACTTTCACGTCCAGAGGCACGAGGCCGATCACGTCGACCTTCTTCGCGATCAGATCCTCCAGCAGCTTCACCTGCTGCGCCGGATCGACGTTGGCGGGGCCGATCATCGAGGCGTTCATCCCAAAGTCCTGTCCGCCCTTCTTGATTCCCTTCTCGACCGCGTTGAACCAGGGGATTCCAGCAATTTTGACGACCGCCACCATCTCCTTCTGGCTTTGAGCAAAAGCTGTCGCAGGCACCGCGAGTAGCCCAGCGGCCACAACAGCACCAACTGTCGAGAGCAGTTCACGCCTGTTCATGTTTTTCCTCCCTGCAGGCCGAAGACCTTGCAATTATGTTTTTTGATTTTCCGGATCCCCGGAAGGGGCGCAGGACCGGCGGCCCGGGCCTGTGCGGGAAACTGTCAAATGCGGGCCGACACCTCCTGCATGTGAGTGGCAAAACCTCGTTGCGGGCTCCTGCCATCGAACACGCATGGTCGATAGGGTGAAAAAAATTATGCGCCATTGTTAGCAGAGGGCAAGTATCGACTGTAATGAATACCTCTTAAGGGTATTCCTATACTTCTTCACAAGGCGGGCAGACGGGGCTATTCAATAAACGTCAGCGGCTCATGAAGCATATGATAGGGACGCACAGGAAGCACTGTTGCGCAGAGCTCCCGGCTTGCGGGCAACCTTAGATCACTGCCGAGATTCGAGGCGGTGACGAGCTGCGTTCTTGACCTTCAGCCGGGTGACAATCAGCGACAGCAGGCCCAAGCACTGGCCTTGAAGCTGCTCGACAGTATCGCGGACGCGCGATGAGTCCTCATTGAAAGGGCAAATACGTCCTTACCAGCTTCGTTCATGGTTCTGCTGATCTTCTGGCTGGCTCTGCTCTTCGGCAGCTTTGGTCTTTTCGCCCCCGCAATGAAACCGTCATCATCGTTCTTCTGCTTTGTGCACTGGCAATAGCAGGAGGCATGTTCATGGCGCTCAAGTTGGAAACGGCAACCAAAAGACTGATCCGAGTATTGACCGACCCGATATCCAACGCAATCCGTGAGGTTACATCGAGTCAGTAAGCTGGCTGTCAGGTGATGCTCACACGCTCCCATCGAGCGTTGCGCGGCCGAATACGACCGCTTTGCGCTTGGACGTTGTGTACTCCCAAAGGTCTAAGAAATGGCACCAAGCGGACCTTAGCCGAAATCCCGCATTGGCGGCGTGAGCTGACCCTCATGGGCAAGAGCTCAATGGCTTGGTTTGACCCTAAGGCGACCTTTCGGTGCCTGGCGCCAGGTGGTCCGGCGCAAGCCCTGTGTCTGCAACAGAACCTTCTCTCGACGCCAGATGAGCAGCGGGTCACCGTGAGGCGGTACAGGTCTTCGTCCATCAGCCGCGACATTCTGCAGGTCCGGGTGCAGGCACGTGACGGTCTTCGACATCTACAATTCTCCTGCATGGCTGCGTGACTTTGGCCGCTGCTCCAAGGTCGGTCGGGCCTTGGAGCAGCTGTGTCAAAGAAGGCGGCGACGATCTGCTGGGTCGTCGTTCTCCGGACGAGGGGACCGTCAGGACCGGGGAATGCGGCTGTCGGTTCCGCTGGCCGTTGCCCGGCGAGTGGGATCAGTGGTCCGTTCCACGATCGCGTCGGTTCCCGCAGTGGTCCCAACGGCGCCGGCCGCGGTAGCGCGGCCCTGGCCCATCTGAGCCGTGATCGTTGGCTCGACGGCGCCCATGCGCCCGCCAAACCAGCCTGCCACCGCGCCGAGGATCAGGCTAAGGGCCGCCAGGAGGGCACCGGTCGACACTGCGGTCGAGGCCTTGTCGGCAGCCTGTGTGGCCTGCTGCTTCGCCTGGTCCACTGCTTGCCGATACTGCTGCTCATACTGCTGCACCTGGCCGCGGGCCTGGTCGACCGGGATGTTCTGCGCCCGGGCGAGAGCATCGGCAGCGCGATTGCGGGCGTCGGCCGCTTGCTGCTCGTTGCCGGTCAGCGCGGCTCGCACCGAAGCAACGGCGGCATCCCGCAGGGCCGCCGGATCATTGCCACCCGTCGCGCTGCGAATCTGCTGCTCGATGGATGAGAAGGGGTCTGCGGCTCCGGCGAGACTGGGAGCGGCCGCCTGGGCGGCGGTCTGCGCCGTTGAGCCCACGGCCTGGGTGACGTTGCCCAAGGCGCTGGTCACGGTGCGGTAGGCTCCGCCGAGGATGCCGCCTACGGTGGTGGTCAGGAGATAGAAGATGACGAGCGTGGTCAGCGCCCATGCCGTCAGGCCGTGCCAACCCGCGGTGGACTCCTTCGGCCTGCCGGCCAGCCGGCCTGCGGCGTAGCCGCCGGCGAGCGAGGCCAGAATGCCGGCCACCACGAACCAAGCACCGGCACCGATCGAGAACGTCGAGGCGGAGGGATTGCCGGCGGCCCCGGCGGCAGGATTGAGGGTCGCCGCCCCGACGCCGATGCCGAGCAGGTTGAGGATGAGCTGGATGGCCAGGGTCACGACGACACCGGCGAGCACAGCTCCCCAGGAGATCCGGTTGAGCATGATGGTGCGGGCATCCTCGGATGGCATGACCGGGCTCATGTGGGGAGCGTCGTAGTCGCCCTGATTGCGCGGCGTGTCGGGGTGATGGGTGTTGGCCATGGCGGACCTCCTGTTCGCCCTCCAACCCTCGGATGTGGGAATTGTTCGGCAGGGACAGGCGGATTTCCTTACAGATCAACGATTCGTTGCAGATTCGGCCAAGGCTGCCCGGAGTTCAGGCGCAAGGAACTCCCTTGGTGGGTTCCTCTGGGCTTGCGTTCATGTGAGAGCAGTCATGAGCAATCCAACCCAACCTCCCAGCCGAAAACCGGACGATGAGGAGCCCCTTCCGGTGCTCGAAGAGGCAGTGTGAAACAGCCACAGCGTGGCCGAGGAGGTCATTCCGCTGGTCGAGCTGAGCAGACCGTCAGCGCTCCGTCTGGCCGACTAAATCAACGATTTCGGCACGCCTAAGACATTAGCCCGAGGGCAGCAATCCTCATCGAACCGAACGTTCCGAACGCATAGGGAAACTCGGCTCAGTTTGACCCGGGGCAGACGCTCCAGTGAATAGGCACATGCTGGAATGGCGCAGGAATGTCCGTGGCACTGCATTCCACCGTGATGGGGTGGAATGGTCCCATGGAACGTACCGGGCACCGGAACCCTGGAACCTTTGGCGAATTGAACACCCTCTCACCACGGCGAAGCTCGAATAGATGGCCAACCAAAACGATACCGATCAAGAGGAGTTGCTGGAGCAGCAGCGGGCCTTGGCAGAGTTCGGGGACTTTGCGCTCAAGACCGAGACCATCGATGATATCCTGAACAGGGCCTGCGAGCTCATCAGCCGGGCCCTCGAAACCGACTTGGCCAAGCTCATGGAACTCCTGCCTGATGGTCAGACCTTCGCAGTCCGTGCGGGCGTCGGGTGGAGACCGGGGATCATCGGCGCGGTCACTGTCACGGCGGCCGAGAACTCACCGGAAGGGCTGACCCTCAAGGAGGGGGCGGTCATCTCAAAGAACTCCGATAAGGAGGATCGTTTCGAGTACCACGACTTCATGAAAGAGCATGGGGTTAAGGCGTTTGTGAACGTGCTCGTGCTGAGCAGCAACGGGCGTCCACCCTTTGGCGTCCTTCAGGTGGACAGCCGCGACCCCCGGGACTTCACGCAATCGGACATCGAGTTCCTCCGCAGCTACGCCAATCTGCTTGGCGCCGCCATCGAGCGCCTTCGGGTCGTGGACGAGCTGCGAGCGGCCGTGAGGGAGAAGGACCTTCTGATCGGCGAGCTCAATCATCGGGTGAAAAACACTCTGACGACGGTGCAGTCCATCGCCTCGCAGACACTGCGGAACGCGCCCTCGCTTGACCACGCGTCAGACGCCATCGAGAGCCGTCTCATCGCGCTGTCGCAGGTTCACAATGTGCTGACCGACCGGAGCTGGGCGCATGTGGCCCTCCACGACATTGTCGCACAGGCCGTCGAGCCGTACCGTAGCCGCGGGGAAAACCGCATCCACGTACAGGGCGTGAGCGTACAGGTCCCGCCGCGCATGGCGCTGCCGCTTGCGATGGCGCTCCAGGAATTGGTGACGAATGCCGTGAAATACGGGGCATTGTCCAATGGAACGGGGCAGATCAGGGTACACTGGATCCTGACTGGCGCGAGCACTCCCCCGCGCCTGCATCTGATGTGGGAGGAGATGGCGGGACCGCCTGTCCAGAAGCCCGTCCGCCGTGGCTTCGGCACGCGGCTCATTGAGCGCAGCCTGGCTCAAGAACTCGCGGGCGAGGTGCAGATCGAGTTTTCCGAGACAGGCGTCGTATGCTCAGTCGACGCTCCGCTGGTGAGTTAAGGCGAACGACCGCTCCCGGCACTCCTCGGACGAAAGTACTTGGTCCCCTTAAAGTGCGCCAATCGACCCTCTGCGGGCAGCAGGAATACCGATGCCTGACCCAATACGGCCCTCAGCAAGTTGGTGATAAGGTTGCTCATTAGCGCAGAATGCCAGTTGCCTCGATCACCTTCCGAGCGCGCGCAATCTCGGCGTTCACGAAGATGCTCAGTTGTTCTGGCGAAAGGGCCAGCGGCATCCCACCGAGTTCTCCTATCTTGTCTCTAACCTGTGCTTCAGTGAGCCCCTCTTGAACGACGCGGCTCAATACGGCGATGACATCGGGCGAAGTGCTCTGTGGCGCCCCAACCGCAAACCAGGATCCCGCCTCATAGTTTGGGACGACTTCGGCCATCGCGGGGATTTCCGGCAAGATCGATGAGCGGGATGAACTGGTCACCGCCACAGGCCGGAGCTTGCCACTTCGCACGAGACCGATGGATGAGGGCAGAGGATCGAACATGGCATCGACCTCTCCAGCGACAAGCGCCTGAAGTGCCGGCGCTGAACCAACAAACGGGAGGAGCTGGAGGTCGAGCCCCGCCATCCATCTCAGAAGCTCGATCCCGAAATGCTGCGGCGTCCCTCTCCCCGCATACCCCACCTTCAGTCGGCCGGGATTGGCACGGGCAAACGACAGGAAATCCTCCGGCGAGGTGATCGGAAGCGAGGGGTTCACCTCAACGAGAAGCGGAACACTGTACAGTCCAGCCACAGGAGCAATGTCGCGGGCGAAGTCGAACCCGAGATCCGTCCGCAGCGCGGCATTGATCGTGTTCACAGGGCCGAAGATCAGCAGCGTATAGCCATCCGGATCGGCGTGCACGACTTCGCGAGTTGCCACATTGCCACTCTCGCCGGGTTTATTCTCGACGACAAAAGGCTGGCCCAGCCGCTCGCTGAGGAGCCTGCTCACGAGCCGGCCGGCGATATCGACTGGGCCATTGGGCGGGAACCCCACCATCACGCGTGCTTCCCTGTAGGGATATCCTGTGGCCAAGCACAGCCCTGACCACGATACACAAAAAGTGGTAGCGCTGAGCAGCAAGAAGTCACGGCGTCTCATGGCAATCTCCAACGCTGAAGGTCAGTTGCGGTGAGCTGACGTTAGCGGCTGCGCTTCATCTGAGGTATCGTATGAAAACAACGAAACCCATACGAGCCCGGTATATGTTGGACCTGAAGCAGATGCGCTGTTTCGTGGCCGTTGCCGAGGAGAGCCATGTTACCCGCGCCGCCGAGCGGCTTGGCATGCAGCAGCCGCCGCTGAGCGCGCAGATCAAAGCGATCGAAGACCGCCTTGGGTTGAGACTGTTCCTGCGCAAAGCCCGTGGCGTCGAACTAACCGAGGCCGGACGGGTGCTGCTCACGGAAGTTCGCGATATTCTCGCCCGGCTTGACCGTGCGGTCGAGAGAACCCGCTCGACAGCGCGCGGCGAGATGGGCCAGCTCAGTCTCGGCATTGCCCCGACCGCGCCCTTTCATCCGCTCGTGCCGCAATCGATCCGCCGCTTTCGGGAGACCCTCTCGGCAGTGACCATCACGCTGACCGAAGGGCTGAGCCATGAGATCGCACACAATCTCGCCCGAGAGCAGATCGATGTGGCCTTCGTGCGCAGTGCCAAGCTTCACGATCCCGATCTCTTGACGATCCCGCTGGTGACGGAGCCGATGGTGCTGGCTCTGCCGGCCGAAAGCCGCCTGGCGCAGGTGCCCGGACGGGTGGAATTGGCGCAATGCGCCGACACGCCGTTCATTCTCATCGGGCCTCCGGGAACAGGGTTTCATGACGAGACGGTTTCCACCTGCCAAGCAGCCGGCTTCAGCCTTCGCATTGCGCAACAAGCCCCGCGAATGAGTTCGGCTCTCGGCTTCGTGGCGGCTGGTCTTGGGGTGACGCTTGTGCCGGAATGCCTCAAATCGGTCCAGATGGAGGGAGTCGTCTACCGTTACGTGAGTGGACCGCGCGAGCCGCAGGCTGTGCTGGCACTAGCCCTTAGGAAACGAGACCCTTCGGCGCTATTGGCAAACTTCATCAGGTCTGTGCGATCTGGTGTAGACGAGAAGGGCGTACGATAAGCTGCCGTGAAGCGCCACAATCGAGCTGATGCCCACGGGCGAATGTCTTCAAATGGCACGCGCCGGTCGTTCGTCCTATGGCTGCTTGAGCCTCAGGTCCGGACCTTTCACCGTAATAGGCCGTAAGACGGTGATGTCACGACAACTTTTGGTCAGGGCCTCTGCGGTAGGAACGGCAGCATGCCCGAGCCTGTTCGTTCCGCCCCATTCCCACCGCTCTGCCCTCGCCACCCACCTTCACCGCCTTCAGGCTATGGCGGCTTGGAAAGCCACCGCGGGCGTGCTTGCCTGAAATCAACAAAGCAGGGCTCCTTGCGGACTCCTTAGGTTAACGTGACATCACCCGACAGCTGATCCCGTATTTGTAGGACCAGCGGACGCACAGCAGGATGATCTCCACCGGAAAGCGGCGGCGCTTGAATAGAGACAACGGGCGGCTCCTCGATTAACCGCCCTCCTTATACCGCCTAGGTTAATGCAACAGTGCTGCCAAACTTTGGGGTGCGACATCCAAGTGGAGACCTGACTTCTCATGGATCCGCATACTCCGAGGGGAGCGATGGCACCGCTCCCACTTGTTTCATCAACAGTCACAGTGAAACGATTGTTGCAATTCACGAAGGCAGCGCTACAGTGGAGCCATGTCAGACACGCCCATCGCCGACCGGCTCCTTGCAATTTTCGACACCTTGCCGGCCCAGCATCGGGTTGTGGCGCGCTGGCTGCTGGATCGCGCGGACGACGTAGCCCTTCTGTCCATGCGGGAACAGGCAAAGCGCATCGGAGTGCCACCCGCCACAATGACGCGGCTTGCGCAGCGGCTGGGCTATAACGGCTTTGACGAATTGAAGGAGGTCTACGTAACCTCCCTGCGCGAACGATCCGATCATTTCGCCGACCGGGCCGAAAGGCTGCTGCAGCATCGCGCGCTCGATGGCGACGTGGCGCTCACGTCGGATCTTCTGGCGGGCCTCGCGGGCCACCTGAAGCTCCTGAGCGGCCCAGAGACGCTGGCGGCCATCGCGAAGGCAGCCGACATCGTCGTGGAACGAGACAGGCTCTTCTGCATCGGCGCCCGCTCCAGCTTCGCCGGTGCCCATCTTGGAGCCTATCTTCTCTCGCTGATCGGGGAACGGACGGTGCTGGTGGACGGAGCCGGAGCGGTCGGACTCGATGCGCTGCGCGACATCGGCCCCGGCGACGCACTGCTCGCCCTGACCATCGCTCCCTATACTCGCATCACTGTCGAGGCCGTTGCCTTCGCCCGGGAGCGCGGAGCGAGCATCATCGCCATCACCGACAGCACGGTTTCGCCGATCACCCGGCAGGCGACGGCCACGATCATCGTACCGATCAGCACGCCCTCGTTCCTGCAGACCGTCGCCCCGGCGCTGATCGTCGTCGAATGCATTGCGGCGCTCGTGGCGGCCCGGCGCGGCAAGAAAGCGGTCTCGGCCATCGCAGCCGCTGAGGCTCACCTGGAGCGATTCGGCTCCTATTACACGCACAAGACCAGCAAAGGGCAGACATCGTGATCCAAGACCAATCCGATCCCGCGAGAACGACGCATATCCTGCACAGGCAGATCGCCGGCAGCGATCAGCTTCCCATCGCTGTGGCCGGGCGTGGCATCGAGATCATCGACAAGGCGGGCAAGTCCTATATCGATGCCTCCAGCGGGGCAGCGGTATCCTGCCTCGGACATGGTCACCCGCGGGTCAACGCGGCCATCAAGGCTCAGACCGATCGCCTTGCATACGCTCACACCTCGTTCTTCACAACCGATGTCGCCGAGGAGCTTGCCGATCATCTGGTCGCCCATGCGCCGGCGGGGCTCGATCACGTCTATTACGTATCGGGCGGCTCGGAGGCCATGGAAGCCGCTCTCAAGATGGCGCGGCAATATTTCATTGAATGCGGCGAGCCCGGACGCGTCAACTTCATCGGGCGACGGCAGAGCTACCACGGCAATACGCTCGGCGTGCTCGCGGTCGGTGGCAATCTCTGGCGGCGGCAGCAATTCGCCCCGATGCTCTTCGAGAGCCACCATGTCTCGCCGCCCTACGCATATCGCGACCAGCGCGCCGACGAAACGCCTGAGGCCTATGGGGAGCGGCTTGCCGCCGAGTTCGAGGCCAAGGTCGAAGAACTCGGCCCTGAAACGGTGATCGCCTTCGTGGCGGAGACGGTCGGCGGCGCCACTCAGGGCTGCACCACTGCGCCGCCCGGCTATTTCAAGCGCATCCGCCAGATCTGCGACCGATACGGCATTCTCCTTGTCTTGGACGAGGTGATGTGCGGCATGGGCCGTACTGGCACACTGCATGCCTGCGAGCAGGAAGGAATCACGCCCGACCTGCTGGCGATTGCCAAAGGGCTTGGCGGCGGCTACCAGCCGATCGGCGCAGTCCTGCTCAGCGGCAAGATCTTTGCGGCATTCCGCGACGGCAGCGGCTTCTTCCAACATGGCCATACCTATCTTGCGCATCCGCTCGCCTGCGCAGCTTCTCTCGCCGTCCAGAAAACCATCGAGGAGGAGGACCTGCTAGCGAATGTCCGGAAGCAGGCCGCTCATCTCGAGCGGCGGCTTAAGGAGCGGTTCGGGAATCATCATCACGTCGGCGACATTCGCGGACGCGGCCTGTTCTGGGCCGTCGAATACGTGACCGACAGGGCCACGAAGACACCCTTCGATCCAGCCCTGAAACTGAATGCCCGCGTCAAGCGCGAAGCCCTGGCGCGGGGATTGGCATGCTATGCCATGCCCGGAACGATCGACGGCAAGTCCGGCGATCACAACATGCTGGCGCCGCCCTTCATCTGCACCACCCAGGATATCGACACTATCGTCGAACGCCTTGGCGATGCCGTAGACGCGGCCATCCAGTCCATTGTGT
Organism: Microvirga sp. TS319; assembly: GCF_041276405.1. Taxonomy (NCBI): domain Bacteria; kingdom Pseudomonadati; phylum Pseudomonadota; class Alphaproteobacteria; order Hyphomicrobiales; family Methylobacteriaceae; genus Microvirga; species Microvirga sp. TS319. Next base: position 1,971,902 of record NZ_JBGGGT010000001.1, on the reverse strand, counting down.
AACAAGCAGAAACCTGCATTCAACCAGAGGGGAAGAACATGAATGCGAAACTAGCGGGACTTATCGCTCTCGGACTGTCGGTCGGCCTTTCCGCGCCAGCCATCGCGCAGTCCAAATTCGTGACGATCGGCACCGGCGGCGTGACCGGGGTCTATTATGCGGTCGGCGGCTCGATCTGCCGTCTGATGAACAAGGACCGCGCCAAGACAGGAATTCGCTGCTCGACAGAATCGACCGGCGGCTCCGTGTTCAACGTGAACGCCATCCGGTCGGGCGAGCAGGAATTCGGCATGACTCAGTCCGACGTCCAGTTCAATGCCGTCAATGGTCTTGCGCAATTCAAGGACACTGGCGCCGACAAGGATCTGCGGGCGGTTTTCGCGGTCCATCCGGAGCCGTTTACCGTTCTCGCGCGCAAGGAGGCTGGCGTCGAGAAGTTCGCCGATTTCAAGGGCAAGCGCTTCAATGTCGGTAACCCGGGTTCAGGAACGCTCGCATCGATGGAGGAACTCCTCAAGGAGCTCGGCTGGAGCAAGTCCGACTTTTCGCTTGCGGGAGAACTGAAGGCCGACGAGCAGGGCACGGCCCTCTGCGATAACAAGATCGACGGATTCTTCTACGGTGTCGGCCATCCGTCCGCCGCGATCCAGGATCCGACGACGGCCTGCGGCGCCAAGCTCATCTCTGTCGAAGGCCCTGCTGTCGACAAGCTGGTGAGCGAGAAGCCCTATTACGCGAAGGCGACCATTCCCGGCGGCATGTATGCCAACAACCCTAACCCGGTGACGACCTATGGCGTCGTCGCGACGCTCGTCACCTCGGCGAAAGTTTCTGACGATACGGTATACGCCCTGGTGAGGTCCGTCTTCGACAATCTCGAAGAGTTCAAGAAGCTGCATCCCGCCTTCGCCAATCTCGACCCCAAGGCGATGATCAGGAACGGCCTCTCTGCGCCGCTGCATCCGGGTGCCGTCAAATACTACAAAGAAAAAGGCTGGATGTAAGCAGCAGCAGGAGGCGGGCTGCGTGGGGGCAGCCCGCCTTTTTTCTTGACGAAGGGGAACAAGATCATGCGCGTCGATCAAAGCGCTACGGCTTCTCGCGCCGTATTGGAAGAAATGGTGGCGGAAGCCGACACGGGTGGCCGCAAGCCGAGGGGGATCACGCGCGTCTTCATTTTCTGGACAGCCCTGGCTTGGTCGCTGTTTCAGATCTGGTATGCGTCCCCTCTCCCCTTCGCCCTGAAGACCGGCGTCTTCAACGACTTCGAAGCCCGGGCGATCCACCTCGCCTTCGCGATGACGCTTGCCTTCCTGACGTTCCCACGCGCCAAGGCATCGCCGCGCTCCTATGTTCCGCTCTATGACTGGGTCCTTGCCGCGCTCGGCGCCGCTTCAGCTCTCTATCTGTTCTTCTTCTACCGCGAGCTGGCGCAGCGTCCCGGCCTGCCGACCACGACCGACATCGTCATTGCTGTCACAGGCGTCCTGGTTCTGCTGGAGGCAGCCCGCCGCGCGGTCGGCCCGGCCCTCGCCGCCATCGCAGCCCTGATGCTGGCCTATATCTTCGCGGGTCCCTGGCTTGGTGGCCTCTTCGCCCATCGCGGCGCCTCGATTGCCCGTGCGGCTTCCCAGATGTGGCTGACGCAGGAGGGCGTGTTCGGCGTCGCGATTGGCGTTTCGACGAGCTTCATCTTCCTCTATGTTCTCTTCGGCACGCTGCTCGAGAAGGCGGGTGCAGGCCATTATTTCATCCAGCTGGCCTATTCCCTCCTCGGTCATTATCGCGGCGGTCCCGCCAAGGCCGGTGTCGTCGCATCCGGCATGACCGGCATGATTTCCGGATCGTCGATCGCCAACACGGTGACGACCGGCACATTCACGATTCCGCTGATGAAGCGGGTCGGCTACCCTGCTGTGAAGGCGGGCGCCATCGAGTGCGCCGCTGGCGTGAATGGCCAGCTCATGCCCCCGGTGATGGGCGCCGCAGCCTTCCTCATCGCAGAATATGTCGGCATCTCCTATGCCGAGGTGGTGAAGCACGCCTTCGTCCCGGCACTGCTGACCTACGGGTCACTGTTCTATATCGTCGATATCGAAGCCATGAAGATGGGTCTCGCCGGCGCCCCCCGTATTCGCCGGCATGTCTTCTCGCAGCGGCTCGTCAAAGCGCTCGCGACCTGGTCTGCCCTGATCATTCTTGCCGGGATCGTTTATTTCGTTCTCAGCGCGGTCAAGGCAGCCCTGGGCGACAATGCTCCCTGGGTCATCGGAACCGGCCTCGCGGCAGCCTATGTCGGGCTGCTCTGGAACAAAGCCCGGCATCCGGATCTACCTGAGGACGATCCGTCGTCGCCGACAATGGCCGTACCTGATTTCTACGAAACGGCACGGACCGGTCTGCACTACCTGATTCCCGTCATCGTGCTGATCTGGTGCCTGCTCGTGGAGGAGATGTCGCCTGGCCTCGCGGCCTTCTGGGGAACGGCGACACTGGCCTTCGTCATCCTGACTCAAAGGCCCATCGTCGCGTTCTTCCGTGGCGAAACCGCCATGGCGGCGGGCTTGCGGCGCGGTGCCAGGGAATTCATCGAGGCGCTCGAGGCCGCAGCGCGCAACATGACGGGGGTGGGTATCGCGACGGCGGCTGCCGGCATCATCGTGGGCACGGTCGCGCTGACCGGAATCGGTCTCGTGATGACCGAGATCGTGGAGGCTGTCTCCGGCGGCAACCTGGTTATCATGCTCCTGCTGACGGCCGGCATCTGTCTGGTGCTCGGCATGGGCATGCCGACCACGGCGAGCTACGTCGTCGTCGCGACCCTGATGGCGCCGGTCCTGATCGAGGTCGCGGCGCAGAACGACCTCGCAGTGCCGCTCGTCGCAGTCCACCTGTTCGTCTTCTATTTCGGCCTGATGGCCGACGTGACGCCACCTGTGGGGCTTGCCGCCTATGCGGCAGCAGCGATCTCGGGCGCGGATCCGGTGAAGACGGGCATCCAGGGCTTCAAATATGAAATCCGGACCGGCCTTCTGCCGTTCATCTTCATCTTCAACACCGAGATCCTGCTCATCGACATCGGAAGCTGGTGGCAATTCGCCATGGTGCTCGCCTTCGCCACCGTCGGCATGGCCTGCTTCGTGGCAGCGACTCAGAGCTGGCTGCTCACCCGCAACAGGCTGTGGGAGACGCTCGCGCTGCTGCTGATCTGCTTCACGCTGTTCCGGCCGGGATTCTGGCTCAACCTCGTGGAGCCCGCCTACGAGCCCAAGGGCCCGGACGCAATCGCCACTCAGGTGAACACGATTCCGAAGGACGGTACGCTACGGCTGCGCGTGCTCAGCCAGAGCCGCGCCGGCGATGATGTCGAGAAGCTGGTTCGACTGAGTCTGCGCAGTGAGGGAACGCCCGAGCAGCGGCTCGGCGAGACGGGGCTCATCCTGGCAAAGCAGGGCGACGACATGATCGTGCGCTCGGCTAAACTCGGCAGCGAGGCCGCCAAGTATGGTCTTCAGCCCGGCGACACGGTGAAGTCCGTCCTCGTCCCCACTGATCGGCCGAGCTCCTACTGGGTGACCCTGCCGGCACTCGCCCTATTGGGCCTCATCGTTGGATTGCAGCGCCGGCGGAGAGCGGCCGCATGAGGATCGTCCTCATCCATGCGCTCCGCCATTCGCCGCCGCCGATCGAGGAGGCCTTCCGTCGGCTCTGGCCTGAGCCGACACTGATGAACCTCCTCGACGACTCGCTCTCCGCGGATGTCGCGCGGGACGGTGCGATCACGCCCGCAATGACCGAGCGCTTCCTGTGGCTCGGGCGCTATGCGCGAGACACGGGAGCCGACGGCATCCTGTTCACGTGCTCGGCCTTCGGTTCCTGCATCGATGCCGTGAAGGACGACCTCTCCGGCATCCCGGTGCTCAAGCCCAACGAGGCCATGATCGAGGAAGCCTGTGCGCATGGGTCCCACATCGGCCTCATGGCGACCTTTGCACCGACGCTCGCGTCGATGCCCGCCGAGTTCCCGCAAGGCGTCGCGCTCGCTCCGACCCTGATCGAGGGCGCCCTCGCGGCTCTCGACCGAGGCGACGGCGCCGAGCACGACCGTCTCGCAGCCGAGGCGGCCAGGAGGCTCTGTGACTGTGATGCGATCGCGCTTGCCCAGTTTAGCCTCGCCCGCGCTGCCGGCGCGGTTGCGGCGGCCACGGGGCGTCCCGTCCTGACAACTCCGGACAGCGCCGTGCGCAAGCTGCGGGCGCTGTTGACGTAAAACGACGGCATCCCTCAAGAACGCCGCCGCTTGAGCGTCTGAACTGTGGGGCCGACTTTAGCCAATGCCATGAAATCGCCGCCCGTCTGATGGGCTACGAAGACTTCCACGGCGCAACGGGGTCATGTCGCAACTCTTTCTTTCCTACCGCGGGGCAATGGCCTTCGCTGGCGAGAGAGTGACGTGCGATGTTCAAGGGTAGGCAATTTGATCGATCTGTGATCCTGCTCTGCGTCCGGTGGTATTTGGCTTACAATCTGAGCCTGCGGAGTCTCGAAGAGATGATGGCGGAGCGCGGTGTTGAGGTTGACCATGCGACGATCCATCGTTGGACGGTGCGTTACACCCCACTCCTTTTGGAGCAGTGCAACCTCCGCAAGCGGGCCGTCACCCGGAGGTGGCACATCGATGAGACCTGTATCAAGGTCCGCTGACGGTGGACCTATCTCTATCGCGCCATTGACAGTAACGGTGACACCATTGAGTTCTGGTTCAGCGAGCGGCGCAACCTCGCTGCTGCCAAGCGCCTCCTCAGCAAGGCGCTCAAGCGACATGGCCGGCCTGAGAGGATTGTGAACGACGGCAGCCAGACCAACCGGGAGGCAATCCTCTCCTGCCATACGACAGACCGGCTGCAGGACCGGTCACGGCAGACGCTGAAGCCAATCCGGATCCGTCAGAGTTGCTACTTGAACAATCGGTTTGAGCAAGATCATCGTGCCATCAAGCGCCGAGTGCGGCCGATGCTCGGGTTCAAGTCACATGGACAGCGCCCATGTGATCCTCGGTGGCATCGAGATGGTTCACATGATGCGGAAGGGACAGGCAAAGTATGCCCGCGCGCCGCAGCTGTCCCTCGCCGAGCAGTTCGAGCAGCTCGTCGCATAGGCAGCGACAAGCTGTTCGGGCGTCTTTCCGCCCTCAGACATAACTTGCGACAAAACCAGTAAGACCGCATAGCGCGATCGGTGATAGGCCACCCATGGCCTTGATTCATCAAGCCCTAGGCGCGCCTGAGTCAGGTCCACTACTCCCGTCGGGGACTGTTGAAACTGAACACCTTGGAGACCTTATGGCGACGTCGTAGGTGACCAAGGTTTCTAAAGCATGCGCCGTGTCGCGCGCATATGCTGCGCCCAAGCTTTGTCTGGTCCAATCACAAACCGCTCAGAATGCTCCCAGTCACGGAAACGTAAAAAAACTTCTCTGAGCCAAGAGGCGCACTTGTCCTTCCTGCTACTATTAGTCATCGGATCCTCCATAGCGTCATGCTCGGCCGCTGTCCTGATAAATCAAATCCCTTAGCCGGGCGTGGCCCCTACTGCACTCCAAGAACAACACCATGCTCGCTCCAGGGGACGGCATCCGGGAGAGCTTGTTCTTAATAATGGAATTTCCTGTTTACAGGATGAAAAATCCGTCATAATGAACAGAAATGATGCTGAAGCTGCCCCAAGAACGACTTGATGCATTTGATGTTAATCAATGCTCCCGATGGGCAGGGTGCTCGCAGGCCCTTGCAGAGCAACTCAGCAATGCCCACCGCTTCGCCATCCAGTGCGTCCGGCTTCGCATCTTCGATACTTTCGAGGGGCAAAAGGGCGAGGAGGAAGCATTCTGGTCTGTCCTTCTGGGCCTGACAGGACAGGATCGCGTTCCATTTTGCCCACAACACACTCGAGGCGTCATCGGTCAGTTCGAGCGATTGCGAGCTATTCGCCTCAACAATAAGAAACTCATCAGGTTCAATCCTCAGACCGACATTATCCTTATCGAGATTGATCCCAGACAGGCCGCCCGAAGAATCTGCGCTCTCGCTTGGGGCGAGAACGGAACCATCCTCGATATGGTCTCGTGTCTCATTCCTTCGCCTTCAAACCCGCCAAAGAGGCTCAGTCTTCCACGACACACGGAGGAGGCAGCCTCGTTCCCTCCGCCAATTCCCGCATAGCGCAGCAGGATATGTTGATCCTGCTGCGAAGGGCGGCACGCAGTGTGTCAGAAGCCGCTGTGGCAAAGGCTCTGCAACTGCTCGAGGGTGTGGTTCCCGAGATCGAGTGCGGGTAACAGATCGTTATCTCTGGTTAGGTCGCGCCCGTAGGCCGCCGAGAACAGGGTAATACCGGCCTCATGCAGGGTTGCAGGCGTACCGACCATGCGCCCGAGGAGGGCAGTCGGTGCCAAGCCAAAGGGAACATCCTCTAGAACATAGCGGCTGTTTACCGTGGTTGGGCCGAAGCCTCCACGACCCTGACGGTGCATCTCCTGATTCATATCCGACACGCTACCCATGGGCACATGGAACGAGAGCGAGAAATGCTCCTTGACGGTGCGCACCGATAAGCCGAAGGTCTTCGCAATTGCCAGACGTTCCTCGTCGAGCGCCTCGATGAGGCGTCCGACGGTGGGCGTGACGTTCTCGCCCTGGCCCCACGTTTCGCCGCGCTCCATACGGGTCAGGTTCAGGAGGGCGATCGCGAGATGGTTCTGCGGATTGAGGTTGCTGAGGGCGATCGCGAGCAGGCCATCGCGCTTGACGAAGCGATCACCGAACAGCGCGGTGCACAGGGCGTGACCTTCTTCGATGGCGCTCTGTGGAACTGTCGCGAGATCGACTTTCTGACGCACAGTGGCCACGAACACCTCGGTTGGACTCTTCTGCCGGCCGGTCGTCACCGTGGTGCCCCAAACAATGATGGGCGCGCGGACGCCGCGTGCAGCCAGCAATTTCGAGAGATAAAGCGCGCCGAACGAGGCATGGGAGCTGATGATGATCGGCTGTCCTTCACGGATGTGAGGCGCCGCCGCATCGAACACATGCTTGTGACCGTAGCCGGGCAGGGCGATCATGACCGCATCGGCGGTCTCGACTGCCTCGGAGCAACTCTGGGCAATACGTGGCGTAAAGGTCCCGTCGACCGCATTGGTGGCTGTCAGAGGCGTTCCTGCGGCAAGCTCCTTGGTGCGCTCCCCCGAAGGCGACCAAAGCATGGGGTCGTGTCCCGCCTGCGCGAGATAGGCGGCTGCCCCATAGGCGATAGCGCCCGCTCCAAGAATACTCACCCGCATCGACTTCTCCTCTTCCGTTGATTGGTGCCTGCCAGCACGGATCTGCGCTCGGCACGGCGTGTATGCTATGTCAGGTGGATTTCGCCCAGCCTACGAATGCCTGTAAGGGCTCTTGATGTCATCGTCAGCCATGACGCTGGAATTGTCCGCCCGCAGGCCTTCTTTATTCTTGATGAATAGTATATCTATAGTGGCCAACGGTTGAAATTCCAGTTTCCAGGACATGGGAAAGCTAACCTGCATGGCTGAAGAGATCAATACGCCGCAGATCGGGCCAATCATCCAGCGTCACAGAAAGAGCCTCGGACTGACACTTGAGCAACTGGCGGCACTGTCGGGTGTCTCGAAATCGATGCTGTCTCAGATTGAGCGGGGGCAGGCCAATCCCACCTTTGCCGTGCTTTGGGGGTTAACCCGGGCGCTCAAGATCGAATTCTCCGATCTTCTCGCCGGGAAATCCGTGCCGCATTCGTCCGATGAAACCATCGAGATCGTGCCGGCGACGCAAACGCCGGAGATACGCAGTGGCGATGGCTCCAGCCGGCTTCGTATCCTGAGCCCCGCGCGGCTCGCGGGGCGAATTGAATGGTACGAGGTCGAAATCGCGCCGTTGGGGATGCTGGACAGCGGGCCGCACGCAACCGGAGCGTTCGAGCATTTTACCGCGCACACGGATGGATTCGAGATCACGAGCGGCCACGTCACACGTTCGCTCAAGGCGGGCGAGACGGCGCGCTATCCGGCCGACGTGCCGCACCGGATCCGGAATGTGCTCAACAAGCCGGCCAAGGGTCTGATGATCCTCCTCTATCGCTGAACTTTAGGGAAGACGTCAGCAAACACGCTGGCACCGGCTTGACAGGTTTCCATTATAGTGGAAGTATCCATTATAGTGAAAACGCGGAGAGCGGATTTGAGGCTTCTCGATCACTTGGCCGACCTTCTCAAGGACATCGAGGCGGAGGGGCTCTACAAACGGGAGCGCCTCATCGCAGGGCCTCAAGGCGGCCGGATCGACGTCGCCTCGGCGGGTGGGACGCGAAGCGTCGTCAATCTCTGCTCGAACAACTATCTCGGCCTCGCTGATCATCCCGACGTCATCGCCGCCGCCAAGGAGGGTCTCGACAGGTTCGGCTTCGGCATGGCCTCGGTCCGCTTCATCTGCGGCGCGCAGACGCTGCATCGCGAGTTGGAGTGCGCCATCGCCCGCTATCTCGGCAAAGACGACGCAATCCTCTTCGCAGCCTGCTTTGATGCCAATGGCGGCGTATTCGAGCCATTGCTCGGCCCGGAGGACGCGATCCTCTCCGACGCGCTCAACCATGCGTCGATCATCGACGGCATTCGCTTGAGCAAGGCCAAGCGCTACCGCTATGCCAACAGCAACATGAACGCCCTTGAGGACAGCCTCAAGGAGGCCATTGCTGACGGCGTGCGCTTCAAGCTCATCGTAACCGATGGCGTGTTCTCGATGGACGGCTACATCGCCGACCTGCCCGCGATCTGTGATCTTGCCGAACGCTACGATGCGCTCGTGATGGTCGACGATTGCCACGCTACCGGCCACCTCGGTGAGAAGGGTCGAGGAACGCCCGCCCTCACCGGTGTCGGCGACCGCGTGCACATCGTGACCGGCACTCTCGGCAAGACCCTCGGCGGAGCGATGGGCGGCTTCGTCGCTGCTGCGCAGCCGGTGATCGACATCCTGCGCCAGCGGGCGCGGCCATATCTGTTCTCCAACAGCTTGGCGCCGGCCGTTGCTGCAGGCTCCCTGCGCGCGATCGAGATCGCGAAGAGCGCCGACGACCGGCGCGCCACGCTCGCTCGTCATGCGGAGCGCTTTCGGAGCGCTATGGCGTCGGCCGGCTTCGAGCTGCTTCCCGGTTCGAGCCCCATCATTCCGGTGATGCTCAACGATGCACGCCTATCGCAGGAAATGGCGCGGGCACTCGATGCGCGCGGCGTCTACGTTACAGGCTTCTTCTTTCCTGTCGTGCCGAAGGGGAGGGCACGCATTCGTACGCAGATTTCGGCTGCGCTCAGCGACGCCGATATCGACTATGCCGTCGACGCCTTCAAGGATGCCGGCAAGGCGCTCGGCATTATCTGATGACCGCCCCGAGGAAACAGGTTCGATGAAAGCGCTCGTTAAAGCCCACGCGACTCCCGGCCTTTGGCTGCACGAGGAGCCCGTCCCGACTATCGGGCCGGAGGACGTCCTCGTGCGCGTGCGCAAGACGGGGATCTGCGGAACCGACATCCACATCTACACGTGGGACGAGTGGGCGAGCCGCACGGTTGCGGTGCCGATGGTCGTTGGCCATGAGTTCGCCGGTGAGATCGTCGAGAAAGGCTCTGCGGTCCGCGATCTCGATCTCGGCCAGCGCGTGTCCGGCGAGGGGCATGTAATCGGCATGAGGAGCCGGGCGGCGCGCGGTGGGCGGTTCCACCTCGATCCCGAGACGCGAGGCATCGGCGTCAACATTCAGGGAGCCTTCGCGGATTACGTCAAGATTCCCGCCTTCAACATCGTGCCTCTTCCCGACGAGATCGACGACGAGATCGGCGCCATTCTCGATCCCCTGGGCAATGCGGTGCACACGGCGTTGTCGTTCGACCTCGTGGGCGAGGACGTGCTGATCACCGGCGCCGGCCCTATCGGGATCATGAGCGCAGCCGTTGCGCGGCACGTCGGCGCTCGGCATGTCGTCATTACCGACGTTAACCCGAAGCGCCTTGCACTCGCGGGCGAGGTCGCCGACGTGGTGCCCGTTGACGTATCCAAAGAGGATCTTGCCTCCGTCATGGGACGGCTCGGAATGAAGGAGGGATTCGACATCGGCCTCGAGATGAGCGGCGCCCCTGCCGCGTTCGAGCAGATGATCGATCATCTCGTCGTGGGTGGAAAGATCGCAATGCTCGGCATCCCTGCGCGGCCCTTTCAGGTCGATTGGACGAAGATCGTGTTCAGGATGATCACGGTGAAGGGCATCTACGGACGCGAGATGTTCGAGACATGGCACAAGATGCTTTCCTTGCTGCAATCGGGCCTCAGTGTGAGAAAGGTTATTACACATCGCTTTGATGTTGCGGAGTACGAGCGCGCCTTCGAGGTCATGAAGAGAGGTGACAGTGGCAAGATCATCCTGAACTGGACTTCCTGACGTGCACGACCTCGTGTGGCGTTACTCCGTTCGACGAGCTGGAATCGGGTCCGGTTTCTCAATTTGGTGCGGACGGCCAAGTTTGGGCTTGTCCCGCGCCGATCAGGTGGGCTTAAATCCTGCCTGCCTTTGGCTTATCCCGCGACTCGCGATCTGCAGGACAGGCTTCTTCAAATAAAGAGAGGGGACATAAGATGGACGTCAGGACGACACGCCGATCCGCACTGAAGATTCTCGGTGGAGGCGCGCTCTCTGTGCCCTACATCATTCGCCCGCGGCCGGGCTGGGCGGCGACCCAGGTGCTCAACATCACGACCTACGACAAATTCCTGCCCAAAGAATTTGTCGACAAATTCCAGCGTGATACGGGCATCGAAGTCCGCATCCGACTTACGGACGACCAGGGCAAGCAGTACAACCTGCTGACGGCGGAGGCGTCTAAGCCCTCTACAGACATCGTCACGGTCGCGGGCCACCGCTTCGCGCAGTTCGTCGATTCGAAGCTGCTCGCTCCGCTCGACACGGGGCGCATCGCCAACTGGAAGAACCTCATCAGTGTCTATCAGGATTCGCCCTGGCTACGCATCAACGGCAACATCTGGGGCACGCCTATTCTTGCTGGGTACGAAGGTCTGGTGCGCAACACCGAGCAGGTGAAGGACACCGACAGCTGGGGTGTGATGTTCGATCCCAAGTACGAGGGCCTTACCTCGTATATCGTCGGTGACTTCCTTTCCATCACAATGCTCTATCTCGGCCATGACGGCGACTTCGTCAGCTACATGGGCAAATCTCAGGAGGCCCAGAAAGCGACCAACGAGGCTCGCGACTTCCTGATCAAGAACAAAGGCATGTTGCGCAAGTTTTACGATGCCGGCTCGGAAGTGCAGCAGATGTTCATCAACGAGGACATCTATCTTGCGCAGGCCTGGTCCGGTCCCGCGGCCAAGTTGATCATGGAAGGTCACCCAGTCGAGTTGTCTGTGCCCAAGGAAGGCACCTACGGCTTCGTCTACACCCTCAACCTGGTGAACAACGCGCCGAATGCCGAGAACGCATACAAGTTCCTCGACGCGGTGCTCGCCTCGCCGGAGGTCGGCGCGTCCATGACTCGCCAGTCCGGCTTTGCCTCAACCTTTAGCGGCGTGGATAAACTGCTGAACGAGCGCGAGCGGAAGGCAGCGGCCCTGCCACAAGCTCAAGTCGAGCGCATCCGCTTCTTCAGCTCACAGAACCGCGACATGAAGAACGAGATGGTCGATCGCGCGTCCGCCGAGATCAAAGCCGCCTAAACCATCCCAGCGCAGCCTCCGGCCGCTTCAGCCGGAGGCTGCGGAACGATAAGACGGACTTATGACAGTGATCACTCAGGGCGCAACGAGCGCCGCTCATCCCCCCGACGAACGCCGGGCAGCTCCGCACTACGGATCAGTCTTTGGTCACCTGGCGAGCTCGACACTCTACCGCTCGACCATCGGTGCCATCGTCGAGACGCGTATCGGGCGGCTCTTCCTGCTCGTGATCGTCCCTCTGATCTGGATCGTCGTGTTCAATCTTGGACCTCTGTTCCAGGTGATCCGTATCAGCTTTTTGGCGAACTATCCCCTGGAGGAAGGCGCCGAGGCAGCCTACACCCTTTCCAACTACACGGCTTTCTTCCAGGAGCCGATTTACTACATCCCCTTTATCCGCAGCCTGATCTTCTCGGCGCTGGCGACAGTGGTGACGTTGATTGTCGTCTATCCGATCGCCTACTACATCGCGAAGATCGTCCGCCCGCAGCGGCGCACCAAGGCCCTGCTGTTGCTGCTGGTGCCCTTCTGGGCGGGCGAGATCATTCGGACGTTCTCAGTCATCATGCTCCTGGCGAACCGCGGCGCAATCAACATGCTGCTCCGTGAGCTCGGGCTGATCGACCGGCCGATCCCGATGCTCTACAGCTATTTCTCTCTCAGCTTCGGCGTGGTCTATCTCGTCTGCCTCTACATGCTGCTGCCGCTCTACTCGGCAATCGAGAAGATTCCCTCACCTCTGCTTGATGCCGCGGCCGACCTCGGAGCAGGTCCGTTGACTCGTTTTCGCAGAGTCGTTCTGCCACTGTCGCGCGATGGAATCGTATCAGGCTGCAGCCTGGTATTCCTGACCTGTATCGGCGTGTTCGCGACGCCGATGCTGCTCGGGGGCCCCAACACGTCCCTGTTCCCCGAGACGATCGGCGCCTTCTTCCACGGCGCGAGCGACAAATGGCCCATCGGGGCAGCTTTCGCCACCATCCTCCTGGTCGCCTCCCTGATCACGGCAGGGCTCTTCATGCGGGTCGTCGGCGATCGGACAACGAGGCTCATGTAATGCGCGAAAATCCCGCCCTGGTCGATATGCCACGCATGCTGCTCACAGCAGCCTACTGGGCTTTCGTCCTTTACCTTCTTGCGCCTTTGGCCCTGATGATGCTCATGAGCTTCAAGGACGCGAACTTCATTGCCTTTCCGATCGGAAAATGGACGCTCGACTGGTACGCCAAGTCACTTCAGGACCAGCAGTTCCTGTCAGCGTTCGCCTATTCTCTCCTGATCGCCATCAGCTCGACCGTCGCGGCCACGATCATCGGGGTTTGGATTGCGCTCCTGATCTCCGCCGAGGGAATCTGGGCCCGGGCCGTGATCTTCGCGCTCGCGTGCATCCCGGCAGTGGTTCCAGGCATGATCTCGGCCATTTCCCTGCGCATCTTCGTCCGCACCATCGACATGCAGACAGGGACCGAGGCGATCATTCTCGGACACACCGTGCACGCTGTCCCCTTTGTCGTCGTCATGGTCCTCACACGCCTTCGCGCCATGCCGCGCAGTTTGGTCGATGCCGCACGAGATCTCGGCGCTGATCCCATCATCGCCTTTTTCCGTGTGACGTTGCCCTTCCTGTGGCCGGCAGTGATTGGCGGCATGATCTTCTGCATGCTGCTCAGCATCGACGACTTCGTCCGCACCTTTTTCCTCGGCGGCTACCAAGCGACCTTGCCGATGCTCATCTTCGCCAAAATTCAGGGAGGCATGTCGCCTGAGATCAATGCGATGGCGACCCTCGTCCTGGTGGCGACCGCCGCTGTCGGCCTCTACGCCGAGCATTTCACCCGCAGTTCGAGAGCCCGCTGATGGAACCGATCGTCCATTTCGACAACGTCACGAAGTTATACGGCCAGCAGAAGGCCGTAGATGCCCTGGATCTCAGGATCGACCCTGGCAAGTTCGTGACCCTGCTCGGCCCGTCAGGCTGCGGCAAGTCCACGACCCTGCGCATGCTGGGAGGCTTCGAGATCCCGAATTCCGGCCGCATCCTTCTCGGCGGCAAGGACGTGACGCGCCTTCCACCCAACCGGCGCAACGTGAACATCGTGTTCCAGGATTACGCGCTGTTCCCGCACATGACGGTGGCGCGCAATATCGCCTTCGGAATGGAGCTTCAGGGCCGGAAATCGGATGAGATCCACCGCCGTGTCACGGAACTGCTCAATCTCGTCCAGCTCGAGGCCTTTGCCGACAGGATGCCCGCGCAGCTCTCCGGCGGCCAGCGCCAGCGCGTTGCCCTGATGCGGGCACTCGCGCCCGATCCCCAGGTGCTCCTGCTCGACGAGCCCTTGAGCGCCCTTGATGCGAAGCTGCGTCAGCAGATGCAGATCGAGCTGAAATCCATCCAGGAGAAGACCGGGAAGACTTTCCTGTTCGTAACGCACGATCAGGAAGAGGCGATCACCATGTCGGACCAGATCGTTGTGATGAACCAGGGGCGTATCGAACAGATTGGCGACCCGCATGCGCTTTACGGCAGGCCGCGCAGCCGCTTCGTGGCGAACTTTATCGGGGAAACCAACTTGCTCGAGTGCATCGTCGAAGGAGCCGACGAGCGGAGTGCTGCGCTCAGGTGGGCTGGGGGTCCCATGCGTGCCGCCGTTAACGACGTTCGCCCCAAATCGGGCGACCGCATACACGTGGCTATTCGTCCTGAAGCCATCCAGTGCGCCCCGGAGGGGCAGGAGGGCGTCAACAGCCTGCCTGGACGAGTCGACCAGCGCATTTTCAAAGGCAATCACACCTCCCTGAGGATCGAGATTGCTCCAGGGTGCTACCTGAGTGCCCTCGTGGATCCCGTCTCCTCGAGCCGGCTGACCGATCCGCAGGTCTGGGTAAGCTGGAACGAGGACAGCGCCGTGATGCTCCACGATTAGTGCGCCTTCGCGCCCCACCGACGACAGACCGAGGCGATACGTGACACATTCTCTTCGTGACGCGGGCGACCATAGCCTAAGAGCTCTTGGCGCTCGGGTAGAGCAGGATCTCGCTTACCTCAACTATCCGCCACTGAACTGGCTCGCTCCCACCACGCACTCCAGCGGACGACCCGTCAGTGATGTAGTGGTCGTCGGCGGAGGGATGTGCGGCCTTGTAGCCGCCTTCGCCCTCACGCGCGCGGGTATCCGGAATTTGCGCATCCTCGACAAAAACCCCGAAGGGTTCGAGGGTCCGTGGATGACCTATGCGCGGATGGAGACGCTACGCTCGCCCAAGCAATTGCTGGGGCCGGCCTATGGCATGGCTTCACTCACCTTTCGCGCATGGTTCACGGCGCAGTTCGGGACCGAGGCGTGGGAAGAACTCTTCCGTATCCCGCGGCCCATGTGGATGGATTACCTGCGGTGGTATCGCAGCGTGCTGAAGCTGCCGGTGGAGAACGGCATCGAGGTGACGCGCGTTCGCCCGCTCGACGACCTCCTCGAACTTGAAATCGAGAATGGCAATCAGCCTGCCATCCTGACGCGCCGTGTCGTTCTCGCCAACGGTCGTGAGGGACTGGGAGCGCCAACGATCCCGTCGTTCGTGCGGGACCTCCCACGCGAGCGCTGGTCCCATTCCTCGGACGAAATCGACTTCGCCGCCCTTCGTGGAAAGCGGGTGGTGGTCATCGGGGTCGGTGCCTCCGCGATGGACAACGCTGCTGTGGCGCTCGAGGAGGGCGCCTGTGAGGTCCGGCTTCTCGCGCGGCGACGGAAGATGCCGATGATCAACAAGCTCATGGGCGTCGGATCCTATGGAATGACGGCGGGCTTCCCGAAGCTGAGCCCCGCGTGGCGCTGGCGCATCATGGACTATTCCTTCAAGCAGCAGACGCCCGCGCCGCGCAACTCGACCCAACGGGTGAGCCGTCATCCCGACGCCTTCTTCCATTTTGGCTACGGCATCGAGTCGATGCACGTGCAGGATGACGAGATTGTCATCAGGACGCAGGCCGGTCGGAACTTCGTCACCGATCACGTGATCCTCGGAACCGGATTTTCGGTCAACGCGACGAGCCGACCCGAGCTCGCCGAGTATTCCGATAGAATTGCGACGTGGGGCGATCACTACACGCCTCCTGCCGAGGCAGGGAACGCCGATCTCGCGACCTTCCCTTGGCTCGGTGAGGATTTCTCCTTTATGGAGAAAGAGCCCGGCACGGCGCCCTGGCTATCGAAGATTCACTGTTTCAACTATGGCGCGACCCTGAGCCTGGGGAAGGTCAGCGGCGATATTCCGGCGATTAGTGAGGGAGCCGCGTGGCTTGCCCGAGGTGTGGCGGCCAGCTTCTTCGTATCCGACGTTGAGCACCATTGGCAGGCTCTTCTCGACTACGCGCAGCCGGAGCTTCAGGGTGACGAGTGGCAGGATGCCGACGCCGAGAAGCCGGCAGGCGTCAGGATTGTCTAGCACGCCCTACTTCGGTCCCTCCCATCCGAGACGAAAGGAACATCTCATCATGGATCTAGCCGACCCTGCGGATATCATCGACAAGGCAGCGGGCCTCAACCCCGCGACAGGGGTGGGCACCCTGCGCCGTGAGCGTCCGGAAATCCTGCGCCTGAGCCAGGCAAGCTACAGGGCCGCCTTGCATCCGGCTGATCCCGGTAACCTTTCCTACGTGGAACGTGCGGCGCTCGCATGCCGCATGGTCCGCCTCCTGAAGGACGATACGCTAGCCGCTCACTATGCCGGTCTGCTCGATGGTGAGGGAGCTGGCTCGGCCACGGCGACGCTCGTCGATCCTAGTATCACGAACGCCGTGGATGCCCGCACGAACGCGATCCTGCGCCACGTCGATCTGCTGACGCTTTCCCCTGAGAAGGCGACGCGTGGCGACGTCGAGAGACTCATGTCCGCTGGCCTCACCGACCGGGACGTTGTGACGCTAACGGGTCTGATCGCCTTTGTGAACTACCAAGCCCGCCTGGTGGTGGGAATGCGCATGCTGAAAGGCGAGTGACATGGGCTATCCCGTGCATGAACTGACCCTCGAAACTCTGGACTGGCACCCCTACGTTGCTCCGGTCGACCTGCAGCAAGCGACCCCGGAGCAACTCGATGCTTTAAAGGTGACCCCTTCAAACACCAAGGTTTCTGCCTATCTGCTGGTGCTCGCTCAGGACGCGGAGATCCTGGCCGAGCGGACGCCGCTCTACAACGACATCATGTACAGCCGCGGTGGACTGTCACGTGCCGAGCGCGAGCTCGGAGCTCTCGCTGCTTCTGTGGTGAATCGCTGCATCTATTGCGCCTCGGTCCATGCCAACCGCTACATCACGCTGAGCAAACGTCCCGGTGTGGTCGAGACAATCTATCGCGAGGGGGCCGATGCCGAGTTGCCCCCCCGCGACCAGGCCATTTTCGACTATGGTGTCAAGCTGACGCGCGCACCTGGCTCTATCGACGCGGAAGACCTCGCTGCGCTGCGCGAGGTGGGCCTCAGCGATCTGGAGATCCTCGACCTGACGCACGCGGTTTCGATCTTCGGTTGGGCCAATCGCCTCATGCACACCCTGGGTGAGGCGCGGCGGCAGGATTGATCCTCCCACGGCGGGTGATGTTCGGATCTCGTAGCAGAAAGGTCGAGCGGTGAGCGACAAACGAAGCCTATCCTTCGAAGTGTCCCACCATGAGATCCTGCGCATAGCCCTGCCGATGATGCTTGCCCATCTCTCGACACCACTTGTTGGGCTCGTGGCGACGGGCGTCGTCGGGCGCGCGGGAGATGCCGCGCTCATCGGCGGCGTGGCCTTGGCTTCCGTCATCTTCGATGTGGTATTCGTGTCCTGCAACTTCCTGCGGGGGGCGACCACAGGCTTCACAGCCCAGGCTGTAGGCGCTGGCAACCGCACAGAGGAACAGAGCATGCTGCTCGGTGCCTTCGTAATCGCGGTAGGGGTGGGCGTCACGCTCGTGCTGCTGCGGCGGCCGATCGGAATTCTGGGCCTTGAGGTCCTTGGTGCGTCGGGAGCGGCCGCAGAGGCAGCAAGGGGGTATTTCACGATCCGCATCTGGTCGGCACCGTTTGTTCTTTTTAACTATGTTGCATTCGGCTGGATCCTTGGGCGAGGGGAGGCGTTTCTCGGACTGATGCTGCAGACCCTGCTCAACGGACTCGGAATTGCCCTAAGCCTGTGGTGGGTGCTGTATCTCGGATGGGGTTTGGAGGGGGCTGCTCTCGCCAGCGTCGTCGCGGAAGCTGTCACTACTGCGGTAGGTCTTGTCCTCGTCATCACGCGCACCAGCGCCGCCCACTGGAATCCCGTAGGGATCTGGAACACCCGGCGCCTGCGCCGTCTGGCGGCCGTCAACTCGGACATGATGGTGCGCTCGCTCGCACTTCTTCTCGGAATCTCGTTCTTCACGCGACAGAGCGCGGCGATGGGAATAGACATTCTGGCCGCGAACACCATCCTGCTCCGGTTCTATTCCGTTGCCATCTCCTTCCTCGACGGGATGGCTACGGCAGCAGAGCAGCTTGCAGGCCGTGCGGTTGGCGCACGCTACCGCCCTGCCTTCGATCAGATGGTCCGACTCACCACCGGTTGGGGTGTCGGGATTGCGGCTGGTATCTCGTTCGTGATCGCTCTCACAGGGGGATTGGTGATCGATTGGATGGGGCCTTCCACGGCTGTGAAGCACATCGCTCATGAGTTCCTTCCTTGGGCCGTATTTCTCCCACTCGCCGGAGCGGTGGCATTCCAGATGGATGGCATCTTTATCGGCGCGACATGGTCGCGTGAGATGCGCAACATGATGCTGCTCTCACTAGCCATATATCTCGCGGCTTGGGCAGTTCTGACACCTGCCTTCGGGAACCACGGGCTTTGGATGTCCTTCCTGATCTTCCTTGGTGCGAGGAGTATCGCGTTCAGGCTCTGGATGCGCCGCCTCGTTCCTCGCACATTCCCCTGATGTCCGAGTAGGATGCGATCCAGCCGCGCACATTTCAGAAGTCTTGTCATGCTGGATCTGATGGGGGCGTCTAATCCCGTGGCATTTTGCAAGTAGTTTTTCAAAAACTCACCGGCTCGACCCTCGGATCAGGGCCGAGGAGGACTAAGGAGAGCTAGGCCTAAGCGGATCATAGGCGCGCCGCGTGAGCGTGTATCGGGAGCAGGGTCGTCTTCGCGGTCGACAGCTGTCGCCGAATGCTGGAGCTTCGTGGGAGGGCTCCGTCGCAAATCCTGATTGAAGTTGCAGAGATGGAAGCAAGCGTCGCTCCACGTTGTTCAGCGAGCCACACGAACTGCTCGGCAGGCGAAAGGTTTGAATGACAGGCATACTTCGCCTGTCCTTTACGCATCATGTGAACCATCTCGATCCCACTCAGGATCACGCGGGCACTGTCAACCGACTTGAAGCCGAGCATCGATCGCACGCGGCGTTTGACGACACGGTGATCCTGCTCGATGCGGTTATTGAGGCACTGACTCTGCCGGATCCGGATTGGCTTGAGGCTGCGTCTTGAACGGTCCTGCATCCGGCTCTCGGCATCACACGACAAGATCGCCTCCCGGTTGGTCTGGCTGCCGTCGATGACAATCCGCTCGGGCCGGCCATGGCGCTTGAGAGTCGTGCGCAGAAACCGCTTAGCAGCAATGAGGTCCCGTCGTTCGCTGAACCAGAATTCAACTGTGGCGCCGTTGCTGTCGATCGCCCGGTAAAGGTACATCCAGCGGCCTCTCCTGCGGCCGTTCATACGCCGCGGGCCCGGATGGGAGTTCGCGGATCAGGTCCAAATTGGCACACCAAGGCCGTTGGGGGGTCCACCCCTCAGATCCTTTTCGTGAGCATTGGTCTCCGGATCTGCACAATGTGCCGAAGCGACGTTCAGGCTGCGAGAAAAGCACAAAGATCTTCTTGGAGGGGATACTCGACCAGCCACGTCGATGTAAGCTGATCACCCTAGAGCATCGGATCCGACAGTGGCATCCACTTTTGGGTCCGATGCTCCCTCCTAGAGGAGCGCATCGTTTGAGCGAAAGACCGGGGCCACTTTTCGCTGGCGCGGCCCTCCGGGTCCGCACGATGCGCTAGTTTATGTTCACCCTGAAGCGGACGAGGTCACGGTCCATCGTATTGCGCTTCTTCTGCCAGTTGAGACGGGTCAGGTACAGATAGAATTCGTCACCTGCCGATTGGAAGATCGGCGACGTGCTGGCATGGTCGATGACTGACGGGTAGTCGTAGAACGCCCCGGTCTTCTCGGTGCCCCAGAACGGCTCAAGGGACACCAGCACGGCCGACGACGACCAATGTTTCAGGTCAGGCGAGGTGGCGTAATAGACCCCGCCGACCCCATCGACCCGCGTCGACCAGACGACCATCCACATCTGCTTGGTTTCGAGCCAGACCAGCGACCGTGCCTTGCCCGACATGTCCGCCCCGCCCAGGCGGTCGCATGTGGCTTGAACAGGGCGCAGGCCGTTACCCGGATAGGGGTCGGGCGGCGCGACGAACCGGCCCTTGCTCATGACCTGCCAGCCGTTCACCAAATCGCTTCGAGGCGCGCGGAAGAGGCAGTTTCCACGCGGCCCCGGTTCCGCGGCATCTTCCGTCCAGGCGATGAAATAGGCGTAATCACCCTCAAAGACGGCGTTCGTGACGGTGAGGAAGCCGGCCGCGTTGACGGACGTGTCGAACGTCCGGTTGGATCCGGCGATCAGGCGCCGGTCCCGCGGCAGAAGCCTGAAGGAGAAGTCACGATCGTTCGCTTCCAGCCCGACGATCGAGAGATACCAGCAGGCCGGTTTGTCGCGACCCTTGGAGCAGACACCATCGTGACGCAGCCCGGAATACTCCTCGCTGGCCAATGCAAGGATCCGGCCATTGCCGAGCGGAATGAGACTTTGGATCCAGTAACGGTCGTCGAACTCGGAAGGATCGACCGATTCCGCGCCTTGCGAGACGACTCCGCAATTCGGACGAAGGTCGTCGAAGTTGAGTCCCTCGAAGATCCTGTTCCGAAAGTGCGAAGCGATCAGGACAAGGGAACCGTCCTCTCGCCTGTAGGACCTCGCCGGCGAATCCGGGATCGTGCGCCAGTCGCACTTCTGAGACCGGTAGCTGTATACGACTTCCGGGACGGGTGAGACGGAGAACATGGGCGCTTCCCCGGCATTTGCCACGCATGCACTTAGGACAGTGACAGCGGCCGACCATGCCAGGAGAATTCGGATCACGTTGTTCCAGGATGACGGCGCAAGCGTCTTCATTGGCATTGATCTCCACTTGGTCGATCGAGCCGTTCCCAGACAGGCGGCAGAGACGATTGATGTGAGATGGCCTTATCCTCCCTCCGCGATCCGCTTCAGAAACGGGGCGGGCTCAAGACGGTTCGCCACGAGGAAGTCGAGATATTTCGCGGCCGCCTCGCTCCGGTGCCTGTCATACGCGACGGGATCGAACTTGATCAGCTTCTTGAGATTGAACCGGGTGATCGGCGCCGTCAGGTCCTCGGCCGCGATATGCGGAACACCCGTGTTCTCACAGAGCTCTCGGGTCCGCGAGTCGATCGTGACTGTGAGGCCCATACGCTCGGCCTGGAGGGCAAGAGCCACGCCGTGGTAGCGGCACCCGATCGTCAGATCGTACCGGCGAAGCGAATCCATCCAGGCGGGCACGTCGTAGAACGAGCGCACGTAGTTGCGGCACCATGCCTTGAACTCGTCGAAACTATAGTGCGGAACCGTGTGGTTATGGATCCCCTTGAGGGCGTGTTCCTCGATCCCATCGAAGATTCCGCGGGAGACCTTGACCATTTCGGCCATGGACTGGACGACGTATTGGCCGGGTGCGGACGGGTCCATCATCAGGCTGACAAGCTGATGCTCGATCTCCCGCGTCTTCATCCAGGCCTGATGGCCGGCCGCGACCGTAATGGCCCGCGGCAGGCCGATCTCGGTCCAGTTCTTGTGAATTTTGTGGCCGAGGCCTTTCTGCTGGTTGATGAAGTGCGACGGGCATCCGCCGGGCAGCGATCCCGTGATCCCGAGCTTGTCGAGCTGGCCGCTCGTATAGGCGCCGCGAGTGTAGATGTTCGAGGCCGTGGGCGAAACCCTGGCCGCCCCGATGACCTGGGCCCAGCGCACTGTCCCTTCCTTCAGCTCGATATCATGATCGTAGCTGTCGGCCTGAGCGCCGAGTCCGATCGCGACGATCGGGAGGCCGGATGCCTTCAGTCGCTCGGCCATATCGCCAAAATCGGTGTGCTTGCCGAGCTGGTTGGCGCAGGGGATGACGATGATATCGGCACTCGCCTTCAGATCCTCCGCCGGAGTCGTCCATCCGAAGAACTTGACGGGGTTCGTGATCTGGCTGGCGATGGCATGAACGAAGGCCAGGTTACCGTTGTTGTGCCCGATCGCGTTGAAGAGATCATCGAAGGCAGAATTGGAATACAGGCCGAGAGAGGGAAACTTCCAGAGGATGGCGACCCGCAAGGGCTGGGATCCTTGTCCCGCCTTCGGCATCTGCTGATCGGAGGAGGCTTGTCGGATGATGGTGTCTAGCATGTGATCTTGCCTTAACGTCCGTAGGCCGGCGGATTAAGCCGCTGCCGCCTTGTTCTTGAGGTTTTCTTCCCACGCGAGGGCATGGGCGACGATGGTCTCGAGCTCTTCGAGAGCGGGCTTCCAGCCAAGGGTCTCCCGGATGCGATCCGCCCCGGCAATCAGGGTCGCGGGATCGCCGGCACGCCGATCCGCCAGCCGGACATCAAATTCGACGCCGGACACGCGCTTCACGGCTTCGACAACCTCCAGGACGGAGTACCCGCGTCCATAGCCGCAATTCATGGCCGTGCTTTTCCCGCCGGCCCGGAGGTAATCGAGAGCGAGCATATGAGCACTCGCCAGGTCCGAGACGTGGATATAGTCGCGCAGGCAGGTTCCATCCGGGGTCGGATAATCCGTCCCGAAAATATCGATGCCGTTCCGTTCGCTCAGGGCCGCCTGTGTCGCGACCTTGATCAGATGGGTGGCGCGGCGGCTCGACTGGCCAGAGCGGCACTGCGGGTCGGCGCCGGCGACGTTGAAGTAACGGAGCGCCACGTATCTCAACGGGTGAGCGATGCCGGTGTCGCGGAGCATCAGCTCGGTCATCAGCTTCGACGTGCCGTAGGGAGAAACCGGATTGAGCGGCGCCGTCTCGGCGATGGGGCTCTCCTTGGCATCGCCATAAATGGCAGCCGTTGAGGAGAAGATGAAGTTTTCAATCTTGTTCTGCACCGCCGTGCTGATCAGGGCGCGGGACTTCACCGTATTGTTGAAGTAGTAGCCCAGCGGGTCGGACACGGAGTCCGGCACCACGATCGACCCCGCAAAATGGACGATCGCGTCGACGCCATGCTGGCGGATGATTTCAGTGACGAGGCTGTCATCCGCGATGTCTCCCTGCACGAAGTGAGCCTTCGGGTGGACCTGCCACCGGAAGCCGGTGCTCAGGTCATCCAGGACGACCACCTCTTGGCCCGAATCCACCAGGGCCAGCACCATATGGCTGCCGATGTAACCGGCACCACCTGTTACCAATACGGTCATATTGTCTTCCTACTGCAACGCGCCTGTTACGTATGTCTCACCGGAATAGTCTTATGCAGCCTTCAGCTGCTCTTTTACGGGCTTCCTCATCACGTCGACCATCTTCGTGTCGGCGCCGTTCTCGACCAAGAACTGGCGCATCTCGCGATACATGAACCGATAGGCGCGGTTGAATTTGTCGAAGAGCGACTGGTCCCAGTACTCCTCAAGCGAGAACGTCTTGTCCGAGAAAACGTCGTAGCTCGGGATCTGATAGGTCTCGGCGAATTCCACGGTCCGGCTGTCATAGGTGAAATAGATCGACGGGGTTCCGTTGGCGAGCGCCATCAGGTTGCCGTGCAGGCGGTAGCCGAGAACCATATCCTTTTGCTGGACGAGATCCTCGTAATCCGCCACGACATCCGAATAGAACAGCCGCTCGCGATGGAGCTTTTCCATCGTCTCGTCGAGATACCATTGGCCGACCCAGGCGTTGGCCTTCAAGGTCGCGAACGCCTCCTCCCTCTGCGCGGGAGTGCCGAAGACCATCTTCTTCTCCTCGACCTCGCCCTGGGCCATCAGAACCACGTCGAAGCGGGAGGCCATTTCCTTCACCATGTCGCGATGGAAGGTCAGGTACCGCTCGACGTTCCGGGCGTAGGTCCTGGACACCTCCCGGCGGACCGTGATGCCGGCCGTCTTGATCGTGTCGAGCGGGGGCAGCTTGATCTCGAGGTCGGGATTGTTGCGACGGAACGCCGTCGGGCAACCGACGATGCGCACGTTCTTGATGCCGAGATCCCAGAGGACCTGGGCCGAGTAGGCACCGCGCACCCCGATGGATGTCGTTGAATCGGCCATCAGGCGCAGGACCGTCTTGGTCTGCTCGGACAGCTCGAGCTTGCCCTTGACCGGGGCCTGGGCGCCGATGCCCCATGCGATCACCGGGATCCGCAGCTTCTTCAGAACCTCGATCGCCTTCTCCCAGTTCATCTCGCTGTGGATGTAGTTGGAGCCACGCAGGAAGACGTAGTCGTATTCCGCGTTGATGCGGTCGATATCGGCCATGTTGGGTTTGGCGATCTCGAGTGCATCGAGCCGGTCGTAGTTCAGGAGCTTCAGCGACGAGTCGAACACGAAGGCGTCGCCGATATTGTGGTAGTGGCCGATGCTGCCCTGGACGTCCTTGTAATTGTACCAGCGAACGTTGTCGTGGTCATAGACTTCGCCCGAGGGGCTGATGACGAGGATACGTTTCATAAAATCTCTCCTGGACATGCCAGTGTGTTGCCTGTCGGACGATCTCACGCGGTCAGCGCGGCGGCCGGAACCTTTTTCGTCGCCTTCTCGGCGGCAAGCTGCTGATAGAGGTCGAGGTGCTGTCTGGCGCAATCCTCGTAGCTGATCGGACGTTTGATCCCGGCGCGCAGCTGCTCCCAGAGGCGCGGGTTCGTCAGGGCCTCGGTCATGCGGTCGACGAGGTCCTCGGACGAGCCGACTCGGAAGTGCAGGCCGTCGACGCCGTCGGTGATCTTCTCCGCCATGCCGCCGATATTCGAACAGATCATCGGCCGGCCATGGAAGAAGGCTTCCTGAATGACGATCGGAGAATTCTCCCACCAGATGGAGGGAATGATCGTCCAGTCGATCGAACGCATCAGGCGCGGCATCTCGCTGTTCTGGTAGGCGCCGTAGAAACGGACGCGGTTTCCGGCGCGCTCCACGAGCGTCTCGATTTTCTGCTGGAACGGTTTCGGCTGCCGCTCAAGGTTGCCGCCGAAGATCATCAGCTGGGCGTCGTCGCCCCAGATCTTATCCGGAATCCGTGCCACGGCGTCGAGAAGGACGTCGACGCCCTTGAACTGGGTGATCTGCCCGAAATAGGCGAAACGGGAGCGGCGCCCCCTCCTGTTGCGCCCGGCGGTCAGCAGTTCGCGCGGGGGAACGGGCTCCGCGATGTCGAGACCGTTCTCGATCACGATGAACCGCGAGGGATCAAGGCCCCATTCGACGTAGCGGTCGACAAGGAACTGGCTCGGCGAGACGAAGTAGTCCGCGACCTGGAGGAGGCCTCGGACAAAATGCTCCCGGCGCAGGAAGCGGGCCGGGGATATCTCCGGGAAGCAGGCGTTGCAATCCGCCGGGGAGGCCCGGTGGCAGAGCTTCGTCCCTCCCGTCTTCACCATCTGGCCGTGGTGGTGACAGATGGAGAGGAACTCGTGGAACGTAATCACGATCACACAGTCCGGCAGAGCGCGGCGGACGGCGTAGAGGGTCTCGAGGCCCAGGCCGATGAAGTGGTGGAAATGGACCACATCCGGTTTCAAGTCCCGCAGGACGCGCAGGAAATCGCGATCGAGTTCCTCGGTGTTGCGGTTCGAGACCAGGAAATGGTCGTAATCGTCCGCGTGATAGAGGATGTCGCCGCCCTTCTGGCGCAGGCTCATGAGGGCCGTGCCGCTGTGGCGGACGACCGGATGCCCTACGCGCGCGAGAAAACGGGACTCCGCGCCTCCGATCTTGTTGAGGCCCTTGTGAAGATTGTGCGCGGCGATTTCAGCGCCTCCGAGCGAGAAGCTCGGATGACCATGGGAGACGATCAGCACGCGTGGAGAATGTTCGGTCATTGTCATCACCGCATGTTGTTGACGAGAAGGGACCATTTGCGATCGAAGCTCCAGCGGTCGATCCGCTGGGCGAGGCGACGGATGGCCGGACCGGTTCCACCTGCGTCGTCCTCGGCCGAGATCATCTCGACATCGGGCGTCCACACGGACATGGTTCCGCAGAGCCTCATCTTGAGGCAGAGGTCGCGCCCCTTGTCGCTGGTTCCCAGGTAGGAGCGGGTGAAGCCGCCTGCCGCTTCGATGGCCGAGCGGGCGACCATGCAGCACGCGGTGGACCCTGCCATGACTTCGGCCGGCTCGGAGCCGTGAACGACGTCGCGCGGGTAGCCGATGTACCGGTCGACGAGCTTCTGCTCGTCGGCGTCGAACCACGTTCCGGCGAACCGGATGGAATCGTCCTCGTACACGATGGTCGGGCTTACGAGCGCCTTGCCGCCGCGCTTGCGATAGGCCCGCTCGAGCGAGGACAGCCATCCCGACTGGCGCGGAAGAACGCCGGCCGCCAGGAGCACGAGAGCCTCGGCATCCGTCGCCTGAATGGCTGCCTCGAAGGCATCGCAGGCATCCTGCACCTCCTCGGACCCGATGATACGGAGCCTGAGGCCATAGAAGCGGACGAGCCGCTCGGCTTCGGGCGCGAGGCTTCCGAAGGCCTCGATGGGAGCCGAGACGATCATGGGGGTATTGCGGGCCTCCGCGTCGAGCGCCAGCAGGACGAGCGCGGCGCTCAACTCCTCCACGTCATGGCCTGCGCCGACCACCAGCGCCTTCGGGGCGCCGGAGCCGTCGAAACCGAAGTCGCGGGTCTCGACCACGCGGGGAGCCGGTGCGGCAAGCGCCTGCATCATCGGGCCGATATGGCGATCAATGGCTGCGCCCGCGGCTGCCGTGCGCGGATCGAGCGGCGAGACCAGCCGTTCCAACCCCTGGCGGGAGAGGTTCCGCATGGGCTTCAAACGATAGAATGCCACGCTGTCGCCGACCATGAGCTCGAAATAGACCGGCGTATCCCCCGCGCAGGAGAGGCCGGGAACGAAGGCCAGAAAGCCATGGTCGAGCTTGCGGGGATCGAGGCGTCCTGCAAAAAGCTCGTTATGCTGGAAGGCCGCCGACACGTCCGGGCGCGGCAGACGCGTCCAGGCATCGTCAATCCGCGCGAAATCGGATCCCGCCCTGAGCAGGATCGTGTCCGTATGCCCCTCCGGATCGAGCATCCATCCGGCGACGAGCAGGCCGCCGCCAGGTACTTCGGCCACCATGTCCATGCCGATCCTGACAGGCTGCTGCAGGCTCGAGACCGTGTCGCGTCCGTCGAAGCGCTCGCCGGCACGGCGAAGAATCTGCATCGTGTCAGGGTGGGCCGACGCCCGGGCCAGGCCGTCGCGGATATGGGCCGGAACGTCCGTCGTCGGCAAGAGAACGCGCTTCTCGTAGACGTCGAGCGTGCGCCAGCCGTCCTTCGTGCGGAAGAACACCCGCTGAAGGCTCTCCGGCTCCACGGAAACCGGTCCTGTATCGAGCAGGCCGATGAAGCCGACGCCGTTCCCGCCGAGATCGTCGCGTTGGACCGAAGCCGCCTTGACCTCACCGACGAGAAGACCGTCTTGCGCCACGAGCACCCGCAGTTCGTCCGACGGCAGGGTGTGAGCCCATCCCTGAAGGAGGAGCTCGCCCGTATCGAGCGGCCCCATGACCTCGATCCAGCCGTCGTTCTTCGCGGCAGCGGTCAGGACCGACAAGGCGGCGGCCAAGCGTTTCTCATTGCCCTGACCCGCTATCAGGGTTTGGGTGATCCCGTCCGTGACGTCGGTGAAGCGCTCTGCCGTATCGACGAAAAGAATCTCCATCAGATCCTGAACCGAGGCGGCAGGGCGAACGAGGTCATAGCGAATGGGAGGCCCGTTCCGGCGCACGACGATCGACCGCAGGCGAACCTTGGCGGCGAGGCGGATCGGAACGACGGCGACAAAGCCGGTCGCCGCATCGGCTGGAGCATTCTTCCGCTGCCAGCTGACGACACCGGCCTTCATCGTCATGGAAGGATCGCCGTTGAGCAAGACTTCGATGGTATCCGGCATCGTGTCGGCGACGCCGCTGATCAATGCGAGATCGTCTCCGATCGGTGTCGCAAGCGCCGTCTCGCCATCCACCGGAAGGTTCAGTTTGTCTTTCACGTGATCTGCCCTGTCATGCTTGTTCTCGGATCGCTTCGTACGATCTCATCGATTCATTTTTTTGAAGGCGCCGCCTACCTGACGCCGTGACGCAAAACGGCCACTAATGTGATCAGCGCGCTCACGGCGGAAATGCCGCCGAAAGCGATCAGCAGCGCTACGGCCCGGCGCATGGGACGGTCGGCTGCCGTCGTCAGTTCCTGGATACGCTTGTCGAAATCCGCCAGGACCTTGTCGAAGCGCAGATGAAAAACCTCGATGCCGGAAATCTTTTCCGCCAGCTCCGCCTGGTTGGTGCGCACGACCTCGAGGGCCGCCGCGATCCCGTCCTCCTGCCCGACGATTTCGTCGACCTGCTTCGAGGTGCTCCGCAAGGCATCGACGACCTCACGCTGCATCATTTGGGAACGACGCTGCGCCTCGATCAGCAGCTCGACGCGGTCAAGCACGCGATTGAGAGGCCCGCTGACCGCGGCTTCCGCGGCCCTTTCATCCTGGCTCGGAGCCCGCAGGACGACTTCTTCGCCCGTGCTGGGCGAGACCGCCACGACGGCGAGGTTGTCCGAGACGCTTGCGATGGCTTCCGGGAGTTCGACCTCGAACGCGTGCACGCCGTCGCCGATGCCGTTGCGCCGCAGATCAATGCGAGGCATGTCGGCGGTTGCGGAGAGAACCGTGCGACCTTCGAGGAGAATGCGGATCTGGATGCGCTCGTTCGGCCGATTCCGATCCCAAACCCATCCGAACAGACGGCGGCCCTCGATGGCGTCCAGACGTCCCTGGATCTGTGCGGCGTCCGGGGCCTGGGTGACCGCAACCGCCCTCTCGACTTGTCCTGTGCTCATGCCGCATTCGCCTCCAGTTCGATGATCTCAGCCGGTTGTCCGATCGCGCGATAGACCGAAAGATGTCTCTCGGCGACTTCGCGGATGTCCGCCGGCGGCTGTATCCCGGCGACCAGGCGATCCCAGAGGCCCGGAGTCTCCATGGCCCTGCGCATGGCATTCGCCAGAGAAACCGGATCGTCGGCCCGCACGTGCAATCCATCGATGCCGTCGCGCACCGCCTCGGCCATTCCGCCGATATTGCTCGCGATGACCGGCCGGCGGTGCAGGAAGGCCTCCTGGATGACGAGGGGCGCGTTCTCCCACCAGATCGACGGCATGACGACCCAGTCGACGGCAGAGATCAGCGTGGGAAGCTCCTCGCGGCGGTAGGGGCCGAGACGAACCACATGGGGGTCCGTTTCGTCGACGAGAGAGTCGAGCTCCTCGACGAATTCCCGCGACTGGAACGGCGCGCCGCCATGGACGCGCAGCTCGAAGTCCTCGATACCGGTCGAGATCAGCCGCTGGGATGCCTTGAGGAGGCTCAGGACGCCCTTCCACGGATTGAGGTTGCCGAAATACCCGAAGACCGGACGACGGCCGTCCTGAGAGAGACGGTGTGGCGCCGGGTCGACGGCGGGCCTGCCGTTGGCGACCACCTCGATCCCGTCGGCCGGAAGTCCCCAGGCGACGAAGCGGTCCTTGATGAAGCGGCTCGGCGCGATGAAACGGTCCACCTGTCCGAACAGGGTCTTGACGAACTGCTCCCGCAGAAGAAACCGGTCCGCGGCAATATCCGGAAAGCAGCTGCTGCACCGGCCGGGAGTCGCGCGATCGCAGCGCTCCCGGTTTTTCGTGCGCATCATCAGGCCGTCATGGGCGCAGATCGCGTAGTAATCGTGAAGCGTCATCACGATCCTGGCGTTCGGCAGGATGCGTCGGACGAGCGCGATGAACTCGACCCCGAGCAGGAGAACGTGATGGATGTGCACCACGTCCGGACGGAATTCCTCGAGCAGGTTCACAAGGTGAGGCACGACGCCATAGCTGTCGATCTGGCTCAAATAGAAGCGGTCGAAGTGCCCGCTCCACATGATCACTTCATCCGGCGCGTCTCCGACCGACTGGAAGCTGGTGCCCGGACGCTGCTCGCGGTGAAGATGGTTCGTGGCGGCCAGGAACAGAGTCTCGACATCCGGACGCGAGCGATATTCGCGAAACAGATCATGCGCGAAGATCTCCGTCCCGCCGGGATGAAAATCGGGATGATTGTGAGCAACGACAAGGACCCGCATCGTCAAGCGCTTTACTCCGGCCTCATGGCGATGATGACGTCCTGGTAGTGGGCGCTCTCGACGCCACGCCAGTGGCCGAGGCTGACCTGCTGGATCGCAAGCCCCGATTTCTTGAGGATGTCCTGAACGATGCCGTTGTCGAAACCGATGGCTCCCAGCGGCGCGGCCGGATCGGCGATCCAGGTGCCGGGAGCCTCGCCCTTGAGGAATTTGGGACGGGCATTCGGACGAGAAAGATCGGCCTCATCGACGAGAAAGGCCGTCAGGAAGAGGCGACCGCCGGGCGCCAGGAGCCGCATGATCTCGCTGGCATAGGCCGCGATCTCGGCCGCCGGCAGATGGGTTGCGACCGACACCATGGTGACGAAGTCGAAATGGGCACTTGGGAAGGGCAGGACCACCTTGTCGCCGCTGATGGCGCCGCCCGGGTTGTAGAGCTCATGCGCGACATCCACGCGGCAGAATCGGAAATTGGGATAGGCGGAGCCGATGTTCTGAACGCACCATTGAATGCCTTCGTTGACCGGGTCGACGCCTTCATAGAAGGCGGTCTTCGGATCGAGAAACTGCGTCAGCGGCACGGCCATGCGGCCGATCCCGCATCCGATATCGAGAACGCGGTGAGTCGGTTTGAGGCCGCCGATGCGGACGTAATGCCCGAGATATTCGAGACCGATCGCCCGATAGTCGCCATCGCCGACGAAGACGTTCTCCGGAGACGGCGCCGGCAGGGTTTCGTTGCGCGCGATCTCGTCCATCAGCCGAGACAGGCGCTCATCCGATTCCGCAACGGGAGTGATTTCGTTGGCGCTGAGGTCGAACTGGGCATTCATATCGCTGCGTTCCTTGTTCTGCGCGGCCGTCCGGCCTGCATGATCGACGTCATGAGATCGCCCCAACGCTCCGTGTGGAGCGCACAATTGTACTGCCAGGCGATTCCACGCATGTATTCGCTGTTGAGGGACATCGACTTGCGCTCGAGATGATAGAGCTCGATGTCGGGCGAGTACGCGATCTTACGGTCGGTCATGGTGATTTTGAGGCACAGGTCGCTGTCCTCGTAATCTCCGATGACATAATCCTCGGTGAAGCCGCCCACGGCTTCAAAGACGGATTTCGGCGTGACGAGGCACGCACCGGTCACGGCGGGAACGATGCGATCCTCGCAGGCTGGTGCGTAATCGCGCGGCATGCCCTTATGGAAATGTTGGTTGAGCCAGCGGCCGCGATGGTCTTTCGAGAAATACATCCCGGCGTGCTGGATCGAGCCATCCTCGAACAGGAGCTTGGGTCCGACGGCACCGATCCCGCGACGGCGTCCGCCGACACGCGCCGCCAGAGTCTGAAGCCAGCCGGGCGCAGTGGGAATGATGTCGGAATTGACCAGCGCCAGGACATCGCCGCGAGCCAGCGAGACGCCGACGTTATTCGCACGCGCATAGCCTCCGTTGCGTTCCATGACGGCGAGGATCATGGGGAGGCCGTAGATCAGATGGAGGCCTCCGAGAAGGTGCTCGACCTCCTGGGCCTGCTCCGGAGAATCGAGGACGTAGATCAGTTCCGCATTGGCCTGGAACCACGGATCGGTCGCGAAGGATGCGATCTGAAAGCGGAGGAAGTCCAAAGCCTTGTAGAGCGGAATGATCACCGAAACCTTCGGTCGCAGGACCTGTTTGCCGATCGTCTGAACGGTCGGAGACCCCACGCGCCTCCGCGCCTGATCGTGCAGGTCGGCGATCACCGGGGCGAGAACGTGGGACAGCACCGCTTCGTCTACGTGCTGGGGCGGCACGGACCGCAGGGCGGCCGCCCTCGCTTCCACCGGATCGGCCGGTTGGAGATGAGGAATCAGGGGATGATGGGCTCCCGATTTCAGACGCAGCCGAAAGCGAGGCTGAAGGATCGGAGCCGACGCGGCACGCGCCGGAGCCAGAACGGCAAATCCCGTTGCCGGAACCCGGGTTTCCTTTGTCGGGCCCGCGACCTCCACCGGAAAGCGGCGCAGGTGCTGCGTGAGGTCCCGCGCTCCTTCCGAGGGTCCGAGCGCGTCGATGCCGGCGAAAAGATCGACCGGGTCGCGATACCATCCCGTCACGAGCGTGCCGGCCGGTGTCGAGAGAGCACAGACGATCTCGGCCGATGGCGTCGACAGGCGGCTCGAGGCCCGTTTCGGCCGCAGAGGTGCGCGCAGCTGAGTTTCGAGCGCAAGAGCACGCCCGGCCGCCGACCGTTCGGCGATGTCGATGAGAAGATGCTCGCGCAGACCGGGAGCCGTCTGAGCCTGCTCGCGGAACCAGCGCTCGATCGACGGAAGATCCGTCTCCGGCCGGATCAGCTTCCGGACCGACACGCCCTTGGGGCCGATCAGAACAAGAAGGGACTCGCCTGACGGAACCGCCGTGTCGTCGGCCAGAAGATGGACGAGTTCCCGTTCGCCTCCCCGAATCGCGACCTTGTAGGGGCGTTCGACGATCCGGGTCGGCCCGTCGCCGCCGAGGGCATAGATCGCATCGATCTTGTCGAAGGCGGCGGAAACCGAGGTCCTGAGCAGAACCAGGTCGCCGGCAACCTGGGCGACGGTCGTCGCGGGGCCGGGGTCGGGAGAGATCTGCGCAAGGATATCCCGCAGAGTTCGGATGAATGTCTTGCTCCGCTTCAGGTGGAACATCACGCTCCAGACGTTGAAGAGCGCGGAAACGAGGGCGACGCGGCCCGATGGAGCGATGCCCTCGAGCAGGCCGTGCGCGTCGACGGCGGGGAGCGCGGTATCGGCGTCGATCGTCACCTCCGTCCTGACGCCGAGCGGGCCGGTCAGCAGCTCCAGCTCGCGCTCACCCTCGGCGGGGCGTCGCAAGACCCACAAAAGCCGGACGCCGCCGCGAGAGAGGGGCAGGCGCAACGACGCCAGGGGTGAAATCGCCTCGCCCTCCGCACTCAGCTTGGGAGAAGAGAAGCGGACCGCATGCGTGACATCCCATGCAAGCAGGATCACATCGCGCCCGAGGCTGGAGACTGTCGGGTGTGCGATCCGTTCCGTCGACGGCATCGCTTCGGTGGCCTCATACATGTGTGGCTCTGCCAATCTGGTGCGTAAATGGGGATGCCGCGGCTGTAAGACCGCGGCATCCATGACTACCCGGTCGAGTCGCAGGTCTTACTGAACGTTGAAAACGTCCGATGGATTGTGGGTGATGTCGTCGGCGTTGACATTGCGGAGCGTGATCGAGTCGCCGTTGCCCAGATCGATGAACGTGTCGTGGCCTATCTGGTGAACGCGGCTGGCGAGATCGTCGGCGGTCGCGATATCCGTGCCGTTGATGCCCTTCGAGATCTGCAGGATGTCCTGACCGACCTTGAAGTCGAGCACGATGTCGTTGCCGCCGCCCCCGGTGAACACGAAGGTGTCGCTGCCGTTGCCGCCGTGAAGGATGTCGTCGCCGGCGCCGCCGATGAGGACGTCATTGCCGTTACCGCCGCGGAGCACGTCGTCGCCAGCGCCACCCATCAGGATGTCGTCGCCGTTGCCGCCCTCGAGGATGTCGTTGCCGTCTCCACCCATCAGGATGTCGTCGCCGTTGCCGCCACGAAGATAATCGTCGCCGGCATTCCCCTGGAGGATGTCGTCGCCGTTGTTGCCGAACAGAACGTCGTCGCCGTTGCCGCCCTGCATAACGTCATTGCCGTTGCCGCCGAACAGCATGTCGTGACCTTCGCCACCCGACAGCCAGTCGTCGCCATTGCCGCCGAAGAGAGTGTCGTGTCCTTCGCCGCCAGAGATCGCGTCGCTGTCATTGCCTCCGAAGATCAGGTCGTCGCCACCATTCCCGAAAATCACGTCGGGGCCGTTCGTGCCGTGCAGGTGGTCGTTGAAGGCTCCGCCTCCGATGGTTGCCATATCAGTCATCCTTATTGTCTGAACCGGACGAACGGACTCCGCCCGTCCGTGTCCTTCAACCGAAATGAAGCGCTAGCCGCGCAACGAGGAATCGGCGCGCCGCAATCTGCCCAACGCCGCGCTCGACGATAGATTCCGTAAAGTGAAATCGCATCCTTGTAAATATTACTGAGAATATTTTTAGTTAAACCAGCTAAATGATGGCAATATATAGGCGAGTACTCAGGAAATTATTGAAAATCATCAGTATAAAAGTCAGGTAATATTTCTAATTTCGAACTATTTTTTATCGGTATGGCCCTGACATGGCTGTCCCGGTGCTGAAATCAGGAATTCATTCGAATGACCGGCAAGGCCGCGCTCGCCGTCACGGATGGATGGCAAGCGCGGTATGGCTCTGTCGGGCGCCTTCTATTCTTCCCGGAACGCGCGATTGAAACTGTCGGTGATGGGTTCGAGCAGATACTCGATGGCCCGGCGCGGCCGGTTGATGATGAGAATCTCGGCAGGCATTCCCGGATACAGAGAGGTCGTCGGATTGGCCTTGAAGCTTTCCGGCAAAATCTCCGCGCGGGCGACGTAGTAGGGATAGTTCGTGCGATCGTCCATCTGCTGGTCGGCTGACAGATAGGTCAGCTTGCCGGCCAGCGGCGCCGTGCTGCGATTGTTGTAGGCGGTCAAACGGATTTGAACCGGGGCTCCGACATGAACGGAATCGATATCGCGCACGCTTACCTTCGCCTCGACGATGAGCGGTTCGTTCTCGGGCACGATATCGAGAATCGGTTGTCCCGCCGTAATCACGCTTCCAGGGGTATGGAAACGGATATTCGTCACGATGCCGTTCTCGGGTGAGACCACCTCGATCCGGCGCAGCACGTCGCTTGCGGCGGTCATCCGCTCCATCGTGTCGGCGAGATCGAGCTGAGCGGTCTGAACGTCGGCGGCAACCTGCTGCTGGAAATCGTTGCCCAGGGACAGGATCTCGAGGTCCGCCTGCGCCTTGGCTTGCTCCGCCTTTGCTTTGCGCGAAGCAAGTTCTCCGGCCTGTCCGACCAGTTGGCTCTCGCGGGTCTGCATCTCGGTCAGGCGGGGCCGCGGCGCATAGCCTTTCTCGACCAGGCTCGCGATGGCCTTGAGCTCGCGATCGAGCAGTTCGGACTGCCGCGCATTGGCATCGGTTTGCGCCTTCACGGCCTCAAGTTCCGCAACCTGCTGCGCGATCGTCTTGCGCTGGATATCCACCTTGCGGTTGAACATCTCGCGTCTGGCGATGAAGAACCGGCGCTCGGCGGCGAGAATGTCCGCAGCCGTCGGTCCACCGGATGCCTGCAGATCCTCCGAGAAGGTCAGATCCTCGGCGCCCGATTGCTCGGCACGGAGGCGAACGAGACGCGCCTCCAAGCCGATCCGCTTGGAACGCAGCTGTTCGAGCTCGGCCTTGGCACGGGTGTCGTCCAGCCGGAGCAGAGCTTCGCCGCCCTTCACGACCTGCCCCTCGTGGGCGATCAGCGCCTTCAGGATGCCGCCTTCCAGATGGCTGATCGTCTTCCGTTTGGAATCCACCACAACGGTCGCATTGGCGACCGCGGCGCTGTCGAGATGGGCCGCAAAGCCCCAGGTCAGCAGGCCGCCGATGCCGAGGAAGATCGTGGCGAGACCGGCGACCACCGGTATCCGATAGGACGGTTCGCGCGGTTCCTCCTCACGGAATACCTCCGTCCACGGCTTCATTTCGACGGACACGTTCGGTTCGGCAAGAGCTACCGGATTCCTGATGATATCGACCGCTTTCGTCATGTATTTCCCCTGAGGGCAGTCACGGCCTGCGCGGGCTTCTCCCCGGGCGTGATGATGCCGGCGATCGCATTGCGGGGCCCGAACTGGGTAATCTTGCCTTCCTGCAGGACCATGATCTTGTCGGCGACCTGCATGACGGAAGGGCGATGGGCGATCAGGATGACGATCGCTCCGTCTGTCCGCATGGCCTCGATGGCGCGGATCAGGGCTCGCTCACCATCCGTATCCAGGTTGGAGTTCGGCTCGTCGAGAACGATCAGACGGGGTCTTCCATAAAGCGCCCGAGCCAGCCCGATCCGCTGCCGCTGTCCGCCCGAAAGGACATAGCCGCCGTCACCGATATGGGTGTCATATCCGAGGGGCAGGCGTCCGATGATGTCGTGAACGTCGGCGAGACGGGACGCTTCCAGAACGAGCCGGGGATCGGCGTCCCGCATGCGGGCGATGTTGCTTCGGATCGTACCGTCGAGCAGCGAGACGCTCTGAGGCAGGTAGCCGACCATGTTGCCGAACGAATCCCGTTCCCACAGAAACACGTTATTGCCGTCGAGATAGACGCCGCCCGTCGTCGGCTTCGTCACGCCGATGAGGAGGCGGGCGAGGGTGGACTTGCCTGCGCCCGACGGACCGGCGATGCCGAGCACTTCGCCGGGAGACAGCGCGAAGGTCAGGCCCTTGAGCACCGGCACGTCGGAGCCGGGCGGAGCATAGACGACACGATCGATCGTCAACTCTCCTTGGGTGCGGGGAGTCGGCGTGGTTTCGCGCTTCGGGGCCTGGTTTTCGAGAAGATCCTGCACATTCTTCCATGCGGTCATGGCAAGGACCCATTGGCGCCAGCCGTCGACCATGGAATCGAATGGCATGAGCATGCGCCCCATGATGATGCTCGAGGCCACCATCGATCCGGCGCTGACTTCCTGATTGATCACCAGGACCGCGCCGGTCGACAGAACCGCGATCTGCATCAGGTACCGGCAGGTGCGCGTGACGGATGAGAGAGCGCGGCTGCGGCGCGTGGTGACGTCGAGCAGGTCCTGCGTCTGAAGCTGGTTCTTGCGCCATCTGCGGGCAAGGGCCGGCAGCATGCCCATCGCTTCGATGGCCTCCGCATGACGAAGGCTGCCGCTGATTTCGGAAATGTTGCGGACGGCTGCTTCGTTGGCCCGCTTCGTGGCGCGTCGCGTCAGGAAGTCCGAGAGCAGGCTCAGAGACAGGATGATGATCGCGGACACCAGAGCCACGAGGCCGTAGAGCCAGTGGAGCGCGAAGAGAACGGCCAGGAAGATGGGTGACCAAAGAGCCTCGAGCGGAACGCTGATGGCGTTTCCGACCACGAATGCGCGGATGTCGTTGAGCTCGCGAATGGCCTGGCCCGATTGCGAGACGCCATGCGCGACCGAGGCCGATACCGCCGCCTGAAGGACAGGAAGGTTCAGTTTCCGAACCAGCTTGCTGGCCATCACCTGGTAGGTGAGCGCCCGCACGTAGTCGAGGATGCAAAAGAGCGCCAGCCCGATCGTCGCGACGATGATCAGCATGATCAGCGTGTCGGTGCTCTGACTGTTCACAACACGGTCATGCACTTGCAGCATGAAGAGCGGAACAGTCAGCTGAAGGACATTGATGACCGCGCTGAGAGCTGCGGCATAGGCTAAACCTGTGACAAACGCTTTGCGCCCCTGGTGAATGAGTTCGGCGGCTTCGAGGTTCGCCGTCTTCTTCATGCGGACAGTCTCCAAAGGTGGCTTTTCGTAGACATACCCAAATTTTGCCCCAAAGTTATTGGAAGGGAGTTATCGCTCGATTTTGGTATAGCGTCTACCCATAAAGTCTGATCGTCATAATAAAACTGAGGTTGTTTAAGGAAGAACATCAATAAAGCTTTAGAAAGTTGGCGATTTTATGCTGAAGTGTGGCATGTGATTCGTAAATGTTTGCACTTTAATTCGAATTTCAAACTAAATTATTCGCTGAAATCGTGGGAATATTATGCAATAAAGCGCATATTATCTGCCATGAAAAGCAGTATGGAAAGAAGCAGTGATTGAGATGAATGCCTCACAAGACGAGTGCCAGGATGAGGAAAGCGCATTTCAGATGCTCCGGGACGATGCCGATCGGCCGGGCCCGGAGCCAGTCGGAATCACGCACATCGAAATTGTGCGGGTC
The DNA here is from genome assembly GCF_041276405.1 of Microvirga sp. TS319. NCBI lineage: Bacteria > Pseudomonadati > Pseudomonadota > Alphaproteobacteria > Hyphomicrobiales > Methylobacteriaceae > Microvirga > Microvirga sp. TS319. The sequence continues at coordinate 1,933,759 of NZ_JBGGGT010000001.1, read as the reverse complement.
ATCGAGCGACTGCATCGCCGCTCGCTTGATCTCATCCGGGCGGATCTGCTCCAGGCGGGAATCGACGAGCTCAGCCCCTCCCAGGTCATGATGCTTTTCACGATCGGTCGGAGCGAGCTGTCGGTGCGCGATCTGATCGAGCGCGGGTACTATCTGGGATCGAATGCCTCCTACAGCCTCAAGCGCCTTGTCGAAACGGCATACGTCATTCGTACCGCTTCGGAGAGGGACCGACGCTCCGCGCGTATCCGTCTATCCGAAAAGGGCCGCCAGCTTTGCGACAGGATCCGGCAGATGGACCGGACCTATCATAAACTCGTAACGCGGGACGAGGACGAGGTCCGGGATCTCGAAGTAACCTTCCGCACGCTCAGGCGTTTCGAGCAGGTGTGGAGCAACGCCGTGCGATACCGTGGCATTCAAGCAGAGGACTGATGTCTTCAAGAGCCGGTCGTGTTGCATCAAAGCAAGCGGCTCACCGCGCGCAAGGCGACCTTCAGGCAAAGGACAATCGGTTACAGGCGACGGAGCGGGTCTTACCCGTCGCTTCCGGGAGTCCTGATGACTGCACAGCCTGTGATCATCCAGACGGAACCAATCGGTCGACCTCCACACCGTTCGCGGGCATGTCGGCAAAGCGATAGCTGGTCCGACATGGAACTCTCTGTCGCGTGCGCGTCTGATGTTTCGAGGGACTATGGGAAGGGCGGCCGAGTCACATGGCCGATCACACCGACCAACTCCGGCCTCGGTTTTCTCGATCCGGAGCGCATCTCCAAGGTCGATCGGGGCTGGCGCCACGTTTCCGGGGACGCCCCGTCGAAGGAGGTGCTCCTGCACCGCGCATTTTACGAAACGCGGCCTGGAACCGGCGCGGTCGTTCACCTGCATTCGACCTACGCGACCGCGCTCTCCTGTCTGCAGGACCTTGATGAGGATGACTGCATCCCGCCTCTCACGCCCTATGTTGTCATGCGGGTGGGGCAGGTGAAGCTCGTGCCTTATATGCGGCCGGGAGATCCTGCGTCCGGAGATCTCATCCGGGATCTTGCGGGCGGGTATGCGGCCGTGCTTCTTGCAAACCATGGGCCCATCGTGACCGGCAAGGACTTGGCCTCGGCCGTTTTTGCCTCCGAGGAATTGGAAGAAACGGCGAAGCTGCTGCTGGCGCTACGGTCGCTCCCGTGCCGGATGCTCACATCCGGTCAGGTCGAGGAGCTTCGCCAAGTGTTCGGCAGGTCCTGAATTGTTCGGCAGGTCCTGAATTCGAAGAGTGGTGTAATGTCAAACATCGATCAAACGACGCGCGATTTGTTGGCCCCAGTAGGGACCCTGCGGGTGGCTGTCGCGGTGGGCAGTGCAGTTTCCGCAGTCTGGACGACGCGGGATGCCCAAACAGGCGAGCCACGCGGCCCTACCGTGGATCTCGCGAAGCTCATGGCTCGACGCATCGGGGTTCCCCTGACCCTGGTTGAGTGTGCCAGTTCGGGCGCCATCATTGAAACGGCATCATCAGGCACGTGGGACGTTTCCTTCACGCCTGTTGACGCCGAGAGAAAGAAGGCCGTCGACTTTGGTCCCAACTACTTCCTGGGAGAGAGCACCTACATGGTCCCGGCCGGATCCGCGATCGACAGCCTTGCGGAAGCCGATCGTGAAGGCATTCGCGTCTACGGCGTCGAGAACACCGCCACGATCCGGAGCGCTCGTAAATCTCTCACGAGGACGACCGTGATCGGGCTTTCAGGCCTCGATGAGGCCCTGGAGAAATTCCGCGATGGTGAGATCGACGCGCTGGCCCTCGGGAAGGAGTCGCTCCAGAGCCTGCTCCCGCAATTCCCAGGCGCAAGAATGCTGGAGGGGCACTTCCATGCCGCCGGCACGGCGGTGGCCGTGCCGAAGGGGCACACCGAAGCCTTGAAGGTCTTCAGCGGCATTATCGAGGACCTGAAGAGCGACGGCACCGTTCGCAGGATCTTCGATGCTCACGGCATGGCGACGGCGACGGTTGCGCCTGCCGGATCGTGCTCCTGAGCGAAACGGGCCGAATATCGTTCAGGGTTCGATCCTAAATTCCTCGAGCCCATGAGCGTCACGACGAAACGACACTGCGGAGGAGCCCGCGATGGCAGACTGGAATGCAGGGCAATATCTCAAATTCGAGGATGAGCGCACTCGCCCCTCGGTTGATCTGCTCCGGCGGGTGCCGCTGTCGGATCCACAATCCTGTGCGGATATCGGCTGCGGCCCGGGAAACAGCACCGAGCTGCTGGTCGAGCGCTTCCAGAATGCGCGGGTGATCGGCCTGGACAGCTCGCCCGCCATGCTGTCGAAGGCGCGAGAGCGCCTGCCCGGCCTGACCTTTGTGGAAGCCGATATTGCGACATGGCAACCGGAGGAGCGCTTCGACCTGATCTTTGCCAATGCTGTTCTGCAATGGGTTCCTGACCATCCGGGCCTCCTGGCCCGCCTTGTTTCCTTCCTGAAGCAGGGAGGCTGCCTTGCCGTGCAGATGCCCGACAACCTGGATGAGCCGTCACATCGGCTCATGGAGAAGGTCGCCCATGAGGGGCCTTGGGCGTCCAGGCTGACCTCCGCCTCTGCGGCCAGGGAGAAGATCGGTTCGTTCGAGGACTGTTACGCGTGGTTGCAGCAGGCCGGCTGCGCCATCGATCTTTGGCAGACCACCTACGTTCATCCGCTGGAAGGCGCTGGAGCCATCATCGAATGGTTCAAGAGCACCGGACTGAAGCCCTATCTCGACTTGCTCGCACCGGAAGAACGGGTCGAGTACCTCCGTCACTACATGGAGGAAATCGCCAAAGCCTATCCGGCGCAAGCGGACGGCAAGGTTCTCTTGCGCTTCCCACGCCGGTTCTTCGTCGCGCAGCGGATGTGATCCAAGAGGTGAAGCCCGCTTCAAGTCCGCTCCTGTCGCGGGGCCGATCGGATCAGTCGACGAGCCGGTGTCCGGCGCCCAGACCGCGCCCGCCTTTCGGGATATCGGCCTTCTCCGGTTGTCCGGCACACAGGGTCGAAGCGGTCGATCTCGTCCCTTGCCGGTCGGCTTGCCGTGCTTTGGATCAGAACCAACGTTATCGCCAGCCCAGCTCCGGAGCGACATGCTTCAGGATGGCCTCGATCACATGGGCATTGTACTCGACGCCGAGTTGGTTCGGAACGGTCAGAAGCAGCGTGTCGGCCTCTGCGATCGCCTCGTCCGCCCTGAGTTCATCGATGAGCCTATCCGGCTCCGCGGCGTAGGAGCGGCCGAAGATCGCGCGCATGTTGTCGATGATGCCGACCTGATCGCTGTCCTTGCCGTGTCCGAAATAGGCGCGGTCGAGATCGTTCACGAGCGCGAAGATCGAGCGTGAAACCGAGACGCGGGGCTCGTGGTCATGTCCCGCTTCCTTCCATGCGGCCCTGTAGCGGCGGATCTGCTTGGCCTGCTGGACGTGGAAGGGCTCGCCCGTCTCGTCCTCCTTCAGGGTCGAACTTTGGAGGTTCATGCCCTGCTGCGCGGCCCACACGGCTGTCGAGTTGGAGGCGGACCCCCACCAGATGCGCTCGCGCAGGCCCTCCGAGTGCGGTTCAGGGCGAAGCAGGCCGGGCGGATTGGGAAACATCGGGCGTGGGTTCGGCTCGGCAAAGCCCTCGCCCTGGAGGACGTTCAGAAACACTTCCGTGTGGTGCCGGGCCATGTCCGCGTCGCTCTGGCCCTCTTCGGGCCCATAGCCGAAATAGCGCCAGCCATCGATCACCTGCTCGGGCGAACCGCGGCTGATGCCGAGCTGGAGACGCCCGCCGCTGATCAGATCGGCCGCGCCCGCATCCTCGGCCATGTAAAGAGGATTCTCGTAGCGCATGTCGATGACCGCGGTGCCGATCTCGATACGGCTCGTCTTCGCGCCGATTGCCGCCAGCAGCGGAAAAGGGGAGGCGAGCTGCCGCGCGAAGTGATGAACGCGGAAATAGGCGCCGTCCGCGCCGAGCTCCTCGGCCGCTACGGCAAGGTCGATCGACTGAAGAAGAGCATCACGGGCCGACCGCGTCTGGGATTGCGGTGAGGGTGACCAGTGCCCGAACGAGAGAAAGCCGATCTTCTTCATGAGGCGGTCCTATGCAAATGCCTTCTGGCGTTTCGACACGATGGCGGGCAGGTTTGCTTCTCGTGCTCAGGCTTCCCTATGAGGGCTGTTCAAGAGGGTCTGGTGAGCGAGTAGGGATAGCACCGGTTATGATCGAGGGCGAGACCGAAGTGCTCCCCCAATTTGCGAATGGCAGCGCCATGATCCGGGTAGGGATCCCGGTTCTGAGGGCCGACTATAATGATCTTGAAGGAGGGGTCGTTGCGTCCGCTTGGCGGAAGCATGGCTGTTGCCAGGCCATTGCCCTCCGCGTCCCGCAAGGTGAGAAAGACCGGCATGGTCCGTTGCACATAGGACTTGAGGCCGATGTTCTGCTCGATGAAGGGACTCGCAGTCGAGCGGTAGGTCGCCGTTGCCGCATCCCAGGCTTGGCGAAAATGCTTCTCGACCGCGTGGCCCATGATCTGCGACTCGAGGATCGCTTCACCCTCGGTCTCGATCCGGAACCAGCTTGTTTGCCCAGGGGCGTCGCAGACGAATTGCATGCCTTATCAACGCAGAAATCTGGCGAACGGTTGAGGATCTGACCCACGCTCGCAGCGGAAATGCGCTTCCGGGAACCGCTCCCGCGTGTCGGTCAGGCCGATTTACCCCGATGATCGTATCTCAGAAGCCGCCCTGTCACCTTCTTGCCCTCGCCGATCAGCCTCTTAGCCTTCTCGCGCAGCTTGTTCCGCTTCACGTTGCTGCGGTGTTTCTCGCTTCCTTTGCCCATCGTTCGTCTCCCAGAAACTCCGCAGCAGTAAAACGACGCATGTTAGCGCATCGTTCGGAAAAGTGGACCCGGTTTCTCGCAAGAACGATGCGCTCGTATCAGAAGGGAGCATCGGATCGTTCCCAAAAGTGCAAGTCCGCTTTTGGGAACGATGCTGTAGGCACGGTTCCGCTTCCGGCCCTTCGATCGGGCGTCTCCCTCGACATTTCTGGAAAGGGGGCATTGGTTTGCTCGCCTGGCCCGAGCGGAGATTTGCGGAGGAGCGGACTTCAGGGCATCCAAGCGATACGGCCCCGCATGAGACGCCCGGGCAATTTTGACCGCAGCAGTCCCGAAATTATTCCGTCGACGCACGAGAAGCTTCACAGTTCAGGCTCTTCGTGGCGTGCGACATCTTCCAGGAGATTCAGTCGATGCTCGCGCCAACGCCTGAGGGCCTGCTCGTCATCCTGAAGCAGCTTCCTGATTTCGGCGGTGTCACCACCGTTCCCCGTCAGCCATTGAATGAGATGGATCCGCTCGGCCACGCGCTGTTGCCCTGCGGCAATCTCCTCATCAATCCTGGCAATCTCCTCGCATTCTTTCCAAGGGCTGGGCATGCATCCTCGAATGAGGCCCCTGATTGTACGAACCGCCAAAGGTCCAGGTCGCTCACGGTCGCCGCCGACGATTCTGCGACCGGAGGCGGCGCGGGTTCGAGAGCGGCTATTCACGACTCAGGACCTCCTTGACAATCGCATTCGACCAGAAGCCGGCCTTGAAGGTGTGCTGAAGGGCTTGCGGATCATAGATCCGTTCGACCCATTCGAAAAAGGAAAGTCCTCTGGCCTCGCCTTCCGTCCGATAAAGCTCCAGAAAAGCATCGAGAATGCCCGTCTTGGCATAACGGAAGTGGCCATAGCGCAACGCGAGCTGTCTCATAGCCGCGCCGGCACTGCAGCCCTCGCGCCCTAGAAGGTAAAGGGCAGCAAACAGCCCCGCTCGGTCAGCCCCCGACTTGCAGTGCACGAGAATTGGATATTGCAGATCGCGAAAAAGCTTTTCCGCGCTCAGGAGAGTATCGCGGTCAGGAGGCTCGCGCGAGCGCAGGATGAACTCGACAAGGGAGATCCCATACCGCTCGCAGGCTTCCTGTTCCAGCGGCCAGGATCCGTACTCGCGCCCGCCGCGAAGATTGACGATGGTGCGCACGCCTCGGGCCGCAAACCAGGCGATCTGATGTGGCATGGGCTGCGCCGACCGCCAGAGATGCTCCGACACTTGGTGCCGGTTGAGGTAGGCAAGGCGAAATATTCCGTGGTCGACGATGAGCATGTTGGTCCACGCCCTGAACCGGCTCACTGGCCCGGCAATCGGTTCGCTCCAGCGGGCGATCCGTGCCATCCGGCGTGCCCGGCGAACCTCAGGTCTCAGGAATCGAGTCAGCACGCGTGCTCAGGCCTTGTCGATGCAGCAAGGATGCTGCGGCGAATGATCGGAACGTTCAGGGGATCAGGATTTGATGGCGATACCAACAGTCGTCTCTCCAGTCCTGAATACCGAACTCTGATTGCTCCGGCTGTCTTGCGCAGCGCTAGAGCTGTTTCCCCTTGCGTGGAATCGTCTCTGTTCTTTGGCCCGGTCGCATCTTGGACGGGGAACCGAGCCACTTCACCGAAAAATGATCTACAGCATCGGGTGTGAAATCGAACCCACGTGCGATGCTGTCAATCTACGTTCTTGAGCATCATTTCGCGCAAAACCGGTTCTCGCTTATGCGTTCGATGCTCTAGACCAAAGACTGTCCCATGATCTTCTCGAGCACTTTGAGCGGTGCTCGCTCCGCGTTCCCCATAGCGGCAATATCAATGTGGAACGTCTGTTCCAGTGCGAACTGACCAGCGACGGCGGCATGGAGCACCTGATCCGTATAGCAGAGCCATGTGGTGCCGGGTGGAAACGCGAATTCGATCTGCGGCGCTTCCTTCTGATAGCGGGCGTCGAGTTTGCCTTTGTCATGCAATCCCAGCATGATTTGGTCATAGGCGCTCCGCTTGCCTTTTGTGATCCCGAGAGCTGCCAGCAACGACAGCTCCAACGGATAGGGGCGACGCACCGCGGAAACATACTTGCGGGCAAAATCCTCAAAGGGTTCGCCCACGTGCCAGACGCGTGCTTTCCCGGCCGGGTTGATGTTCGAGAAGACCCGCAGGATGCGGCGGCCGCGTGTTGGACGTGACGGGAAAGCGTCCACATGCAGAAGTTTGTCGTCCTTGCGGGGCGATGTCTGGCGGCCCACGATCTCGACCGGGCGATAGCTCGTCCGCGCCTGCTCGCTCCCTCGTCCGTACCCTGGGAAGAGGCCCGCCACGAGCTGCGCGGTGTCTTCGGAGAAGCGCCTCAACATCCCATACAGCCGCTCCGTCTCGCTGTGCTCGGCCGTGCCGCGAATCTCTCCCCTGGACGGGTCGAGGCTGATATTCTTGGCCTTCCCGCTTGCGAAGTCAGACGACAGCAATGTCGTTTCCTCGTCGCTCAGGGTGAACGCCAGATTGGGACAGAACACGACCTTGCCGCTTTCGAGCGTGTCCAGAGCCCGCTTTTGCGCCTCCGCCGGGAATGGGCCTGACCAGCGGTCGATTTCGAGACTCTCGATCATATCCATGGCGTTGCTCCTCGCTCAATCAAGCAGCGTCTGCGCAGCGACAATTGGCTCCAGCGGTTGCAGGCTAGGACCTGCGGGACTGTCAAAGCAAATATTTGTGTAACCGTTTACAGTCGGCCGGAGTATACCCACGAAGTATAGTTCGGAAAAACTGGTGCTCCGACGAGATCTCCCAGCAGCTCCTGATCGCGATGAGTAGTGCATTCGCTTAGAGGAGGTTTATGCTGTCATCTTACAATTCCGGACATGAAGAGAGCTTGCTTGATAGATCACTGGTCTGCGAGAGCTTGAGGACTGCCATATGAACATGGTCAGGCCGAGGTGGGCTGCCTGGCGTAGACGTCAGGCCATACTGGATATCGTGGGCTGAAGAGAGAAGTGGCGCTCGACATGGGGCCGCGATCGCCGACTCAATGCTTCCCGCTCGGCACATCCCAGAGCAAGCACGGCAGCGATTTTCTGGGCATGGCATCGGCAACGCCCGGCGGAACGTGCCAGCCCATGCGTTCATGATCAGGGCGCTCCAGCGGCGCGGGCACGGCTACCAACGCCCCATTCCCTGTGTAGCGACGGCCTTGCCTGAATGACCTACAGCATCGAGGTGAAAAGTGGACCTGCACTTTTGGGCTCCAATCCGATCCTCCCTTCTAGCGCATCGTGTGGACCCGAAGGGCCACGCTCGTGAAAACCGGGTCCACTCTTCGCTCAAGCGGCCGCTGGGTCCGCACGATGCGCTAAGTTATTGGCACGACGTGCTCAGCTCCGGATCCATGCATCGAAGGAACAGGTAAAAGCTCTACGTCGATGGGGACCAATGATGTTCATCGGCGGATACAATGCCTGATGCCGATCCAATCTCAAGCTGGCCGAGGTGAAGGGGCGGGAGCCAATCTGGACAAATAGGCAAGCGCCTCTGTTCCAAGCTGCCGCGTCAGATCGCCGGCAGGCATCTCTCGACCGAAGGCCGCAGCCTGTCCGGACCACAGGGGAGAGAAGTCTCCTGATCCTGCGGTTTCCGCTGTGGCCCGCAACGGAGCCAATGCTCCAGCCCCGAGGGGGAACCCCGGTGCGATGCCCGACATGGGGCCAACCTCTCGGACAACGCGGTTGACGATCCCACGGGCGGGGCGGCCCGTGAACACGTTCGTGAGAACGGTGTCGTTGTCCTTCGCTCTCATGAGGGCGTCGCGATGAAGAGAACTGATTTTGGCTTCGGGGCAGAACAGGTAAGCCGTTCCGATCTGGACCGCCGAGGCTCCAAGGGCAAAGGCCGCAACGATGCCTCGCGCATCCGCAATGCCACCGGCGGCGATCACGGGCACCTTCACGGCATCGACGACCTGCGGTACCAATGCCATAGTGCCCGCTTGGGTCGAGATGTCTCCGGTCAGGAAGACGCCACGATGACCGCCGGCCTCGTAGCCCTGGGCGATGATGGCGTCGCACCCTTGGTCCTCCAGCCATCGTGCTTCATCCGCTGTCGTGGCCGACGAGATGATCTTCGCACCGGTCGCCCTTACGCGGTCCAGGAGCGCGCGCTCGGGCAGTCCGAAGTGGAAGCTGACGACTTCGGGCGTGAACTCCTGAACAACGTCACACATAGCGCTGTCGAAGGGGGCACGGGCCGCTGCTGGAACAGGCGCTTGCGGATCAAGTCCGAGTTCGAGGTAATAGCTCTCCAGCCGCTTCTTCCAGGCCCCCTCGCGAGCCGCATCGGCCTGTGGGGGGCGATGACAGAAGAAGTTGAGGTTGATGGCCCGGGAGGTCCTCTGGCGAATAATCCTGATCTCGGTTTTCAACTGCTCCGGATTGAGCATCGCACAGGGCAGGGAGCCTAGTCCTCCTGCCTCGGAAACGGCGATCACCATCTCGGCCCCGACCGAACCGGCCATGGGAGCCTGGATGATCGGCAGCTCGATCTGGAAGAGGTCTTGAATGCGGTGATCCGGCCACATGATCTGCTCCTTTTCGGAAGAATGTTCTCACCGTTGTAGCGCGGCCGCGATAGGGGAACGAAATAAAATTCATGTCCTTCGTCGATTGGCCGGACGCACGGGGTCCGATTAGTGTCCAGCCTGATTCTCGTCGGCTTCTCTTGAACGGCATCTCGAAAAGAACACATATAGAACATACACCAAGGTCAAGTCACGTTTTCACCTTCCGCGGCTTCTTTCGAGCTTGCGCGGAGGCGGCCGTGAGGCTGGTACCAGTGAGGCTTGGGTGGAGTGACCGGCAGCAGAGGACCCATACCTCATTGGCCGGGCCGTCGCGCGATAGAGTCGAAGAGGCCGGGAGTTCCCCCGCAAACAGCATGAACCAGATGTTCCGATCGCCACAGGCCGATCAGAGGCCCGTTCTCGAAACCCTCGCGGGATCGGTGGAGCGCGTCACCTTTCACAACCCCGAGAACGGCTTTGCGGTTCTGAAGGTGCATGCGCGGGGCAAGCGGGACCTTGTGACGGTGGTCGGACATACGCCCAGCGTATCCGCAGGCGAATGGATCGCCGCCAGTGGCGTATGGATCAGCGATCGAACACATGGACTTCAGTTCAAGGCTGAGATTCTGAAGACCACCCCACCGACGGGTGTGGAGGGCATCGAGAAGTACCTTGCCTCGGGCCAGATGCGCGGAATCGGCCCAGCCATGGCGAAGCGGATCGTGACGGCGTTCGGGAGCGATACCTTCGAGATCATTGAAGCCCAACCGGAACGTCTGACCGAAGTGCAGGGCATTGGCCCAATGCGGGCGTCCCGCATCGTGGCGGGCTGGGCCGAGCAGAAGGCGGTGCGGGAGATCATGGTGTTCCTGCACGCGCATGGGGTCGGCACCGCACGAGCGGTGCGCATCTTCAAGACCTATGGCTACGAGGCCATCCAGGTCATGACCGAGGATCCCTACCGGCTGGCCAAGGACATACGCGGCATCGGCTTCCGGACGGCGGATGCGATTGCCGCCAAGCTCGGAATGGAGAAGACCGCGCCTCAGCGGATCCGGGCCGGTATCTCGTTTGCCCTTCAGACCGCCATGGATGAGGGCCACTGTGCTTTGCCGGTCGAGGCGTTGGCCCGCTTGGCCGAGCAGCTGCTCGACGTTGGGGGAGAACTGATCCGTGCAGCGATTGTTGACGAGCTTGCGAAAGGAGAGATCGTCTCGGACGCCATCGGCGACGAGACCTGCTTGTTTCTCAAAGGACTGTATCTGGCGGAGCAGGCCATTGCATCCCGCCTGATCGAGCGGGCGTCTAGGCCACCGCCCTGGCCTGAGATCGATCTTGAGAAGGCCATTCCGTGGGTGGAGAACCGCACGGGCAAGACCCTGGCGGCCTCGCAGCGCGAGGCTTTGAAACTGGTGCTCGGTTCGAAATTGTCCGTGGTCACGGGCGGTCCGGGTGTCGGCAAGACGACCTTGCTCGATACCATTCTGCGCGTGCTCGTCGCGAAAGGTGTTCGGGTGGCGTTGGGAGCTCCCACAGGACGCGCGGCTAAGCGCATGACCGAGCAGACTGGACTGGAGGCGAAGACCATTCACCGGCTGCTGGAGATCGATCCCAAGCACGGCGGCTTTTCGCGCAATGAGGAGAACCCACTCGACTGCGATCTGCTGGTGGTGGATGAGACCTCGATGGTGGACGTGCCGCTGATGAACGCGCTGACCAAAGCGATCCCTCCGCATGCAGGTTTGTTGTTGGTCGGCGACGTGGACCAGCTGCCATCGGTCGGCTCGGGGCAGGTGCTGGCCGATATCATAGCTTCAGGCCGAATTCCCGTGGCCCGCCTGACCGAGATCTTCCGGCAGGCCGCGGAAAGTCGGATCGTGGTGAACGCGCATCGCATCAACAAGGGCCAGCTGCCCGAGCCCCCGGAGCCTGGAGAAGAGAGCGACTTCTACTTCGTGGAGATCACCGATCCCGAGCAGGGCGTGCCGAAGATCATCCAGATGATCAGGGAGCGAATGCCGCGCCGATTCGGTCTTGACCCGATGAAGGACATTCAGGTGCTCTGCCCGATGAACCGGGGCGTGCTCGGTGCCCGCAATCTCAACATCCAGCTTCAGGAGGTGCTCAATCCGAACCCTCCCGCCAGGATCGAACGGTTCGGCTGGCGCTTCTCGCCCGGAGACCGGGTGATGGAAACCCAGAACGATTATGACCGGGAAGTGTTCAACGGTGACCTCGGCACGGTCGTCAGGATCGATGACGAGGAAGGAGCTCTGATCGCATCGTTCGACGGTCGGGAGGTGTCCTACCCGTTCGGCGAACTCGATACCTTGGTGCCCGCGTACGCGACCACGATCCACAAGTCACAAGGCTCAGAGTATCCTGCCGTGATCATTCCGGTCGTGACACAGCACTACACGATGCTGGCGCGTAATCTGCTCTACACCGGGGTCACCCGAGGCAAGCGTCTCGTCGTGCTGGTGGGACAGAAGAAGGCCGCCGCCATGGCCGTGAGGGGCGGACAGATGAAGCGGCGATGGACGAAGTTGCGGGAGTGGCTAGCGTCAGCTTGAGCGTCAAGGCCACCAAAGACCCTGCAGCTCTTCCTTTCCCGGAGCACATGTGGTTGTCATCAATGTTTGCGCTATGTTGTATCGTGAGGTGGTTGGCATTCTTCCCGCGACAATCGGGTTCAAGACGATTTTGTTTGTGGTCCCCTCCGAATGGGACCTACTCTCAATTTCCGCAAACCTCCGGAAAATGTGGACGATTTCCAGGGACCATCTCACGCTGAGCCTTCAAGATGGCGACGACACATCCCTACGTACTTACCTTGAGAGATAGGAGGACGTTATGACACTTCAGATTGGCGCTACCGCACCGGATTTCGAGGCTGAGACCACACAAGGACCTATCCGTTTCCACGACTGGATCGGTGATGCATGGTGCGTTCTGTTTTCCCACCCAAAGGATTTCACTCCTGTCTGCACCACTGAGCTCGGCTACATGGCCCGCATCAAGCCAGAGTTTGACCGGCGCAATGTGAAGATCATCGGGCTCAGCGTCGATCCCATCGGCCATCACGCCCGTTGGGCGGAGGACATTCACGAGACACAGGGATACGCGCCGAACTACCCGATGATCGGTGACGCCGACCTGACGGTGTCGAAGCTCTATGGAATGCTCCCAGCCAGTGCGAACGGAACCTCGGAGGGGCGTACACCCGCCGACAACCAGACCGTTCGCAACGTGTTCGTCATCGGCCCTGACAAGAAAATCAAACTGGTGCTGGTCTACCCGATGACCACAGGACGCAACTTCGACGAGGTCCTCCGTGTCATCGACTCCCTCCAGCTGACGGCACAGCATCGGGTCGCGACCCCGGCGAATTGGCAGCCCGGACAGGACGTGATCATTGCGGGCTCCGTGTCGGATGACGAAGCCCGGAAAATCTATCCGCAGGGATGGCAGGCTCCGAAACCTTACATCCGCATCGTGCCGCAGCCGCAATCCTGAGCGCGAGCGTTTATGGTGGGCTCGTGCCGGCTTTTGCATCGGAGCGAGCCTCATGACCTGGAGCATCGACCGCAAAAGTGGGAACCGATTTTGCGTGAAAAGAGGCTCAGCAACATCAACTGACAGCATCGGACGTGAAAAGTGGAATCCACTTTTGGGATTGCATCCGATGCTCCCTTCTGAGATCAGCGCATCGGATGTGGGTTCGATCGCACGTCCGACGCCGTAGGAGGTAATCTGGCTCACGACATCGGTTCGGGCGCCGGCTTCGGATCTTCCGGCAACGGGATGAACTCCTGATCATCATTCAGGGGCAGGTGAATGCGACCGTTCTGCCAATCTGCCTTGGCCTGCTCGATCCTGTCTTGGCGTGATGACACGAAATTCCACCAGATGTGCCGCGGTCCCAAGGGTTCGCCGCCCAGCAGCATGACTGTTGAGGTGTCAAGCGCCGTCAGGACCGGATCCGAACTGCCGGTGAAGACCAACATTTGTCCTGCGGTATATTCCTGCCCATCCGCGTCCACCCGCCCCGACACGATGTAAGCGGCTCGCTCAGGATATTCGCCGGGTAGGCCAATCCGGGCACCCGGGTGCAAGTAAGCGTGGATATAGAAGAGGGGTGATTGGGTCCTGACCGGGTTGGACAACCCAAAGGCTCGTCCTGCGATCAGCCGCGCCGACACACCTGCTTCCCCAAATACCGGCAGCTCGTCAGCGCCATGATGGACGAAGCTCGGCTCCATCTCCTCCTGCGACTCCGGAAGGGCCACCCAGGCCTGGATGCCATGCACTCGCCCGCCGCTGTGCCGGATGGGGCCGTCGAACCGCTCGGAGTGGCTGATGCCGCTGCCGGCCGTCATCCAGTTCACGGCGCCGGGCCGAATGGCCTGTTGCACTCCGGTGCTGTCCCGGTGCACGATCTCGCCGTCGAACAGGTAGGTGACGGTCGAAAGCCCAATATGGGGATGAGGGCGTACGTCGGTTGTCCGAGGCACGTTCGGTGGCAGGTCCACGGGCCCCATATGATCGAAGAAAATGAACGGCCCGACCATGCGCCGCCTCATGAAGGGTAGCACGCGACCGACCTCAAAGCCGCCGAGATCCTTTCGTCGGGCGGCGATCACCAGATCCAGCATTCGAGTCTCCGCTCCAAGATGCGAACTGCAGCATACTCAGAATGGTTGGCTCTCATGAGGGCTGAAATATGACTCCGCGGACTGATAGGATCGTTGAAAGGGATAGAGCATTTTTCGGTGAAGCGGATCCGGTTCACCGTCAGAAAATGCGGGCGGCCAATGAAAGGAGATAATTCCATGCAAGTGGAAGCAGCTCTAGATGATAGGCCATAAGGCACGGTTCGGCGCGCGGGGAGTGATCAGACCGTCAACGATGGCCCTGTTTCCTGATCTGGAAGCGTGGGTTATCGAGTGGACGGCGCGAACGTCATTCCAATACCCAGCCAGCGATCCGGAGGAATTCATTCCATGGCGAACCAACATTCAGGCGGGGCTGGGGCGAGAGATCATTCGTTCCGTGCCGTGCTGTGGGATATCGACGGCACCCTGTTGCTGAGCGAGTCCATGCACTTTCGTGCCCTGCGACATACTCTGGCGACAGAAGGCGTGGAGGTGCCCGATGAGTTTCATCATGAGATCGTCGGCCGAGCGGCAAAGGTCGTCTATGAGAAGTGCCGCCAGACCTTCGGCCTCTCCATGAGCTTCGATCAATGGCGCCGCCTCAAATACAGCTACTACACCGCCCACGCCCTGGAAATCGCGGTGAGGCCGGGCGCGCTTGAGGCTTGGGAGGTATTCAAGGGGCTGGGACTCCGGCAGGCTCTCGTGTCGAACTCAGACCGGATCGTGGTGAACGCCAACATTCGGGTGCTCGGGCTGGAAGAGCCTGGCTTTATTTCCGTCTCGATCAACGACGTGGTGCGCGGCAAACCTGATCCTGAGCCTTATGAGCGGGCGGCAACTCTGCTGGGGCTTAAACCACATGAATGTATAGCGATCGAAGACAGCCCCACCGGAGCGCAGGCGGCCCTCACGGCCGGTGCCTGCACCATCGCATGGCCCGAGGATCGAACGCTGAAATTTCCTTCAGGAATCCAGCCCGTCATGGAGCTGAAGCCGGCTATCGATGAGCTCCTCGGGATCGCACCCTCATAGAGACCTTCGGTTCGTCATGACCGGGCAGGCGCAGCGGAGCTCCTGGGCTCCAGATCAATTCCCTCAATCACCCTCGTCCACTGAACCTGGTCTCGTCAGGTCCGGGTGCCTTCATTGGCTGAGCCGGCGGATGGGTGACCCGGCCAGCCATGCCTCGATGTCTTCCACGGCTTCCGTGAAATAGGTCCGATAATTGTCCTCCGAAACATAGCCGAGGTGGGGTGTTGCCAGGACGTTGGGCAGCCGCCGCAGCGGGTGGTCCGACGGAAGGGGCTCTGCGTCAAACACATCCAAGCCGGCACCGGCGATCCGGTTTTCCTCAAGTGCCTGGATAAGGGCAGTCTGATCAACGATAGCCGCGCGCGACGTGTTGATCAGAAAGGCGCTCGAGCGCATGCGGCGCAGCTCCGGAGCGCCGACGAGCCCACGCGTCGTGGGCGCGAGCACGAGGTGAATCGTGACAAAGTCGCTGCTCTCAAGCAGTTCCTCTTTCGAGGCCATCCTCTCGACGCCGGCGGCAGACGCGCGCTCGGCCGTGAGGTTGGGGCTCCAAGCCGTAACATGCATGCCGAACGCCTGCCCGACATGAGCGACGCGCGTGCCGATCTTGCCGAGGCCAACGATGCCGAGGCGGCGGCCCTGTAAATCGATCCCAATCGTGCTTTGCCATGGCCCGTTGTGCCGGAGCTGCGTGTTCTCGGTTGGAATCTGCCGCGCCAAGCCCAGGATAAGACCCCAGGTCAGCTCTGCCGGCGGAGCCGAACTGCCGCCGGTGCCGCACACCACGACATCGCCCGCTGCCAAGAGATCGATGGCGGCGTTACGCATGCCGCTGGTGACAAGCAGGCCCAGTCTCGGCAGTCGCTTGAACAGGGTGGCGGGAAAAGGCGTCCTCTCTCGCATGATGATGACGATGTCGGCATCCGCAAGCCGGTCCACGAGGACGTCTTCGTCAGCAATGTGCTCGCGCAGGCTCGTGACCGCCACGCGGTCGGCGAGGCCGCTCCAGTCGGCATATTTCAGTGCAACGCCTTGATAGTCATCCAAGATGACGCACGTTTTCATGAATCTGTCCTCGGAGGGTTCTGCTTAGGCTCTTCTACCTCTATTGCAGCCAAATCATGCATGAAGTCCAGGTGCGAAGCCGGTCGAGAGATTGCAGTCGGCCCTCGCGTTGAGGTCAGCAGGGATGGACAGGTGAGATGTGGAGAGCGGATGTTGTCACGGCATCGCTCTATGGTTGAGTTCGATCTGAAAGAAACACGGGGAGGGGACCAAACCTCCTCTCGTACGCCATTGGGTCGCGCTGTCGGCGCACACGCTAGCGCATCGTGCGGACCCGGCGGGCCGCGCTTGCGAAAAGTGGACCCGGTTTTCACGAACGTGGCCCTTCGGGTCCGCTCCGAACGGTTCGTTGCTCGACAGCATCGGACGTGAAATAGAACTCACGTCCGCTGCTCTCGCGACCAACTGCTCATAGGTGAGGGTCGGAATGGCGGTGCCGACCTCCCGGCCCTTTCTCTTCGATGCCACCAAAGAGGAGGAGGCGCTAACTGCCGATCCGCACTCTCAACGTTCCCAGCTTGTCGATCGAGCCCACGAGTTCATTTCCCGGAACAACCGGCCCGACTCCAGCCGGCGTACCGGTTAGAATGATGTCGCCTGGTTTCAGCATGAAGTACTTGGAAAGGTTAGCAATGATCTCCGGCACCTTCCAAATCATCAGCTTCAGGTCGGAATCCTGCCTGGGCTCGCCATCGACAGCAAGTTGGATAGTGCCTTCCAGGACGTGCCCAACTGTCTCCACGGGATGGATGGGTCCACAGGGGCAGGAATTGTCAAAGGCTTTTCCTGCCTCCCAGGGAAGGCCGCTCTTGCCGAGATCCATCTGTAGATCGCGGCGGGTCATGTCGAGACCGATTCCGTAGCCATAGATGCAATCGAGCGCGTCCGCGACTGGGATATTGCGCCCTCCCTTCTTGAGCGCGACCACCAGCTCGAGCTCATAATGGTAGTTGCTCGTCATCGGGGGGTAGGGAATTAAGGCTCCGTCGGGAACGATGCTGTCCGCTGGCTTCTGGAAGAAAATCGGTGGATCGCGCATCTCGTCTCCGCCCATTTCGCGAACATGGGCGACATAGTTCCTGCCGACGCAATAGATCCTGCGCACCGGAAAGCTCTGAGACGTTCCTGCCACTGGCAACAGGGCGCGGTCCGGTGGCGCAATCACGTATGCATCAGTTTCCGTCATTCTCTTCCTCCCAAAGTTCATCTGTTTTCGTGGTGCTGGGTTCATCTGTTTTCGTGGTGCTGGTCCACAAGATATAGATTTATAGTGAATAGTCCATAAAATGTATTTTTTCGTCGCCGCTGTCGATCATCGCTTCATTTCGCTACGGGATTATGTTGCTTTGACTTGGGTGCGTAATAGGTGCGGTGCAGGGCAAACACAAAGCAAGAATTCAGAGGCGTTCTCGAGATACACAAAATAAGCGCACACTCAAAAGTATAACCCGGTACAGAATCATACATTTTTTGACAACGGCGAATAACCTGTACATGATTGTCTTCCGCGGACAACGCGGACCCTGCCAACGAGCAGACATTGCAGGAGAGGAAACGCCGATGAAAATGAGTAAAGCTCTTGGCCTAGCTGTAGCGCTCGCTGTGACTCCATGGGCGATGAGCCTCGCCGAAGCACAGAACGCGCCCACGAAAATAACCGTCGTTCTTCCGAATCCTTCGGCGGTGAACAACTTCCCGCTTTATGTCGCGATCGGCGAAAAGATGTTCGAGAAAGAGGGGCTCGACGTGAGGGTCGAGGCCGTGGATGGCTCCTCGCAGGTTCTTCAAGCCATGTCGGCCGGGCAAGCGCATATCGGCCAGCCCGGCCCGGCGCCGGTGCTCGCCGCAAGAGCTCGCGGCGTCGACGTTGTCTTCATCTACAATCACTTCGCGAAGTCGGTTTTCGGCGTCGTTGTTCCGGAGAAGGCTGCGATCAAGTCGCCGGCCGATCTCAAAGGGACCGTTATCGGCGTTGGCACGGCTGACGGCGCCGAGGTGGGCTTCACCCGTGCGATCTTGACCGATCTGAAAATGGAGGAGGGTAAGGACTTCACGTTCCTGCCGGTCGGCGATGGCGGTCTTGCCGCGGCAGCCTTCCTGCGCGGCGATATCAAGGCTTATGCCGCGGCCGTCAGCGACTCGGCCATCATGGAGTCGAGAGGAATCGACTTGCGGGAGATCACCCCCGAACAGTACCTGAACTACTTCGGCAATGGCTATGCGGCGATGAAATCCTTCATCGACCAGAATCCACAGGCCGTCGAGAAATTCGGCCGGGTTCTCGTCCGGGCGACCGAGTTCGGCCTGAAGCCGGAGAACAAGGAGAAGGTTCTGCAACACACCAAGGCTGGAAACCCGCAGGAGGGCGAGGATGTAAAGCTCTCAACTGCTTTGTTCGAGCAGGTGAAGGATCGGATTACGCCAGCCGACAAATCGAAGGGTTGGGGCTATCAGCCACCGGAGCATTGGGAGCTGTGGCACAAGAGCGCCGTGGCGTCGGGAGTCCTGAAGGCTCCGCTGCCCGATCTGAAGGCTGCCTATACCAATCAGTTCGTCGACGCCTGGAACAAGGGTTCGATGTAATGGCAGTGCTCTCAATGGCTGGAGAAGCTGTTGCACCGGTCGGCCTCACGGGCCGGCCGGTGTTTGAACTGCGCGGCGTGAGCAAGACTTTCGCCAAGCGCAACGTGCAGGCGCTCGATAAGGTCGATCTGGAGTTGAGGGAGGGCACTTTCTCATCGATCATCGGGCCGAGCGGGTGCGGAAAGTCGACACTGCTCAAGATTATGGCGGGTCTTCAGCCGCCGTCGTCGGGCAGTGTCATTCTCGAAGGCAAACCAGTCATGGGACCGCGCCGGGACATCGGTATGATGTTTCAGCAGGCAACGCTGTTCCCATGGCGAACCACGATCGAAAACATCGTGCTGCCCATTGAGATCCGCGACGGCAAGGCGGCAGCCCGCGCCAAGCACGATCAGGCGCGTCAGCTTCTCGATCTGGTAGGCCTGAAAGGCTTCGAGAATGTCTATCCGAGCGAGCTTTCCGGCGGTATGGCACAGCGGGCGGCGATCTGCCGGATGCTGATCACGGAGCCTGCGGTCCTGTTGCTCGACGAGCCGTTCAGCGCACTCGACGAGTTGAGCCGCGACTTCATGAACATGGAGCTGCAGAGGATCTGCCTGGAGCGCAACGCCACGTCTTTTCTCGTCACGCACTCGATCCCCGAGGCGGTGATCCTGTCCGATGTGGTTTACGTCATGTCCCCTCGGCCCGGACGGTTTGTCGAGGCGATCACCATTGACCTGCCTCGTCCCAGAACTCTGGATACGATGTCCGACCCGCGTTTCGGCGCTCTCGTCCACCGCATCCGCAGCCATCTCGACAAGGGAGCGTTTCAATGACGCAAGCACAGAGCGCTGTTCTTGCCCCCACGATCCCCGAACAGACTGTCTGGACGGAGCATGTCTCCTGGATAGACCGCGTGCCGCGCTGGGTATCGATGCTGGCACTTCTGATAGGCTTTCTGATCGTCTGGCAGTTCGTCTACGTCATCGAGCTGGTCTCGCCGATCATTCTCCCGTCTCCGCTTGAGACGATCGAGGATCTCTACATTGTCGGGAAGAACCTTTTGACGGGCGATTATATGCTCACGGCTCTTTGGATCACGACGCAGGAGGTTCTCCTCGGCTTCGTGATCGCGGTCCTGCTCGGCTTCGGCCTCGGTGTCCTCGTAGGTGAAACCGCTTTCGGTGAAAAGGCCGTCATGCCCTATCTGGTGGCCATCAACACCATGCCGAAGGTGGCCTTCGCGCCTCTCTTCGTGTCATGGCTCGGCTTCGGCATTGCGTCCAAGGTAGCGCTCGCCGCTTTCATCGCGTTCTTCCCCGTCATCGTCGGCACGGCCGCGGGCCTGCACGCGGCCGACCAGAATGCCCGCATGCTGTTCAAAACCATGGGGGCGAGCCGCTGGCAGACCCTGGTCCAGCTAAAGCTCCCCATAGGGATGCCTCACTTCTTTTCTGGCCTGAAGAACGCTGCGGTGCTCGTTGTCGTCGGCGCGGTGGTCGGCGAGTTCCTGGGGGGAGGCAAGGGTTTTGGCGAACTGATCCGCGTGGCGGCTGCCCAGTTGAACACGCCGCGCGTGTTCTCCCTGATCATCTACCTCAGCCTGCTTGGATTGGCGACATTCTGGGTCGTGGCCTGGGCCCAGCGCCGATTCATCTTCTGGCACAAGGAGAGCGTCACAGAGGAAACTCTTGCGCAATAGTGGGCGCGGCATGTCCTGGCGGTTGACCTGTGTCTTCCGCCGGGACATTCCGCTCTGAACGAAACCCTGCGCGGCATGCGTCATGAACAAGATCGAAAAAATCACTGCAGCAACCTCGGTCTACGAGAGGCTTCGACAGGATATCCTCAACGGCCGATTGCGACCGGGACAGAAGCTGCTGATCGACTTCGTTTCCGAACACTACGGGGCCGGTCTCAATCCGGTCCGTGAGGCTCTGAACCGGCTCTCCTCCGAAGGCCTTGTCGAGAGGAAGGATCAGCGCGGCTTCTTCGTGCCTCCGGTCAGCATCGAGGGCTGGCGCGAACTGGTGAAGACCAGGTGCTGGTTGGAAGGCAAGGCGCTCGAGGAGTCCGTTCGGAACGGCGACCAGGCCTGGGAGGAACGCATCGTCGTGGCATTCCATCACCTCTCCCGCACCCCATGGAAACTGTCAGAGCAGGACGCGAGTACCAACCCAGCCTGGGAGGAGCGGCATCGGGCTTTTCATCTTGCTCTCATCGCCGCCTGTGGGTCCTCGATCCTCATCGGGATCTGCGGCGACCTGATGGATCAGGCTCAGAGATACCGCTTTATTTCCGTGGCCTCGAGCCATCCCTATCGGAACGCTTTGGAGGAACATCGCGGGATCATGGAGGCTGTGCTCGATCGCAAGACGGATCTGGCCGTCGACCTGCTTGTGGAGCACTACCAGACCACGCTCAGGCGCATTGAAGATCAGATTCAGCCTTCGCCCGAGATCGGGTTCGATCCGTCATCGTTGGGCTGATGGGGCCAAAAGCCGTTAAGGCACCGGCCACGTTGAGCATCGAACGCAAAGGTGGGCACCGGTTTTGCGTGGAAAGATGCTCAAGCAAGGAGAGCATCGGACGCAAAAGTGGAAGCCGGGTTTGCGTGAAAAGATACTCAAGCCAAAGTGTTAGAGCATCGAACGCAAAAGTGGGCACCGGTTTAGAGTGAAGAGATGGTCGAAGACCAATAGGTTGAAGCGTCGGATGTGAGTTCGATGGCGCCTCCGATGCAGTAGAATCAAAGGCACCCAGGTTTCGCAAACTTACAGGAGCAAGGAAGTCTCATGAAACTGTTGCGCTACGGCCCTGCCGGCCAAGAGAAACCCGGCCTTCTCGATCAGGACGGTAACATTCGCGACCTCTCCGGAATTGTCCCTGACATCGCCGGAGAGGTTCTCTCGTCCACTTGGCTCGAGCGGCTGCGCAGCATCGATCCTTTCACATTGCCGCGCGTCGAGGGCGATCCGCGCATCGGCCCCTGCGTCGGACAGGTCGGCAAGTTTATCTGCATTGGCCTCAACTATTCCGATCATGCGGCTGAGTCGGGCATTGCGGTGCCGCCCGAACCGGTCATCTTCATGAAGGCGACCAGTGCCATCTGCGGCCCCAATGACGGCATCGTGATTCCACGCGGCGCCGAGAAGACGGATTGGGAAGTCGAATTCGGCATCGTGATCGGCAAGGCGGCCAAATATGTCGACGAGGCGCAGGCGCTGGAGCATGTCGCAGGCTACTGCGTGGTCAATGATGTCTCCGAGCGTTCCTTCCAGTCGGAGCGCTCCGGACAATGGACCAAGGGCAAAAGCGCCGACACCTTCGGCCCCATCGGTCCCTGGATGGTCACGCGGGATGAAATCCCGAACCCGCAGAATCTTCACATGTGGCTCGAGGTGGACGGAAGACGCTTCCAGAACGGGAGCACGGAGACCATGGTTTATGGCGCCGCGTTCGTGGTGAGTTATCTGAGCCAGTTCATGAGCCTTCAGCCGGGCGACGTGATCGCCACCGGCACTCCGCCCGGCGTCGGCATGGGGCAGAAGCCGCCGGTCTATCTGCGTCCCGGCAACCGCGTTCGCCTCGGAATCGAGGGACTTGGCCACCAGGAGCAGCTTGTCAGAAGCTGGGACGAGGATCGGAGGCCGCAATGAGGATCGGCATCGTCGGATTGGGGCGAATGGGCGCCGCCCTTGCAACGCGGCTTCAGGGCTTCGGGCACACTCTTGTGGTTTGGAACCGCACTTCCGACAAAGGGAAAGCGCTTGTCGAGGCCGGCGCGGTTCTCGGCGAGTCGCCGGCTGCAGTCGTTGATGAATCTGAGGCGATCATTACCTGCGTTCTCGACGCGAACGCCTTGGAAGCGGTCTTTGGTGGCGATCAGGGTATTCTTTCCACGGATGTGGAGGATAAGCTGTTCATCGAGATGAGCACGGTCCAGTCTGGGACCCAGCGAGCCTTGGCGGAGCGGATCACGGCGCAGGGTGGGGCCTATGTGGAATGCCCGGTGAGCGGTTCCACCGGCCCCGCCCGCGAAGGTCGGCTGATCGGCCTTGTCGGTGGAGCGTCGGACGATGTGGCCCGGGCACGTCCAATCCTTGAACAGTTATGCCGTCGTATCGAGCATGCCGGGCCAGTCGGGGCAGGAGCAAGCCTGAAGCTGGCCGTCAACCTGCCGTTGATGGTCTACTATCAGGCGCTTGGCGAGGCCTATTCGCTCTGCCGCCACCTGGGAATCGAACCGGAGCGGATTGTCGACCTGTTTTCGGATACATCCGGCGGCGCCAATATCCTGAAGGCACGCGGATCCATGGTTGCCAAAGGAATGCGCGGCGAGGATTCTCAGCCCGTGACCTTCGATGTCGACTCGTTCCGAAAGGACTTGCGAACCATGATCGCGGAAGGGCAGGCACTTGGATATTCGCTTCCCGTCACGGAACGGGCCCTTTCAGTTTACGACGAGGCCAGCCGCCAGGGGTGGGGAGAGCGGGATGGAACCAGCCTTGCCGGATATTGGCCGAGCCGCGCTATAGGCACGGCCTCGGAGGAGGGTGCAACAGGCGGCTAGAGCATCGAACGCAAAAGCGGAAACCGGTTTTGCGTGAAAAGATGCTCACAACCAAATTGTTACAGCATCGTTCGGAGCGGACCCGAAGGGCCACGTTTGTGAAAACCGGGTCCACTTTTTCGCACGATGCGCTCGGTCCGCGCCAGTCAGATCGATGGCAGCCGCTGTCGGACAATGGCTGCGTGAAAGCGCGCGCCATAGAGCAGCCCTTCATCGTTGAAGTCATAGGCCGGGTTGTGCAGAGGCGCTGAGTCCTTGCCGTTGCCGACGAAGACGAAGCAACCGGGTACGTGCTCCAGGAAACGAGCGAAATCCTCCGAGCCCGTCATCGGATCGCGCGCGGTCACGACGTGGTCCGGTTCGAACACGGTCCGAGCGGCCGCGAAGGTCTCGTCCACCAGGGCGGCATCATTCAGGAGCGGTACGAACTCGCGCGTGTAGATGACTTCGGCGGCGACATTGTAGGTCGCAGCCGTGCCCTCCGCGATGACGCGCATCTGCTTCTCGATCTCGGCGCTAACCTCTGGCCGGAAGCTGCGGGCGTCGCCGAGGATGCGGGCGAGCCCCGGCAAAGCGTTGCGCGTGCCGTCGGTGATCAACTCCGTGACCGACACGACGCCGATGTCGGTCGGGCTCAGGCGACGGGACACGATGGTCTGGAGATTCATCACCGTCGCACAAGCGGCGACCAGGACCTCGTTACCCCAATGCGGACGAGCCGCATGCCCGCCAACGCCTTTCAGGGCGATTTCGAAATTATCCTCGGCCGACATGATGGGCCCGACGCGGGTCTGGAAATGCCCGACCGGAAGTCCCGGCATATTGTGCAGGCCATAGATCTCGTCGAACGGGAAGCGTTCCATCAGCCCGTCGGCCAGCATGGCGAGCGCGCCCTTGCCCCATTCCTCGGCAGGCTGGAAGACGAAGCGCACGGTGCCGTCGAAACCGCCTTCCTCCGCGAGAAGCTTGGCGGCCCCGAGCAGCATGGTGGTGTGCCCGTCATGGCCACAGGCATGCATCGTGCCCGGGTTCTGCGAGCGGTAGTCCTGCACGCCCTGTTCGGTGATGCGCAGAGCGTCCATGTCGGCCCGGAGTGCGATGGCTCGGTTGCCGCTGCCCCGTTTGAGGGTGCCGACGACGCCGGTGCCGCCGACGCCTTCGGCGACTTCATCGAGGCCGAACTCCCGTAACTTGGCAGCCACGAAGGCGCCCGTTCGTTTCTCCTCGAAACCGAATTCAGGATGGGCGTGCAGATCGCGTCTCCACGTGGTCATTTCCCGTTCGAGGGCATCCATATCCGTGGCCATGGCTTCTCCTTACCGGACCGCGAGGCGGGTGACGACGTCGAGCAGGATGTTGGCCCCCGCGACAAGGTCGTCTTGGGGCGTGTGCTCGCGTGGATTGTGGCTGATACCCCCGATGCTGGGTACGAAGATCATCGCGGATGGCGCGATCCGGGCGATCATTTGGGCATCGTGGCCCGCTCCCGATGTCATCCGCTTCGAGGGCAGCTCGCGCTTCCGAGCGGTATCCTCCACCAGTTCCAGGATCCTTTTGTCGAACGTCACCGGCTCGAACCGTGCCAGTCGCTCGACCGAGATCCTGACGTCCTCGGCAGCCGCCAGTTCCCTCAGGTACGCGGCAAGGGCGGCTTCCTCCGCCTGGAGGCGCTGCTCGTCGGGATCCCGCAGATCGACCGTGAAGGTGGCGCGAGAGGGGATCACGTTGATTGCGTTTGGCTCGAAGGCCATGCAGCCTACCGTCGCGACGGTAGGCGTATTCGCATTACGGGCCCGGTCGCGCAGGAAGGTGACCACGCGCGCCGCGGCGTACCCGGCGTCCCGGCGCATCGCCATGGGGGTGGTGCCGGCATGGTTGGCGTCGCCCTCAATGGTGACACGCTGCCAGGAAATGCCCTGGAGGTTCTCGACGGCGCCTATCGGCACACGTTCTCTTTCCAGCACAGGTCCCTGCTCGATGTGCAGTTCGACATAGGCGTGAGGCTTGAGGAAGCCCGGTTCCACAGAGCCGGCATAACCGATCCGCTGCAGCTCCGCGCCGAGAGTGGCGCCATCGGTGCCGACCGTTGCCAGTGCCTCCTCGACCGAGAGGCCGCCGGCATAGACGAGGGAACCCATCATGTCGGGCGCGTAGCGCACACCCTCCTCGTTGGTGAAGGCGGCGACTGCGATCGGTCGGGCTGCGGTGAACCCGGTCGCCTTCAGGGTCTCGATCACCTCCAGGCCCGAGAGCACACCGTAGCAGCCGTCATAGATACCGGCATTGATCACGGTGTCGATGTGGGAACCGATCACGACGGGGGCCTCGTCCGCATTCGTGTCGTTCTTCCAGATCCCGAAGATATTACCGATGCGATCGACGACGACATCAAGGTCAGTCTGATGCATCCAGGAGACGAGGATATCGCGTCCGGCCTTGTCACTGTCGGACGCGGCGAGCCGGACCAGCCTGCCGTCTCCATCGCGGCCAATCTGCCCAAGGTCATGAAGACGACCAAGCAGGCGCTCCGCATCGATCGAGAGCGCGGTCATGCGTGCACCCCTTCGGTCCGAAGCGCGGAATTGGTCAGGACGGCGCCGGGCGGGATGCCGACCAGCTCCGCGTAGCGGTCCGGATCCGTGGCCCCTTCGGTGTTGATGACGAACACGCGCGACGCTTCATCGAGATGGAGCGCTGCCCTGATCTCAGGATTCGCCACCGAGCGGATCAGGCCCGCAAGGCCCACCCCGCCACTCTCGCCCGCCACGACGGCCGGGTCGTTCCCGGCGGGCCGGGCCAGGCGGTTCATCACCGCGACCGCATCTCCCTCATCGACGGTCATGAAGGCATCGGCAACGCGGGACAGCACCCGCCAGGCGACCAGGGACGGCTCGTAGCACTCGAGCATCGCCATGACCGTCGGCTCGCCATGCTCGATCTTGACCGGATGTCCCGCACGCGCGGTCTCGAAGAGGCAGGCCGCCCGTGCCGGCTCGACGACGACGAAGGTGGGCCGTCGTTCGCCGAGCGCGAGAGCAAAATGACCCGCCACGGCAGCTGCGACGCCGCCAACCCCTGCCTGCACGAACACATGGGTCGGTGGTTCGGGAAGCTGGCGCAGGGCCTCGCGGACCATGGCGGTGTAGCCCTGCATCACCAGCCCTGGAATGCGCTCATAGCCCGACCAGGAGGTATCGGAGACGACTGTCCAGCCGTTCTCGGCCGCGACCCGTGCAGCCTCGGCGACAGAGCCGTCATAGGTGCCCTCGACCCGGACCATCTGCGCGCCGAAGCGGGCGATAGCCGCAACACGCTCGTTGCTCACGCCCGAGTGAACGAAGATGACGGCCCTGGCACCGACAAGTTGTGCGCCCTGAGCCACCGAGCGTCCATGATTACCGTCGGTGGCACAGGCGACCGTCATCCCGGCGGCGACGGCCCGAATCTCGGGCGTGTGCAGCTCGGCGATGTCGACCGGGCGTCCGAACTGGTGCCTGGCTTCCTCCAGGACGAGCCGGATGACCGCGTAGGAGCCGCCCAGGGCCTTGAAGCTGCCGAGGCCCAATCGGAAGCTCTCGTCTTTGAGATGGATCGCGCCGACGCCGAGTTCGGCGGCAAGGGCCGGAAGAGTGTGCAGGGGCGTCGCGGTGTGGTTATCGCGATAGGTAAGATATCGCTCGACCTCGTCGGCAGCCTTCGCGCCCAACGTTTCGGCATCGGCGGGATCGAGGGGCTTGCCGTAGTCGGGGTGCTGGTTGAGCAGGAACATCGCCGTCCTTCCTAGAGCATCGAACGCAAAAGCGGGGACCGGCTTTGCGTGAAACGATGCTCAACAACAGAGACTGATTGCATCGGATGTGGGTTCGATGTCACATCCGATGCTGGGCCTTTCATGGCGAGAAGATATTGCGCTTCATACGAGAAAGGCGCTCTATTTAGGCCGACTGAATGCAAGATTTTTTCGCGTGAGTGTGCCCGTGGCGTCCAAGTCTTCATCCTCGATCACCCTGGACAGCTTTGATCTCGCAATTCTGAACATCCTTCAGCGGGACAACTCGACCCCGCAACGGGTGATCGGCGAGGCCGTCAATTTGTCGGCACCGGCCGTGCAGCGCCGCATCCGGCGGATGGAGGAGGCCGGGGTCATCCAGGCCAATGTCGCCATCATCGATCCGGTCCAGGTCGGGCAGCCGATTACCATCTTCGTCGAGGTCGAGGTCATCAGCGAGACGGCGGAATTGATCGATGCCGCCAAGCGGGAGTTCGCGGCGGTTCCAGAGGTCCAACAGTGCTACTATGTCACCGGCGAGGCCGATTTCGTGCTGATGGTCGTGGTGCCGACGATGACGGCCTACGAGGCGCTCACGCGGCGTCTGTTCTTCGGCAACAACAATGTAAAGAGGTTCCGCACCTTCGTCGCCATGGACCGGGTCAAGGTTGGACTAGCGGTTCCCCTGCCTGAATGACAGGGTCCGATGCTCCCTCCTTGGAAAGAGCGCATCGTTCCTGCGAAAATCCGGGGCCGCCTTTTGCACGATGCTCTAAGTGATAGTCGTGTCTCGGGCGGCTCCAAGCCTTTTATTCGGGCGAATGACCATTGCGCCACGTCGCCCTACGATGTGGGTCGCATCGGCGGATTGCCTGATCTCGCCCGTTCCGAGGGATAGCGATCCCGAAGCAGGCGCGGCGGATGCGGACGATGCCGGCATGGCGTCTGGATCGGGACTTGCGAGCGATCTCTGCATGGCAAACCGCAGAATCACGCCCAGCGACGCAGCGAGCGGGATCGCAACCAGCAGTCCGACGAAGCCGAACAGGTACCCGAAGGCGAACAGCGCAAATATGAGCCAGACCGGGTTAAGCTTGACCCGACTCCCGATGATGCGTGGCGACAATACGTAATCGGCAAGGATTTCCCCGATCAGGAAAGTGCCGGCTATGGCGGCGAGCGGCGTCCAGTCCGGCCAGAACTGGGCGATGGCGACACAGGTCGCGACGGCGAAGCCAACGCCGAGTCCGAGGAAAGGAACGAAACTGATCAGGCCGGCGGTAATTCCGATCAGAACGGCATGGTTGAGGCCCGTCAGCCGCAGGGCGGCAGCGTAGAACAGGGCCAGGATAAGACAGATAACGATCTGCCCGCGCATGAAACCCGCTACCGTCTCATGGATTTCCTGCCCGAGGGCTCGAACCTCCTCGCGGTGCTTGGCAGATATCCAGCCGTCAATCATCGCCGTCATTCGCGCCCAGTCGATCAGAAGATAGATGCTGACGATCGGAACCACCACGAGCAGTGACAGGAGCGAGAACAGAGCCTTCCCACCCGACCATGCCGAGTTGAGGAGGTCGTCGAGCCAGGCGCTGCCTGTCGCCGCCATTGCGTGGGTGGCCGAGTCCTCGATCCGGAGTTGCTGACCCAAGAGAGCATGGAGCCAGGGCTGGCTCGTATCGGCCATGAGAGCCTGGACCCGTGTGACATAGCGGGGGAATTCGTCGATGAAGAATCGCACTTCCCCGATGAGGGCCGGGAGCATCACCAGAACCAGACCGACGAGACCGACGACCAGAAGCAGCACGAGCATCAGGGCTGCGATCGAGCGATTGATTCCGACCTGCTCCAATCTGTCGACAACCGGGGCCAAAAGATAGGCAAGCGTCATACCGACTGCGAATGGCAGCAGGATCGGGCGCAGCAGCACCAGCATCAGAAGCGCGATGGTGACGACCGAAATCCAGAATATGGTGGGACGTGCAACCGTCATCGCTTCTCTCTTTGCCCCGGAGCAAGCTCCGGTCGAGTCAGCAGGACGAACGGCCTTCCGGTTCATGGCCTTGATGATGCCGGTGTTCGACCTACCCTGGCGCATCGTGCGAAAAGGTGGACATGGTTTTCACGAACATGGTCCTTCGGGTCCGCTCAAACGATGTGCTGCTCCATTGAGTGAGCATCGGATGGAATCCCAAAAGTGGAATCAACTTTTCACGTCCGATGCTATAGGCCCGTACCTTGCACTACCGAGTCAGTGCACCGCGCGCAGCGTCGACCAACTTTCCGCAGGTCGCCTCGTCCCCTGCCTGGTCGGCTTGGCGCGCTTGGCCGAGCAACGTAAGAGCTTGTCCATATCCCGTACCTTCGCCAAGCTCCTTCTCGGCCCGGGCGATGGACTCCGGAGTCGGCTGACGATGGTCCGTCACCTCCGCGCTTTCGCGGGCCATCCCGCCAGTGCCCGCGGTGGTGTCGATCCGCGAATCGACGACAGCCTGAAGCTGATCGATCGTGGCCGAGCAGGGCCCGGCGTGGGCCAAGGTCGGCGCAAACGCCGCCACGGCCGTCAACAGGAGGAACAGAGGGAGCGCCAACGGCGTAGCTATCGCGGACTTTGATAGAGGTAATGCGATCATGTGACAGGCTCCTCCCACTCGCATGGAGTCCTTTACTGCGCCAATCGATACAGTAACCGCGATCGGCGCCTGGCTCAGGGTTGGTACCCCAGCCCGTCGGCTCCCAGGATAAGATTGTACGCAGGCCTTCGCTTGACAGATCGAGACAGCGAATGGACATCTTGGGACAACTGCCGGAGACCTGAATTTGGAGCGACTTGGATCCACAGGATCGGCATAGGGCAGGTACGGATCCCAGGATATCGGGTGTTCCAGGATTATGCGCTATGGCCACACCTGACGGTTGGCGGCACCGTCGCATTCCCCCTTGAGATGCGAGGTGTCGGAAGGGTGGAAAGGGAGAGCCGGACCGTGCGCGCCGATGCTCCCACTAGAGAACAGCGCATCGTTCTTGCGAAAAAGCGGGTCCACTTTTCCGCACGATGCGCTAGTGGTCCAAGCGCCCGGAAGACGCGAAGAAGTTCATCGACGACATGCTTTCGGATGAAGGTCAGAAACTGGTTGCGGACACGTTCCTGATGCTGGCCCGAACCGACATCAAGCAGGACTCGATGAGCCTCGGCATGGCGGTGGCTTTTGTCCCCATAAAGCTGACGACCCTTTTACCGCTCGCCTTCCTCACGGTCTTGAGGAGGAGCCGCCTTGTGGTTGAATGATGGGTTGAGCACTCTCGAGTATTGGAGGGAACTCGCAATTCGGCAAAGTCGAGCAGTTTTCCGATGCTTCGCGGCATATCACTTCGCCTGCAGTTCCAATTGAACGGCGAGTGGCGATGCCAAGACCGATCGGCTTCTCAGTTGTAAGCGCGGAAATCTGGTCGACCCGGCTGTCCCGAGGGGCGATCCGGAGGCGGGTGATGACGGAACAACGGTGGTCCACATGGCCAGCATGAGGATACTTCGGACCCGGCCGGATGGCCGGATCCTCCGTCTTATTTCATACTGTGGAAGGCGCGGCAGCGGCCGCTTGCCGGTCTCCCTTCGCATTTTCCCCGCGGATAAAGGCAAGGATCTCCGGATTCACGATCTCGGGATGGGTCTGGCACAGGCCATGCGGCAGGTCCTTGTAGGTCTTGAGTGTGCCGTTTTTCAGGAGCTTGACCGTCAGTGGCCCGGCATCCCCATAAGGCACGATCTGGTCGTCCTCGCTGTGGATCACCAGCACCGGCACGTCGATCGCCTTCAAATCCTCCGTGAAGTCGGTTTCGGAGAAGGCCTTGATGCATTCATACCCGGCCTTGACGCTGCCCATCATGGCCTGCCGCCACCAGTTGCGGATCAGGCCCTCCGAAACCTTCGCGCCAGGCCGATTGAAGCCGAAGAAGGGGCCGCTCGGAACATCGAGGTAAAATTGGGCGCGGTTCGCGGCCAGCGCGGCACGGAATCCGTCGAACGCCTCGATCGGCGTCCCGCCCGGATTCGAATCTTTCTTCACCATGACCGGAGGGACCGCATCGACCAACACGGCCTTGGCCACGCGCCCCGGCTCCGCTCGCGCGACGTAACGCGCGACCTCGCCGCCACCGGTCGAGTGGCCGATATGGATCGCGTTCCTGAGGTCGAGCGCCGTGACCAGCTCGGCGACATCGGCGACATAGGTGTCCATGTCGTTGCCGCCGTCAGTCTGGTCCGACCGCCCATGGCCTCGGCGGTCGTGGGCGATCACGCGATATCCCTCCGCCAGGAAAAACATCATCTGGTTGTCCCAGTCATCGGCACTCAAGGGCCAGCCATGGTGGAACACGATCGGCTGAGCATCTCGGGGACCCCAGTCCTTGTAGAAGATCCGGGTGCCGTCTTTGGTGGTGATGTAAGTCATGGGATAGAATCCCTTGCCACATAGCCGGCCGGCAGGACCGGCACCGTTGTCTCGTGATCGGACCGATGACGGGCGAGGTAAGCGTCCGTGGAACCATTCGGGCCCGGTCGCGACGACGGGAGCATCGTAGCAAATTCATCAGGACAAGGCAGCTTGCGAGTGTCTGTTTCCATCCTGGCTGCGCAAAAGGGCTTGCGCACAGTTGACATGAAGGGCAATCGGACGAAGGTGTTTAAGACCAATTCTGAGGGCACACCACGACGTCCCTCGTCGGTCTTGCGAAGCCCAGTGAGGAATGGCCATCTGAGCAGACGGGCACAGCATGTGCGATCACAAGCTGAGTGGATGCCGTATCCTATAGCGCGACTGGCCCATGATCCAGGAGGAGCGCTTGATGAATCGCTCTGACACCCCTCCAGCCCACACCATCAAGCGGATGGATCCGCCCCCGCTGGCCGTCCGACCGACCGTGGCGATGCTCCAGGGCGACATCGATAGTGGTCGAACCGGTGACAAGAACCCCATGTTCGATCCCAGCGGAGCCCCGCTCGGCACCGATGATGAGGCCGCCGACACGCCGCCAACTCCCTTCCTGATTGCGCTGGCCCGCTATCATGAGACGGTCGAACGCTGGATCGGAGGCAATGAGGCACCCGATCCTGTTCACGATAAGCGGGACGGCCTTCCGGTGGGCTTCATTGGCTTCATTGTCGCAGTGGGCCTGGTCCTCGCTGTTGGCATCTGGATGGTTCGCGCCTCATCATCAGGGTCCTACAGCGTCGGACGTGAAATCGAACTCACGTCCGACGCTGTAAGTCTATGGTCTTGAGCATCTTTTCACGCAAAGCTGGTTCCCACTTCCCGCGTCCGATGCTCACTTCTAGAAGAGCGCATCGTTCTTGCGAAAAACCGAGGTCACTGTTTCGCACGATGCGCTCGCGCGGCCCGCCGGGTCCGCTCAAACGATGCGCTAATGAAGGACCGGGCTTGATAGTCGCAACATCTCATGAGGGGGAGCGCAACGCTCTCGATTGTGGAATCCCGGAGCTCATGCATGTGATGCGCTCCTCGTGGGGAGATGGAGGGATTTAGAAAAATGCCCTTTCGGATTTCCTGACCGACTGACGATACAGCTCGGCGATGGCCGGCACATATGGCTCCTGGAGCATGTGAGGACCGTAACAGTGCTTGGGTCCGTAGTAGACCTCGGCATGGGGCGCTACGCGGAGCCACCGGAGGGGGCCCGTCCCCGATCGTAGATAGGCCTTATTGGGAAGGAACAGGCACAGACGGCCCGAATAGGGGGCGGGTGCATACCGACGAAACGCCGCGAGGATCGCGACTTTGAGCCGCTCCCGGCGCGCCAGCACAGGATCGCCCTTTGCTGGCTCCTCACCGGTGCGACTCTCGGCCAGATGTGCCTGATTGCCTTCCCGGCGCTTGCGAAGGCGGTCGGTGATATACTGGGCGCGCGCTTCAAGTGACGGTAGTTTCGCCAGCTGTCGCAGGTGCATGGCGACTGCGCTGACCTGACGGGTCGCATAAAAGAGCAACAGGCGAGGCAGGGTCCGATATGTACTCGGATGAAGAGGGCCGAAAAATGCCACGCACCGAACCTCCGCCCCGCGCTGAACGAGACGCTGCGCCAGCTCGAGCGCGACCGCGGCGCCGGAGCAATAGCCGGCGAGGACGTACGGTCCCATTGGATGGAATTCAAGGATCTGGTCGGCGAAGTACTCGGCGATGTCCTCGATGCTCTCCTTCGGCTCGGTTCGGCCGTCGAGGCCCGGCGGTTCGAGCGCGAAGAATGGCTGATCGTCACCCAGATGCCTCGAAAGATCCGAGTACGCCATGGCGGCTCCATCATGTCCAGGCACGGCATAGATGGGTGTCTGCGTCCCGTGGGGCTGGAGCGGCACGATGGCGGGCTGTTGCCGGACCGTCGCTGCGGCCATATTCAGGAACGCGATGATCTCGCTTTTGCGGTCCCGCAACTGGTCGCGAAACTCCGGCGTGAGCGCGCCCGCGGGCGCATTGCAACGCAGGTGGTCGCCATCCACCCAGACTGTGATGTCTTTGCTCGCGAACTCTGCGAGAAGGTCCGGGATCTTCATCGGGTCGGTCTTCATAGAAGTTCTCGAATCACTTCCTTATGATTGACGATGCAGGCACGGAGATTTCCCGTATGCCGATGTCTGCCGGTACGGCGGGTTTGCGGGAGCAATTCCCTCAGCCCCGCACTCGCAGGGCACGCCGGAAAGGGCGAATCCTGTGTTGTCTAGCGGTGGGACGGGCATCAGAAACGGCTGCTCTTGGTCGGCTCATTGCGGGCAATGAAGAGCCGATGTGATCGTGATGACCTGGAGATCTCTCATCGCCGTCGGTGCATCAGCCTCGATGATAGGGTGTATCCTCCCGATATCGACGCCGATCTCACACGCATCCGGGATGGCGATGACGGTGACATCCTCGGATCGGCAAGCGCCGATCACGTGGATAAGATCAGGCTTCGCATCGAGCATGAAGGCAAGCGCCTCCAAACCAGCGTTCTCGGAGTCTGGCATCGCGATCCCGGACCTAGAGCATCGGACCCAAAAGTGGAATCCGCTTTTGGGATTGAATCCGATGCTCCTCCTATAGAACAGCGCATCGTTCTTGCGAAAAGCCGGGGCCACTTTTTCGCACGATGCGCTAGGGTCAGTAGTCAAAGTCATAATTGGATCCCATGCGGTGGAGACACTAATGCGGGTAAAGCGGGTAAATACATTTCACTAGAGTGGGGTGCATTGCGATTCATACGAAGTTCTCTCATGAAACATTCAAGTTACAGCAGAGGCAAGTAAGGGCTCTCGGATATTATGATATACGTTCTACATCGAAAGATTTGAGCAGGACTGACGGGCGGCCAGCTGCTCTTGAGCCTCTGACGTGGCGGTAGAGTCGCGAAGTCCCGCGATCCGCACTGAGCTTGCTGCGGAATTTAACGTTTTGGAACTCAGTCACTCGGTGTGGCTGATTACTTGGATTCACCAAGTGTTGTCGTGTAAGGGTATTGAAAAATCGACGTCGTTCCTGCTTTCGGTGTGGTATCGCTCTGGCTCCGTCGAGCCGATCTTGGCTCGACGTCCGCGACGATTGAGAAGCAGGTCGCCACGGACTTTGGAAAGCCAGTCACGACGTCGATTTTTCGATAAAGGTCATGGGGTTCTAGCGTATCGTGCGAAAAAGTGGACCCGGTTTTTCGCACGAGGCGCTAGATTGTCCGGCGGATCGGAGGCCGGAATTGCATCGCCGATGGAGCCCTGAACGGGACCAGAAGAGAAGGCCGCCATCACTCGCTTCAAACAATGGATCTGCACGAGCTTACACTCACGGAAGCATCAGCGTTGCAGGGTGGAGTGTGCCGCTGCCGTTCATGCCCACAACCGAATGCTCAAGCTTGGACGAGCGAAATCCATTCGCGTCGCGTGGAGCACGGCCTGGGACGGGCTCACTCAATCAGTGCTCCGACCAATTCTGGCAACAAGGTTTCCCAGACGGTCTCCCAATATGGTCCTTGCTTCCGGCGATGGCGGTTACATCAGATATCGTTTCAGAATTGAGGCTCCCAACGTGTACTTAGGATCTACCATATTGCCCAGGCGAACGCGTCCGGCTTGCGTAAGAAGGAAATAGGCCTCCGCCTCGTCATAACCATAATCGGCGCACAGCCAGCGCAGAAGCTCGCGATAAGCTATGCGGGCAGCATCCTCCATCGGCCGCGAGCTGCCGATGGACATGATGAATTCCTCGTTCTCAAGACGAGGCCAGGCGATCGACCACCCCTTGATCAGATCTACCTGAACCGTCGTGGTCGATGGGATCTCAACCGCTACGCCGCAGAGTTCCCCATCCCCCTGCCTCGCGTGGCAATCGCCGAGATAGAGGTAGGCGCCCTTGTGGTGCACTGGAAAGTAGGCGATCGCGCCCGGTGCGACGTCGGGTAGATCCATGTTTCCGCCCCAGTAGTCAGGCTGCAACGAACTTACGGCCTCGATCTCCGGCGACACGCCAAGAGTGCCTATGAACGGTTCGTATGGGAGCGTGACCCTGTCGTTGAACTTCACGCCGGCTTCAGTCACTTCCATTTTCTTGACTTTCTCCGGGAGTGGCTTGTTCAGCAGGGCGGTGTTGGTGGTGCCGACAAGCCCGCCGAATTCAGTGATCAAAGCCGTCGTCCCCACAGGTTGCGGCCCGCGCGGCTTGATGGAATGAATGTGAACGCACAGGACGTCCCCCTTTTCGGCGCCCTCGACTTCGATGGGTCCGCATTGCGGGTTAAGGAACGGCATGTGCAAGATTTCCGAGGGAGAATCGGACTCGGTCTTGATGGCTCCCTCGAAGGCATCCTGGGTCTCAGCGACGACAACGTCTCCGGGTTTGACCGTCAGTACGGGTTCGGCATAGGGGCCGTAGACGTAGTGGTACTTTCCCTGCTTCTCACCGTTCAATTGATGGGTTTCCCCGGAATTGCCGCGCGCCATGCCCTTGCGGGCCATGTACGAGTTCTCTAGCCAGCTCATGGTTCCACTCCCTGCTTAGACCGAAAGGAATTCGGTCAATCTCTCAGTATCGCGTATGTCGCTGTGCTCCAGGCTCGTTACGACGCGGCCCTTCTCGAGCACGTAGGCCCGGTGTGCTGCGGTTTGGATCAGATCGATGTTCTGTTCCACGAGAAGCACCGCAGTGGCCTTTCTGGCGACGAGTTCGACGATGAACGTGCCGATCTGCTGGACGATGCTCGGCTGCACGCCGTCGCTCGGCTCATCCAGAAGGAGGAGGCTAGGGCCGTTCACAAGGGCACGGGCGATCGCGAGCATCTCCTGCTGCCCTCCGGACAGCGTGCCGCCCCTCTGACGCTCCCTTTCGCGAAGGAACGGAAACCAGCCGTAAACCTCGTCAAGTGCGTAGTGTCCACGTCCAGCGTTGACGAGATGTCCCATTTGCAAGTTCTCGCGGACGGTGAGGTGCGGGAAGATCTCGCGCCCTTGGGGCACGTAGCCGATGCCACGGCGCGCTCGCACGTCCGCACTTTCCCGGGTTAGGTCCGCTCCCTCGAACATGATGCTGCCGGCACGGGCGGGAAGCAGTCCGATAACGGTACGCATCAGCGTGCTCTTGCCCATACCGTTCCGTCCGAGCACACCGACGATCTCGCCCGGACTCACCTCGATGGAGACGCCCTGCAAAACGTCTCCGGTTCCGTATCCCGAGCGAAGGCCATTGGTCGTCAGGGTCGGGTTCATCGGTCAGGTCCTGCCTAAATAAATACGGCGCACGTCCTGATGCTGAGTGATCTCGGCGACCGTTCCCTCCGCGAAGACCCGGCCTTGGTGGAGGACGGTCACCACCTGGGCCAGCTCCCGCACGAACGCGATGTCGTGTTCCACCACGATGATGGTGAGCCCTTCTCCGTTCAGATGCTTCAGGACGCGCGCCGTCTGGAGTGTTTCGTCAGGGGACATTCCTGCAGTCGGTTCGTCCAGGAGAAGAACGTCCGGGCCACTAGCCAGGGCCATGGCGATCTCGAGCCATTGAAGCTGGTGGTGAGGAAGCTCCCGCGCCGGCCTGTCGAGATCCCTTTCCAGTCCAAACCGAACAAGGACGTGTTGGTACCGCGCCTCGGCTCCTCCGGGCCGATCTCCCCTCGGGGCGCCCAGTGCGGTCTCGAGGTTCTGACGGACCGAAAGAGCGTGGTACGTACGGTTGGTCTGGAAAGTGAGGCCTAATCCCCGTCTCACGCGCTGGAAGGCATGAAGCGCGGTGACGTCCCGCCCATTGAACCACACCAGCCCGGAGTCGGGTCGGTAGATGCCGCAAAGAAGTGCGAACAGCGTCGACTTTCCTGCCCCATTGGGTCCGATGAGGCAACGCAGCTCGCCGCGCTTGACGGACAGGCTCACATCGTCCGCGGCCGTGACGCCGCCGAAGCGCTTCACGAGTCTTTCAGTGGCGAGGATCGTATCCGACATCGTCGACGCCCCTCCTTTCCTTGCGCCTCCAGATGGTCGCCCGTGCGATCGTGACGACGACACCTCGCGGGAAGAACAGCATCACGATGACGAGGAGGAAGCCGATGATCACGAGCGCCGATTGGTAGCCGGCGGACGACAGGGTATAGGTCAGCCAGTTCAGCGCGTAGGTGCTGATCGCACAGGCCAGCAGGCTGTCACGTCCTCCGACGGCTACCCAGATGACCGGGAGGGAGGCCTGTGCGAGTCCGACTTGCGTCGGAGTAATGTAATTGCCCCACTGGACGTAAAGGACGCCGCTCAATCCAGCCAACATGCTGGCGAGAACGAAGATCGACCACTGCCGGGCACGGATGTCGTAACCGAGCAACTCGGTTCGCAGCGGATCCTCCCGGATCGCCAGGAGGACCTCGCCGGCGTTCGCGTTCACGAGCATCCTGCAACCGATGTAGGACAGGACAACCACGACCAGGACATAGTAGTAGAAATAGTAGCCGAAGAACATCAGATCCCCGAGCTGGAACGGCGGGATACCTGTCATGCCATTGTACCCGCCGAGCTGAACCTGTCCGACCCGCCATTGATAGCCGGCCGTTTGACCGAGAAATGTCTCCAGAAGCAAGGTGAGGACCAGCGTGAGGATCGGCACGATCCAGTTTTGGACCCTGGCATAGAAGACGAAATAGCCGAAGATGCCGGCCGCGACAGCGCTGGCAGTCAGCCCACCGATCACGCCGATCAAGGAGCCCCATGGGCTCCCGTTCATGTTTCCGGCGATGATGCCGTAGACATAGGCGGCGATTCCGAAATAGGCGACCTGTCCGAAGCTGAGGACGCCACCATATCCCCATAGGAGACAGAGACCGAGTGCGAGCGGGACGTTCAAAAGATAGAAGGCTACGTTGTTCGCTTCGAACTCTGTGGCCGTGCCCGGATAGGCCGCAAGGGCGGCGAGGACCAGCGCGAAGCCTGCCCAGAAGACGGGCGAGTGGCCGATATCGTTTGTCCCCGTGAGGGTGGCGATGGGTCCGCGCATGGTTCATGCCATTCGTGAACGCCGGTCCTGCCAGCGCTGGAAGGCCGCCGAGATGCCATCGGGCATGAGCCTGATGATCACCAGCGCGGCGAGAAGCAGGGCGACGTTGCCGAGAAATGCTCCGAGCCAGAAGCCGACCGGAGTCTTGACAAGCGACAGCAGGCTGCTTGCCCCCAGCGCGCCTGCAATGACGTTGGTCGCCCCACCCACGACGACGGTGATGAAGGCCGGGGCCACGAACTGTTGGCCCATGAACGGCGCTATGGAGACAGTCGGGGCCAGGAGTGCTCCGCTGAGGCCGGCGAGACCCGCGCCGAGACTGAAGGTGAGAAGATAGATACGATCCGTGTTGACGCCGAGCGCACGGGCGATCTCGGGCTTCTGCATGGTCGCGCGCGCATGCAGACCGAAGCTCGTCCGGTTGTAGAGCAATCCCAGCCCGAAGAGGAGAAGCACGGTCACCGTAACCAGGATCAACCAGTAGACCGAGAAGGAGTACTGGCCGACGGCTACGGAGCCACCGGGGATGGGGATCGAAGGCATAAAAGGACCGAGCAGCATGAGCGTTCCCTGGGACAGGACCAAGCTGATCCCCCATGTCACGACGAGAGCCCCCAGTCTTTCACCATAGAACCACCTGACGACGAGCCGCTCGAGCACGGCTCCCGCGAGGGCGACGACGAAGAAGGCCGCAACGACGGTAATCGGGAACGGAATTCCGCGATGATACAGCATGGTGGCCGTGTAAGCCCCGAGCATCATCAGTTCCCCATGGGCGAGGTTGATGATGTTCATCATGCCAAGGATCACGATAAGCCCCAACCCGGCGAGCAGGAGAAAGGAGGCGTTCGTCGCGAGTTGATAGAGAATACTGAAGGCAACCGCCAGGCTGTCCATGATCCGGCCCCGAGGACTTCTCGCACTCGTGGACGCGGCGTCCCGGGGGGACGCCGCGCGATCGTAAGGTTCAGGCCTTGCCGAACATCATGAAGTAAGGATCCTCCGCCGGCGTGTATTGCTTGTACTCCGGATGGCGGATCAGATTCACGCCGAGACGCTGGAGCCACCAGGCTTCGATCAAGGGCCAGTCACGCACGAAGCTGACATTGTGGTTTTCGTCGCAGACGGCGAGGCGTATCGGATGGGCACAGTGGTGAGTGCCGGGTTCGAGGAAGACCGATCCCTCCGGCGCCTCAATGTTCCATCCGAGTTCCAGGGCCTTCTTCACCGTTGCCTGATCGGTCGTCCCCGCGAGGCGAGCCGCCTTGGCGTAGAGATGAATCGTGAAGTACGTGTTCTGCGCCATCTCCCCGATATACTGGTCTTGCGGAAACATCTCCATCCAGCGCTTTACGAAGGCGCGGTTTCGGGCGCTGGGAACTTCCATCTGATACTGGATGGCGTTGTGCATGTTGGCCAGTGATGGGGGCGGGAAGCGCTTGTGCTCGTAGCCCTGCGCCATATTGACGGTGGAGGCCATCGGGAACTTGAGGCCCGCCGCAGCTGCCTGCGGATAGTAGTTGTGATGATTGGATCCCACGAGGAGGGTCATCACCCAGTCAGGTTTGGCGGCCTGAATCCTCTGGATGACCTGGCTGAACTCCGAAACCGAGAGCGGGATGAACTCCTCGGCGATGATCTGCCCGCCGACCAACGGGATGAAGGCCTTCGTCCATGCCGCCGTCAGTTGCCCGAAGTTGTAATCGGCGGCGATCGTATAGCAGCGCGGCCCGAACTTCTCGACCATGTACTGGACTGTCGGAATAACCTGCTGCTCGCATACTGGTCCAGTGCAGAAGGTGTTCGCATCCGCGACGCCGCCCTCGTACTGGTTCGTGTAGAAGTAGAGCTGGCGGGACTGGTCGACGATCGGGCGGATCGCCTCCCGCTCGGCACTTGCGAAGCCTGCGACGAGAACGTCGACCTTGTCCTGCTGGATCATGCGGCGCGCGAGCTGTTGCCAGACGGTATTATTACTCTGACCGTCAGCCGACACGAGGCTGACCTCGCGGCCGAGGATTCCCTTGTCCTTGGAATCTACGAGGATGTCTGCAACCTCCTCGTAGAGCAGCGGGGACTGATGTTTCTCGCCGGGATCCCCAACGAGGTCCAGATTGGTTCCCTCCTTGCTGATAACGGGCGGCTTGCCGGCGATGTCGCCGGAACTCGCCATGAAGCCCGCGCCGATATTGGGCGCACCCCTGAGTGTCTTGCCCTCGTTGATCTCCTTGACGGCGAGTTGGGCCGCATGGACCTTCTGGAGGCCGTAGACGGCAAGGTTGCCCGACTCATCCTCGATGAAGCCGAGCTTCACCGGGCCGCTCCCCTGCGCGCGCGCCGTCTGGGTGAAATTGAAGTCCCGAAGATACGTGGGCCCCGTGAATCCCGCCAGGAGGCCGCCGACAGCTGCCGCCCCCTTCAGAAGTGCGCGCCGGTCCGTTTCGAGGCCGCTCGACGTCACCGTGTCCTGAATCGAGTGTTCGTTCTGCTTCGTTTCGTCGGTCATGCCACGATCCTCCGTTATCGTGCTGCTAGCGCATCGTGCGAAAAAGTGGCCCCGGTTTTTCGCCAGAACGATGCGCTCTTTCCAAGAAGGGAGCATCGGATTCTATCCCAAAAGTGGATTCCACTTTTGGGTCCGATGCTCTAGGCCCACCGCATCGTGCCGGAGAGCCGATGGCCCGGCCGCGATAAGTGTTGCTGCGAATTCCTCCACCGTGAGGCGGCGCTTCATGCTTTCCCGCCTCAGGATCCGGTATGCCTGTTCATCGTCGATTCCATATTGTTCGATGAGCGCCACGACGGCCTTGATGACGAAGCGGCGGGCACCGTGACGTGCCTCGAGATCGGCAAGGCGGACCCTAAGCTCGTGGAAGCGCCTAAATTGGTTGGCGGCGAAGAACACCGCCGTATAGATGCCCGTTGCCCGTATCGGCTTGTACACCAATGCAGTGGGCTGGAGATTGAGTGTCCTCTCGAGGCGACTGGGTGTCTCGAGGCCCAGCACCGCGACGGTTGGGATCGGCATCTCTCCGCCTGCTGCGACTGCAAAGGAGCAGTCGGGGGAATCCGCATCGAAGAACACGATATCCGTCGAGTGAGTGATGCTGCATACGTCGACGGGTCCGTCTTGCGGGTCGATGACCGTTGTGACGAGCCCCAGCCTAGTCAGGATCTCAACGATGCTCTGCCGGTTGCGATCTGGCGTATGGACGACGGCAACCCGCATGCCCCGAAAGTTCTTGAT
This sequence comes from Microvirga sp. TS319, assembly GCF_041276405.1. Taxonomy (NCBI): domain Bacteria; kingdom Pseudomonadati; phylum Pseudomonadota; class Alphaproteobacteria; order Hyphomicrobiales; family Methylobacteriaceae; genus Microvirga; species Microvirga sp. TS319. The sequence continues at coordinate 1,891,905 of NZ_JBGGGT010000001.1, read as the reverse complement.
GAGGTGCGGTGTCACGAAACTATCCTTAGCTGCGTCATCTCGCTGCTCGTGAGGTCTTGCCAGACGAGGTACGGGTCTGGACGGACGGGATGAGGTGACTCGTAGATGATGTCGAACCCCCTGTCCCCGTTCGAGATTCCGATCCGGGGGGTTAGGTAACAGTGACGGTTTCCGGGATCGATCCGCACCTTTCCTTGGGGCGCCTCCATGGCGACGGAAGGGAGCGCTGCGAGAACTGGCCCCATATCAGGCGAACCAGCTCGGCGGATGGCGCGTGCCAGAAGATGCACGGCAATGTACGGAGCCTCCGCATCGGCCGATGTCGGGCCCGCATTCGGGAACCGTGCGCGGTAGCGGCCGACAAAGCTCATATTGCGTTCGCTGTCGATGCTTTCGAAGTACACGCTCGAGCTTATGTGGCCGCTGCATGCCTCCAGACCAATTTCCAGGAGTTCGGGTTCCGACAGCGAGCAGCTCGCCACCGGAAGCATTCGCGGCTGGTCGATGCCTCGCGCTCGGGTAGCCCTATGCAGTTCCCGGAAGAACGCGTAGGACGAAACGCCGATAAGAGTATTGAAGATGAAGTTCGGGCGAAGCTCGATGATCTGGTGGATCACGGAGGCGAAGTCTACTTCGCCGACCTGAAAATAGCGCTCGGCGAGAATCTTGCCGCCATGCGCATGAACGGCCTCCCGCAGGATGCGGTTGTTCTCCCAAGCCCAGACATAGTTCGAGCCGACGCAGAACGCGGTCTTCCCGCATTTGCGCAGAAGGTAGCCGGTAAGCGGAACGATATGCTGGTTCGGGGAGGCGCCGGTATAGACGACGTTGTCGCTTGTCTCGAAACCTTCGTAATGCGACGGGTACCAGAGGACTCCGTCATACTTCTCGAAGCAGGGGAGCACCTCCTTGCGGCTTGAGGAAGTATAGCATCCCACGACATGCGTCACCCGCTCCTTGGCAAGAAGACATTGGGCTCCTCGTGCGTATTCCTCACTGTGTCCGCCTGGATCGATCGAGATTGCCTCAAACCGGAAGTCGAACCGCGGATCCGATGCGATTTCTTCGATAGCGAGGCATGCACCGCTCTGCATCGACCGACCAATCGTCTCGTATGGTCCCGTCGTCGAGAAGAGTAGGCCGATGCGGACTATGGCGTGATTGCCCACAATGGCTGCTCCAACAATAATAGCCCGTCACCGGTTGGTGCGGGCTCCGTTGCCGAAACTAAAACTTATGGGTGACGCGAACGTTCTATCGAGAGACGCGAGCTACGTTGCTCATGCAAATACTCACCCATCTCCTCGATCCTGTCAAGTTTGAAGATCAGGATTCGTCTTTCAGATGTGCCAGTTGCAAAGCTAACCTTGGCTGTCCGTAAGTATCAGGGGACCCAATGCTGAAGATCGGCAATCCGGGGTTAGATCAGCTTTCGGGTGCAGGAGCATATCTTCACGAGCAATCTCACTTGACGTTGCTGATCAAGGCGAACTGGAGCGGTGGGCCTTCGTAGGAGGTGAATAGAGCGAAGAAACTCCCGAACGTCGCTTAACGGCACCTCCCAGAGGTGAGGCGGCCATTCGCAGTCGAGGGAGTAGCCGACATTTACTAGGCCACGCTTAACGCCCGTCGCTAATCCGCCGCTGACCTTAGCGCATCGTGCGAAACAGGGGCCCCGATTTTTCGCCAGAACGATACGCTCCTTCCAAGAAGGGAGCATCGGAGTCATATGGCTTGCGTACGGCATAAACTTGGCAGTGGCGATGACGGCGGCGATTGAAGACGCTTCTCCATGCTGATCTCGCCCATCCTGATCTCGAAGCGTTCTGGAATGCCATGCCACCAAAGGCCAGCCAGGGCTGATCTGCGCAATTAGAGCTGGATTCCCTTGGTCAGCGCGCCGTCGATCACCAGGTTTGTTCCTGTCGTGAAGGATGAGGCCGGACTCGCCAGGAACACAACGCCACGTGCGATCTCTTCAGGGGTGGCCATCCTGCCGGTCGGGTTGAGCGAAAGGGCTTCCTTGAACAGGTCGGGAATGTTCTTCTCGATGTTCTGCCAGATGCCGCCGTCGAAGTAGGTATTGCCGGGCGAGACCGTGTTCACGCGGATCATCTTGCCGGCGAGCTTGTGGGCGAGCCCCTGCGCATAGTGGACGAGCGCGGCCTTGAATGCGCCGTAAGCCGGGCCGGTGAAGTCCACCTCACGTCCCGAGACGCTCGACAGGAATGTCATCGAGGGGGCCTTCGAGGCTTCGAGGTGGGGCATCGCCGCGTTGACGACGCGAACCGTATGCATCATGTCGACCTCGAAGCCCTTCTTCCAGGCATCCTCATTGTCCTCCACTGCCAGCGCGGACACGTTGGCGACGACGATGTCAATGCCGCCGAGTGCGGTGGCGCTCTCCTGCACCCAGGCTTCCAATGCCGCTTTGTCGGCTACGTCCAGCGCCTTGCCGAAAGCTTTGATGCCCTTGGCGCGCAGCGCGGCGACGGTCTCGTCGACCTCCGCCTGGTCCCGGGCGCAGATGGAGACATGCGCCCCCTCGTCGGCGAGAATGTCGGCGCAGCGGCGGCCGATGCCCTTGCTGCCGCCCGTGACAATGGCGCGTAAGTCCTTCAGTCCAAGGTCCACGGCAATCCCTCCGGTTGAATATGCGGCGGCAGGTTGACGCACCGATGATATGGATCGTGTGTGCACGCCCCATTGGATGCAAGTAAAATGTCGCTTTGATTGGGCATATGCCTAGACACAGGCGTAGGTTCGGTTTCCGCTAGAAAGCGAACGATCATCCTGGCCGTTCCGGAAGCAAGCCGGAACGGCAGGTCGCAAATCCAGTCTGGGCTGAAGAGGCAATACGAATCCCGCGGCCGTTCAGGCGGCGCGTCGCTCAAAGTGTTCTGCGAGGGAAGGAACGCGGAGTACCGACGCACCTCTCCTTTCCGCATTATACGAACCATTCGGAGAGGTCAGGGTCACGCTCGGTCGCAGCGTCTGCCTTGCAAATTTGGGCATTGCCAGACCCGCTGGAAGCAAACGCCTCCGGTTCTCGGCTCAGAGCCCAAGCGGTTCGGTTCTGCTTGCGATTCCGCCTGAGGCGCCGGCGGATGAAGAAGCACGACACGGCGCTCAAGCATGTCATCGCCGCCAGACGGTAGGCCGCGCCGCGCCGCGAGCATGATCCTCCACGAGTCTCGTACAGCCTCGACACGGAGAGCTGAGAATTCGCATGTGGCAGTGCGAAAGCGGGACCTGATGGGACTGGCATCCGATCTTGCGGGGGGTCTGTAGCGGGCGCGCCGGGCTGAATGCAACGAAGCTGGGCCTCTCGTGATCGCCTCAGGTCGATCTGACAGCTCCGGCAGGCCCACCCCGATGCGGAAAGTCGCGGGCAAGCCGGCTCTTCAGGGACTTGGTATAGAGTTGGGCGGTCAAGGGCGGTCGAGGCCTTGTGCCAGCGCTATTCCGCTCCGCACAGACCTGGCAGCCGTTCATATATGAGAACATCATTCCGCTTTAAGAATGCGAGCCGCTCGTTAGACTAGGATCGAAGAACTTTTCTATGAAATCGTGTCCGCTCGAGATGCGAGCGACCTCCCGAATTCAATGAAAAGCCCCACACAACCTGATTCTCGCTAGTTGAGGGAAAGCCAATGAGAAGCATCAGAGGGATTGGAATAGGAGTCGCATTCGCCGCGTTGCTTGGCGCATCCATTGCGCCTGTCTCCGCCAAGGAGTGGAAGGAGATCACGGTGGGTGTCGAGGGTGCGTTCCCGCCCTTCAACCTGATCTCGGCGGACGGGACGCTGGAAGGTTTCGACATGGATGTCGCCAAGGAGGTCTGCAAGCGTGCCAGCCTGAAGTGCACTTTCGTTGCGCAGGACTGGGACAGCCAGATTCCGGCACTTCTCGCCAACAAGTTCGACGCCGTGCTGACCATGGGGCCGAATCCGAAGCGCCGTGAAGTCATCGATTTTACCACGCCCTACGCCATTACCCCGAATACTTTCCTGGTCGAGAAGAGCGGCCCGCTCGCGAACCTTCCCGGAACGGGGAAGGACATTTCCGTCAACGATGGAAGTTCGAAGGAAGTTCTGGATGCCATCCGCGCGAAGCTGAAGGGGAAGACGGTCGGCGTCTCCCTGTCGACCAGCCAGCAGCAGTTTATGGAAGAGAACTTCAAGAACGATGCCGACGTGAAAGCGTACAAGTCGTCCGAGCAGGCTCAGCTTGACCTCGACGCGGGCCGGATCGACGCCCAGTTCGACAATATCGTCTTCGTGACGAGTATGGTCGAAAAGAGCAATGGCAACCTCGTGGCATCGGGGCCGTTCCTGACCGGCGGCATTATGGCGACGAACGTTTGCATCGGGATCAGGAAGAATGAGCCGGAGCTCAAGGAGATCCTGGACAAGGCCATCCAATCGGCCGCGGCCGACGGTACGCTCCGCAACCTGTCGATGAAGTGGTTCAAGACGGATGTGAGCCCGAAGTAAGGGGACCGGGTCCGGGGCCTCAGGGGCCCGGACCCTCATTCTCTGGGGATGCGAGACCGCTATCCTGCCGCTTTCGCATAACGGACGACGTCCGCATGCGTGCCGAACCATACATCGGGCCGTGCCTTGATGGTCCTGATCAGCTCTTCCAGAATCCAGATGCGCGACCGATGCCCGATGATATCGGGATGCATCGTCAGCTGAAAAATCCCGCCCTCGGAATAGGCAAGTTCGAATTCCTTTGCAAAAATGCTCAGGACGTCAGCCGGCGCGATGTAGGGCCTCAGGCCGGACCAGCGGTCCATATGGAGATAGGCGGCATCGTCCCGGATCCACTCCACCGGCAGCTCGATGACGCCTGTCGGCTCGCCATCCATGACCAGCTCATAGCAATCGTTGTCAGCCATCAGCGACGAATCGTAGAGGAGGCCCATCTCCTTGGTGATCTTCAGCGTGTTGGGGCTGAAATCCCATGAAGGAGTGCGGATGCCGACGGGCCGGGTGCCTGTGATCCGTTCGAGCGTATCGGAAGAGCGCATTTGAAGATCGCGCTCAGCCTGCTCAGGCAGGAGCGTGTTGCGCTCATGGATCCAGCCATGGAGCGCAATCTCGTGCCCCTCGTCGGCGAGCTGGCGCTGTTCGTCAGGATAGAGCAATGCTGCGACCGCAGGCACGAAGAAGGTTGCCTTGACGTCAAACCTATTCAGGAGCGTGCGAATGCGCGGTACGCCTTGGCGCGGTCCATACTGCCCTTGAGACATGACGCTCGTCGAGCGCCCGCCATCCCGTAAATCCGCGGTCTCATGGTCCGAATCGAAAGAAAGCGCGACGGCGCAGCGGGCATTGTTCGGCCATACCTCCGGACGCAGCGAGCGGCCTGCCCGGACTCCGTTGACGACGCGGCGCCACTGCGCCTCCGACCACTGCCAGGGCTCCATGGCCGGCTTGCCTGGTTCATCCATACCTATTCTCCATTAATTCGGGCCGCCGCTGACGGGCAGAACCTGACCTGTGATCCAGCTCGCGTAATCGGAGGCGAGGAACAGAACGGCGTGAGCGATATCCTGAGGTTCTCCGAGGCGGCGTAAGGGGATGCTTTCGATCATCGCCTTCTGGCCTTCCGGGCCGTAGGAGGCCCACTGCCTCTCGTAATCGGGACTCGTCCGAAGAAAGCCTGGTGCAATGGCATTCACGTTGATCCCGAAGGGACCGAGCTCGTAGCCGAGCTGCTGCATCAACCCGAGTTGACCCGCCTTGGCGCTTGCATAGGCCTGGATGCCCGTAAGGCTGATTCCAAGCCCGGCACCACTGGAGATCATCACGATCTTTCCGCTGCGTCTTGCCTTCATGCCGGGCACGACGGCGCGGGCAACAAGGAATGCTCCCCTGACATTAACGTCGTAAATGTCATCCCATTCATGCGGCGTAACCTGTTCGACGGGCTTTCTGGCCTGGCCTCTGACGCCGCCCGCAACATGGACGAGTACATCGAAGCCACCGCTTTCCGCCTCCATGTCGCGAATACAGGTGGAGACGTCGTCAGGATCGGTGACGTTGAGCCTGCGCACCGCAATTTCGCCGCCGCGCGCGACGCGGGACGAAGCCTTAAGCTCGGCCAGCTCCGCCTCGAGGATGTCCGTCGCGTAGACCTTTGCGCCGCGGGAGGCGAAACCCTCGACAATGCCTCGGCCAATCCCTCGGGCGGCACCCGTGACCAGCACTGTCCGGCCTTCGAAGTAGATATCCATATATTCTCCTAAAGCTAAGCGCCCTTGAACCCGAGTTTTGAGCTGAGAAGATGGGTGTGGCGCTGGATCGCGTCGATCATGCGCGCCTTGGAGTTCTCGAAGCGCTGAGTGATTGTTGCCACGTTGAGGGCTGCGATCACCTCGCCGGAGGCATCGCGCACCGGTGCGGCGACGCCAGAGCCTCCCAGATAGGCCTCCTGATCGCAGATGGCGTAACCGTCCCGGCGCACGGTCTCGAGAGTGCGCCTGATCTCGAGCCGGTCGGTGATGGTGAACTGCGTGTGGCGGACGATGCGCTCCCGGCCAAGATAATCATCCACGCGGTGCGGCTCCCAGAACGCCAGCAGCACGCGGCCCATAGCCGTGCAGTAGGCAGGATCCGAGCCGGACAGGTCCGCCTCGAATCTGATGACCTGACGGCTGATGCTTCTGGCGATGGACTTCACGCGTCCGTCGCGCTTGCGAACACCGAGAAAGACCGTCTCGCCCTCTGTATCGCGCAGGCTGTCCATGATCGGCTGTGCAATCGCGACGAGCTGAGCCTCGCGCCCGCTGCTCCACCCCGGACCAAGCCGGCAAGCCTCGTGCAGTCGGTAATACTCGGGCTCCTCGCGCGTTACATAGCCACGCGAGACCAGCGTTGCGAGCAAGCTGTGGGCGCTACTCTTCGGGTAGCCAAGCTCGAGCACGATATCCTTGAGACTCATAGGATCCGTCGAGCGGGCGAGCAGCTCCAACAGCTCCAGGACCCGCACCGCCGACTTTACTTCAAAGGCCGCCTTCTCGTTCATATATATGAACCATGTTCTCCTTGTCGAACGAGGATCGATCAGGAACACTTCTCCTGTCAAGGGAAACCCGTTAGCACATCGATGAGAGGCTGAAGTGAAGCAGGTTGCAATCGTCACTGGGGGAGCAAGAGGGATCGGACGCGCATGCGCACTGGACCTGGCGCGGCAGGGCTTCGATATCGGGCTTGTCGATCTGCTCGACGACGAGATGGCGGCGACGGCGGCGGATATCCGTGCCCTTGGCCGTGACGTCCGTACCTACCAGGCGGATGTGGCCGCTCACAACCGAGCGGGCGAGATCGTGCGGGATGTTCATTCCATCTTCGGGCGAATTGACTTTCTGCTCAACAATGCGGGGCAGTCCCAGCCCAAGGGAATCCTCGAGACCAGCGAGGAGGAGTTCGACCGCGGCATCGCGATCAACTTGAAAAGCTGCTTCAACTATATTCATCACGCGGCCCCGCTCATGCTGGAGCAGGGCGGGGGGCGAATCGTATCCATGTCGTCGCTCAACGCGCTTTCGGGCGGTGTCACTGCCGCCGTCAGCAAATTCGCCTATGCGGCCGCAAAAGCCGGCATACTGGGCATGACGCGTGCCCTTGCCAAGGAATTAGGGCCGACGATTGCGATCAACGCCATCTGCCCAGGGGTCATCCTGACCGAGATCGGTACCGACGTCACTGCACGAGAGGCGGAGATCGTGAAGGGCATTGCCTTAGGCCGCCTCGGGTGTGCCGACGACGTCGCACGTCTCGTGACCTTTCTGGCGACATCGGAGCCGTGCTTCATTACCGGCCAGACATTCGTCGTCGACGGGTTCCAATTCAACGTCTGACACTTCAAGGGCTCGGTACCGTGTGCTCGGATCTTGCCGGGTGCACGGTGCGATGCCGCGCCTGGGAATTAACGCCTCGTAGCCTTCGGGATCGACAATGTCCAAGCCTCCCGCACTCTTCTCGCCGCTCGAACTCGGGCCGATCGATCTGCCGAACAGGATTGTCGTCGCCCCCATGTGTCAGTACTCGGCTCATGATGGCTGCGCCGCAGCTTGGCATCTCCAGCACCTCATGAATCTTGCAATGTCGGGTGCCGGTCTCGTGATGCTCGAGGCGACCGCAGTCGAACGAAAGGGCCGCATCACGCATGGCTGCCTCGGTCTCTACTCTGACGAGAACGAGCGGGCGCTCGCACAGGTCTTGCGTGAAGCCATGGCGGTTGCCGCACCGGGCACGCAGTTCGGAATCCAACTCTCACACGCAGGACGCAAGGGGTCAGCCCAGCGCCCGTGGGAAGGTGGTAGCGCGCTCTCGAATGCAGAATCCTGGCCTACTCTCGCTCCGTCGGCAATTCCGCATCGGGACGGCTGGCATGTTCCGTCTCAGGCTGATGACGCCGATATCGAGCGGATCGTCGAGGCCTTCGTTCACTCCGCTCTGCGAGCCGTGCGCGTCGGCATCAAGGTGATCGAGGTGCATATGGCCCATGGGTATCTGCTGCACCAGTTCCATTCGCCCCTGTCGAATCGCAGAAACGATCGATGGGGTGGGGATGCCGAGCGTCGCATGGCGCTGCCGCTCGCCGTCGCGCGCGCAGTTCGGGAAGCTGTGCCTTCATGCGTGGTAGGGGCTCGGATGACAGGCAGCGACTGGGCTCACGGTGGTTTGGAGATCCACGACGCGGTAATGCTTGCGAAAGCGCTCAGGGACACGGGGCTGAACTATGTTTGCGTGACATCGAGCGGCATCCCCGGTCCCGCCGCGACCGTAACAGACCCCGATGCCGCACAAATTCCTCTGGCCACCACCATCAGGGCGGAGACGGGAATCATCACCCGTGCCGTCGGATTGATCGTGAACCCGGTCGAGGCCAACGACATCGTCGCGGGAGGGCAGGCGGATCAGGTGGCGATCGGCCGTGCGTTTCTCGATGATCCGCGCTGGGGCTGGCACGCCGCTCATCGTCTGGGTGCAACGGTCCGGTATCCCGGGCCCTACGCCTGGGCTGCGCCAGCCGAATGGCCCGGCATCGAGAAAGTCTGCCATTGACGAATAGCGGCTCGGCCGGCCTGTGCCGTCAAGGTGGCATTGACGGACGCGTCGGACGGCCGTGTTGATCCCGAGATGGATGTTACCCTCTTGTCGTGCCGGGGTTCCGTCGGGAAGTGATTCGGATGCGGGCTCTATAACGCTCAGTGGCGCGGGCAGCGCCCGCGCCACTGAGCGTTTGATCAGGCAAGGCCGTTCTCCTTGAGGATCTGAAGGGCATTGCTCTTGTCGACGGTCATGGTCGGGAGAGTGATGGTCTTCGGCACCGTCTCGCCCTTGACGATCTTGAGTGCTTGGCGGACGCCTTCAGCGCCTGGGGTGGCATAAAGAAACGTCGCGGTCAGCTGACCCTTGTTCACCCATTGCACGCCTTCGTTCGGAATCGCATCAATCCCGAGAAATTTTATGTCCTTTTCGCGTCCGACATCCTTGGCGGCGAGGAAGGCACCATAGGCCATGGGATCGTTGTGCCCGTAGACCAGATCAATTTGCTCGTTGGCCTTGAGCAAGTTGGCCATCAAATCGTAGGCCTTGTTCTGCTTCCAGTCGCAATCGATCTTCTCGTTCACGAGCTTGATGCCATTTTCCTTGTCGGCGATTTCGTGAAAGCCATTCGAGCGATCATGCGAGGCCTGAGTCCCGAAGCCGCCCCAGATCTCCACGATATTGCCCTTGGCCTTGCCCGCGCCGCCCAAGACCTTCACCGCGTATTCCCCCGCTGCACGGCCGATCACCACGTTGTCGCCACCGATGAACTGGGTATATTTGTCCGTATCCACATTGCGGTCGAGGACAATCACCGGGATGCCGGCCTCGATTGCTTTCAAGGTCACGCCCGTGAGGCCCGCGGATTCCTTTGGTGAGATCAGGAGCACGTCCACGCCCTGCCGAATGAAATTCTCCACGTCCGCGACCTGTTTCTCGGTCTTATCCTGACCGTCTGAGATCAGGAGCTCGACTTCGGGATGCAGATCGGCTTCGCGCTTCATGTCCTTGTTGAACTGAACACGCCAGGGCTCAAGAGTGGTCGACTGCGAGAATCCGAAGCGGTATTTCTTCCCCTGCGCAAACACCGAGCGAAGCGGTGAAGCGGCCACGATGAGACCTGCTCCTGTGGCTTTTAGAAAAGTTCTGCGTTCCATGGTTTCCTCCCGTTGAGTGCATCTCGTCGTCGTAAGAGCTTAGAAGGCTGCGTCGGATTATCGGTTGGTCCTCCCTGTCCTATTGATGATCGGCCAATCGCGCCTCTGCTGCAGTTGCAGTCACTTCGGCGTGAGGGATGGAGGAAGAGCCAGGTTGCACGGCGTCTGAACGGGGAACCGTTCCGACGAATAGCTTCCTGAGGCTAAAGAGCTCGCTGAGAGAGCGCTCCTGCACGAGGACAGCAGCAAGAATGATGCCGCCTTTCAGCACGAGCTGTGTGTTGCTGTCGATATTGTTGAGCTGGAGGATGTTGCCCAGGAAGCCGAAGATGAGCACGCCAACGAAGGTTCCGGCTATGGAACCCTTGCCGCCCATAAGGCTCGTGCCACCGATCACGACGGCCGCGATGGCATCAAGCTCCATGCCGACGCCGGCGTCGGGCTTTCCCTGCCTGTACTGGGCAGTATATAGGACGCCGGCCAGGCTCGCGAGAAAGCCCGAGATTGCATAAACGGCGATTTTAACCTGGTCGACCGCGACTCCTGACAGACGCGCCGCCTGCTCGTTACCCCCGATGGCGTAGACATAGCGCCCGAAAGTCGTAGCCCGCAGCAGCAGAGCCGAGAGAAGGACTACGGCGAGAAAGAACAGGCCCGGCACAGGCACAACGCGGTAGAGCAGCGCGCGGAGAATGTCGAAGTCCTCCGTCGCGTTAGTGCCCGTGTAGACGGGATGGACCGCTGCATCTTGGCCGGCTACGATCCGGGCGATCCCAAGCACGCCGACCATCATTGCGAGCGTTACGATAAAGGGCTGAAGGCGGCCCTTGGTGATGATGAGCCCGTTGAGCCATCCGAAGGCGAGGCCTACCGCCGGAACGACGACCAGAATGCCGAGGACGCCAAACTTGGTCGGCACCTGCGAGGCCGCAAGCCACCATGCCACGATCGCGGCTCCCAGCCCGATCAGTCCGGCGAATATTCGGTGGGGAGGATCCGTATTCGTGCCGACGATGCGGTTCCGTAGCCCCATCAGCTGTGTCGCTCCCCAAGCTGCAAACGATGCGCAAACCAGGGCCAGGATCGGAAAGGACAGGAGAGTGGCGCTGGTTCGCTCATCGTAGGTGAGCAGCATGGCGCAGAGCACCGAGCCGAGTGCCATGATCGATCCAACCGATAGGTCAATTCCCCCGGTGAGGATCACAAGGGTCATGCCGACCGCAACGATCCCGTTATTCGATACTTGCCGCAATACATCGGAAAGATTGCCGGTGCTCAGGAAGATATTGACGCCCTTGGATGACACGGGCGATGTGAAGATTCCCACTGCGAGCAAGATGAGGAGGCTCCAGTAGAGCTTCGTCCTGAGCAGGAAGGCGCTGAGCGTTTCTGCGGATACGCGCGTGACCAAGGGCTCCTCCACGTGGTCTTGTTCGGATCCGGCTCTGTGGCCGGTTACTATTCAAGTTTCTCCTTCAACCTCAGGAATGACCCCGGTTCTTCTTTGGAAAATCTCCTGCACCGCCCCGCCGGGCGATGCGTAGTCCAGGATGAGGTCGGGCGAAAACTCGCTCTTTTGTAATAAGGCGGTGGATTGCCCCTCCCGAAGCACAAGGATGCGGTCGCTCAGCGCCATCAGTTCCGGCAACTCCGAGCTTGCTAACACAATTGCAATTCCTCGCGCTTTCAGGTCATTGATCAGGCGATAGATCTCCGCTTTCGCGCCAACGTCGATGCCGCGGGTCGGCTCGTCGAGGAGGAGCACGCTTGGACCGGTTTCGAGCCACTTGCCCAGGACAACTTTCTGTTGATTGCCTCCACTCAGTGTCCCAGCTGGTTGACGTTGGCTCCGGACCCGGATCCTGAGGGACTGTATCTGCCGTTCGGCGACGTCCCTTTCGGACTTGCGCGAAATGAATGTACCGGATGCGAGCCGTTGCATCACCGGGAGAACCAGGTTGAAATCGACGCCCGCATCAAGCACGAGCCCGTCGCGCTTCCGATCTTCCGTGACCAGTGCAAGGCCGGCTTGTTTTGCCTCGGCAGGGGTGCGGATCGTGACCGGCAGGCCATCGACTGCGACTTGGCCACCCGAGGCCGCTGTCTGCGCGCCAAAGATGGTTTCGAGCACCTCGCTCCGGCCAGCGCCCATCAGTCCAGCAAGCCCGAGCACCTCTCCTCCGGTGACATCGAAGGATATCCTATCCACGAGCCGGGAGCGGCTCGCGGTGGGTTTCGGGTGCGCGAGCCAGAGATCGTGCACGGATAGGGCAGGAGGCTTCCGGATCGGGCTCGCCTCTCGCGCAGGTTCTTCATGCCGAAGCGCCAGAAACTCCTGAACGTCACGGCCCACCATAAGGCGGATCAGGTCGCGACGGGACATGTTGGCCGCCGGGAGAGTGCCTGCAACGGCGCCATCACGCAGGACAGTAACTCTCTGTGCGAGGTCGAACACCTCTTCCATGCGGTGCGAGATGTAGATGACGCTGACCCCATCCAGAGAAAGGCGGCGGATGATGGCGTGCAAGCGTTCTGCCTCAGTGACGGACAAAGCGGAGGTAGGTTCGTCCATGATGAGAATGCGCGCGTTCTGCGCCAGTGCCTTGGCAACCTCGACGAGCTGTTGTTCGCCGATACGCAGATCGCTGACGGGAGCGTGTGGCGAAGCCTGAAAGTTGAGCGGATCGAGCAGACGGGCAGCGGCACGCGCCTGAGCATGTCGATCGATAAGGAACGGCAGGCCCCGGACCTTCTCGTTTCCGAGGAAAATATTCTCGGAGACCGTCATGGTCGGGACGAGGTTGAGCTCCTGGTGGATAACCGCAATCCCGGCTCGAGAGGCATCCCGCGGGCTCGCGAACCGCACCGGCACGCCAAAGACCTCCATCTCGCCCCGATAGTCGTGGTAGATCCCACCGGCGATCTTCATGAGTGTGGACTTACCTGCGCCGTTCTCACCCATGAGGGCGTGGATCTCGCCGACTCCAAGGGTGAATTCAATGTTGCGCAGGACGTCGATCTTTCCAAACGCCTTGCTCACGCCTCGCATGACCAAGGCGCTGACTGTAGAACCGATCCGATCGTCCGTCCCGTCAGCAACAGACAAGATCGCCTCCGTGAACGGAGCCAGCATGGAGAGCGGCAATCATCGGGATTTGCGTTTCCGCCCTATCCAGGGCTTCCATGCTAGAGCATCGGACCCAAAAGTGGAATCCACTTTTGGGATTGAATCCGATGCTACCTCCCAGAGCATCGAACGCAAAAGCGGGAACCGGTTTTGCATGAAAAGATGCTCAAGAACATAGCCTTGATCAGCGCATCGTTGCGAGCAGCCTGCTGGATCCGCACGATGCGCTAGGCCGATTTTCGCATGGAGCAAGAATTCCGAGAGAGGGAAGAGGGATATGAGTACCTCCGTTGATCAGTACCCTTGTTGTCCCGAGACACGAGAGGGGCTGGCCGCGCATCGGCGAGAGGTGACCGGGACCATCATCAGCAAGGCTGCGTTCATTCCCGAGAGCAGGGGAGGCTACCGGGATCCGATCTGTTATCAAGGCAGGTGACGATGCGGTCGGGGATGAAGCCGAACTGGGTGGCGCGAGCTTCGGACAACGTACCCACGTCAGGCCCGACCAAGCGGCGTCGATTGGGACGATGCGTATTGGATGATAAACGCCAGCTGATCAACAAGTGCAGAAGAACGCGCCGGGAAGGCCGCGTCCAGCGCTGCCGTGCCGATGGTAAAGCCAGCGGCGCCAGCCTCGATGACGGCAGCAATCCGCTCCGGTCGATCGATGGAGCCGGCGACCAGCACAGGCTTCGTGGCGGCCGCGCGACAGACCCGGCCGATCAGATCCGGCACATCACCTTGGAAACGGTAGGCGAGAAGGTCGAGGCCGTGAACGCCATCCAGCGCCGCCAGGCGGAAGGCGCTTTCGACGATAGCTTCGGTCGTTCCCGTAAGGGCGCTTGGGTGGCCGACTATCTTGCCTGGGAAGGGGTAGTAGCGAATGCCCGTACCAGTCAGGATAGGCAGCACCCTATGTGGACGCGTTCCGCCCATCAGGACATCAACCCCGAGATCGACTGCAGTGTGAGCTGACGCTTCCTCGCTCTGTGCGTCCAGGCTGACGACCTCGAGGTAGAGCGTCGCACCGGCTGCCCGGATCATGTCCGCGATGGAGCGCAAGCTGGCGAATGGAAGTCCAACATCCTTGAAGCCGATATGGCGCACGCCTGCGCTAAGAACCTCGGGAACTCGGTCACAGGCGTCCGGGATCGTGAGGTCGGCGTGAGTCAACATGAAGATGAAATCAGATGTCATCAGCTTGGCCCCACGTCATAGCGTTCGGCACCTGTTCTGAATTTTGCCAAGCACCGTGCTCGATGTGAAGCGCTTTCGAGCGAGCGCTGCCCCGGCTTCGAGCCGATAACGAGGCAATTTTCTCGATAGCGGGCCCCGCCGAACGACGGCGGCACGTTCTTTCGAGGGCCTTTCAAGACCGGTCTGGCGCTGAAGTTTCTGAGACTTAAACCTGAGGGCTGCTTGATCCGAAAGGGAGGTTTGGACCGTTGTCTGCCAGCTTTGCTATAATACGGGGCGTTCACCGTCGTTCCGGCGCTTCTGCGGGTTCGCCGCCCCTGAGCGCACTGCGTTTGCGCGGTTTCGGCGGGACGTGGTGGGCGCTCGCTCGACAAGGTTCTGCTCGATGAGATCACACGCCAACTGGAAGCCCGAGCCATCACCGTCAAGACCGGCACGCTGGTGGACGCAACCGTGATTGCGTCAGCAACCCACCGTGATGAGGAGGCGGCCTGGGCCGGGCACAAGCGACGCAAGGCAAGCCATGGTTTCAAAGCTCATGTGGCGGCCGATGCTGATACGGTTCTCGTCGAGGGATTGACCGTCACCCCTGCCAACGTCAACGACGGGCGTGCTGGCGACGAGGTTCGGCCGGATGATCCTGGCGACCTTTATGCCGACAGCGCCTCCCGCGGAACAGCGTTTGCCTCTGCCGTGCAAAGCCAAGGTGGGTCCCCGCGCGTGGTCCAAACAGGCGTGTGGGGCCGGCCGGGGGCCATGCCGTACGCAAGCTTCGGGCGTGGAACCATCATGTCCCCCATGTGCGCTGCCGGATCGAGAAGATCTTTGGGCGACGACGCCTGCGCTGGCTGGGACTGGCGAAAGCTGCCCTGCGGGTAGACCGACCGCGGCAGACAAACGGCCCATCGAGGCCGCGACGGCGCAACCCGCGCACAGGTCTCGTTAGAGGCTCTCCAGGAGCTTTTGATAGGGAGCGCGCCGCTCCCTATACCTTCGGAGCAATTGAGCTTTGATAAAGTTCTTCTGCTCGATTTCAAGATCGTAGCGGTCGAGGCGCAGGATCTCCTCGCTGCACTGGTAGTCCATATTTGTTAAGGTGCGCGATATCCAGAGTATCTTTAGATCGCGTTCAGTGATCATTCTCTCTGAAGATGATCTGTTGAAGGGGGGCTGCGCCAGGGAAGAGCGTTTGTCCGACATGATACCCTGCTGACATCTTGATTCTTACCAGCAGAATACCGTGTCGGTCGTTCAGGCGACAATCGATGCGCCACGTGCTTACGGAGTAGTTGACTCTCCTCTGTGTAAGTACTCCGAGAGGATATGGGGCTGCTTGAAGAGATGGAAAAGCGCCGCGCCGGAGAGTGGTTGAGCGAGGCTCTCTTCCTGATAATATCTGTCGCAGGCGGTTTCGGCGGCATCTCCGGGTCTTCTGATGGACCGGCCGTGTTTCGCTTTGTTGTGCCCGGCTCAGCGGCTGACGCGCCAGATCCGGCCTCCCGTATCATCCGACACGACAATTGACCCGTCCGGCAGTTCCTTAACGTCAACCGGGCGCCCGACACCGCTCAGAAAACTCTGTCCGTTGCCGGAGCGGCCGCTGCCGATCCGCAGCCGTACGACCTGATATCCGACTGGAATGCTGCGGTTCCAGCTCCCGTGTTCGGCAATGAGCGCCTCGCCCCGCAATTCGGGAAACATGGTACCGCGATAGAAGTGGATCCCTAGCGTGGCGACATGGGCCTGGAATTCATATGCGGGTGGAACTTGCGGTGCAGGAGGGGCCGCCGCCTCGAAGCCGCGCAATCGCACACGACCGCCAAAGTAGGGAAAACCATAGAAGGCGCCCGGCTGCAGTTTGTTGAGTTCGTCGGGTGGGATGTCGTCTCCCATCCCATCGGCTCCATTATCGGTAAAGTACATGACCCCACCGTCCCAATCGAACCCAACGGAATTGCGGATGCCCCAAGCCTCGCGCCGGAATTCTCCGCCGGTTGGACTCATACTGACAATCGTCCCCTGTAGACCCTCGGGCCGGCAAATATTGCACGGTGAGCCGATCGAAATGTACAGCCGGCCGTCCGGTCCCGCCTGAATGTAGCGCAAGCCGTGGTGCGCCAAGTTCGGCAACCTGGCCGGCAGATCGGCCCGCTGAGCGAGCCGGCCGCCAGGAATCGGCGTAAAGGCCGAGACACGGTCGCGCGATGCAACGTATAGTTTATTCCCCAGGCAGGCGACCCCATTCGGGGCGACGAGGCCGGCAGCAGCCCGCACGGCAGGCCCACCTGTGAGCGGAACGCCATAGACTGCATTACCCTTCGTGCCGACATAAAGCGCATCGCCGCAGACGGTCATGGCA